>NZ_ATVI01000006.1:645381-968072 GCF_000420645.1 Nevskia ramosa DSM 11499 | reverse complement strand
TGTCCAATATTCCCCACTGCTGCCTCCCGTAGGAGTCCGGACCGTGTCTCAGTTCCGGTGTGACTGATCATCCTCTCAGACCAGTTACGGATCGTCGCCTTGGTGAGCCATTACCTCACCAACAAGCTAATCCGACGTAGGTTCCTCTAAAAGCGTGAGGTCTTGCGATCCCCCACTTTGCTCTTGCGAGATCATGCGGTATTAATCCGGGTTTCCCCGGGTTATCCCCCACTTAAAGGCAGATCCCTACGTATTCCTCCCCCGTCCGCCACTAGGTATTGCTACCTCGTTCGACTTGCATGTGTTAGGCATACCGCCAGCGTTCAATCTGAGCCAGGATCAAACTCTCCAATTAATTTAAAGCTAACTGGACTGCCCCAAAGTGCCGAAGCAACTTCAAGGTCATAGAGCGATCGATGGGCTCTTTACTGCTTTCATCGATGCTCCGTAATGCATTGGCTTCATGCCAAGCGCCCGGAAGCACCCACAAAAATCACTTGTTATTCTGTTAAAGATCAGGCTTCTAGGCTTCCGCTCTTAGCGTCAGGCCCGTCAGCAGGGAGGCGAATTATAGAGGACTTTCATCCCCTGTCAACTCCCCGTCTCACCCAGCCCGTGAAGCTAACTCCCCCTTCCCAAACCCCCTCAGCGGTAGCCGCTGCGAGGGGGCGAATTATAGGGCCGTTCAGACTTGTGTCAACGCGTTTTCCGAAACATTTTTCGATAAGACGCGCGAATCGCTCAAATCGCCCTCAACAATGCCCTGGCGTAGCGACGCGGACCGACTTGAAGCAGGTAGGTGGCGCCCGGGGTGAGGATCGTTCCCCGATCCTCGATCCGCTGCTGATCCACCTTGACCGCTTTCTGATCGATCATTCGATTGCCTTCGCCATTGCTGGCGACCAGGCCAGCCTCCTTGAGCAAGGCGGCCAGCCCGATACCCTGCGCGGGCACGGCAATCACGACTTCGGGAATGTTCTCCGGCAACTGCCCCTGCGAGAACTGCGCGACGAATTCCGCCTTAGCGGCTTCACCGGCCCCGGCGCCATGAAACCGCTCCACCAGTTCAATGCCTAGCAGCATCTTCACATCGCGAGGGTTGGCGCCTCCTGCAATTGATTGCTTGAGTGCGGCCACTTCAGCGAGCGGTCGAAAGCTGAGCAGATCGTAGTAGCGCCACATGAGCTGGTCCGACACCGACATGACCTTGCCGAACATGTCCTTAGGCACATCGTTCAGCGAGATGTAGTTGCCCAGCGACTTCGACATCTTCTGCACACCGTCCAGGCCTTCCAGGATCGGCACCGTCATGATGCATTGGGGTTTCTGGCCGTAGCCCTGCTGCAACTGCCGACCGACCAGCAGATTGAACTTCTGGTCCGTCCCGCCGAGTTCGACGTCGGCTTTCAGAGCCACCGAGTCATAGCCCTGCAGCAGCGGATACAGGAACTCGTGGATCGCGATCGGCTGGTTGTCGCGGAAGCGCTTCGAGAAATCGTCACGCTCCATCATCCGCGCGACGGTGTGCTGGGACGCGAGCCGCAGCATGCCCTCGGTTCCGAGCGCATCGAGCCAGCGGCTGTTGAACTCGATCGTCGTGCGTTCCGGATCGAGGATCTTGAACACTTGCTCTTTATAGGTCTTGGCGTTTTCCTCGACCTGTTCACGGGTCAGCGGCTTGCGCGTCTCGTTCTTGCCGGTCGGGTCACCGATCATCCCGGTGAAATCGCCGATCAGAAAGATCGCCTCGTGCCCCGCCTCCTGAAACGAGCGCAGCTTGTTCAACAGCAGGGTGTGCCCCAGGTGCAGATCCTTGGCCGTCGGGTCGAAGCCCGCTTTGATCCGCAGGCGAACACCTTGCTCGGAAGCCTTTGCCAGCCTCGCATGCAACTCGGCTTTCGGAATGACCTCGTCGGTGCCACGTTCGATTTCTTCGATATTCACTGAACTCTCGATGCACCGAGCTTGAACGGCGCGAAATTTGCGGAGAGGAATCGCCCAAACGAGCCGGCAGAGCCGGAACATATGAAAAATTGCCAACCGCCAGTTTTTATGTTTTGTTACGGGTGTCCGGATTCGCAAACCAACGAAAATATCGAGCGATCCATTTGCCGCGCGGCCTTACAGCGCCTTCATTTTCGTGGATTTTTATGGCATTGAATTATAGCTCCGCAGCCGGGGCCCGGAACTCGTCGCTGCGCAGAATGGGCGTCATCGCCGCATTTCTCGGTGTTTCAGGCGCCGCGCTTTTTGCGCTCAAACCGAATTCTGCTCCGATTGTGGAGCCCGTTGCCGAAACGGCGCCGGAAGCAAGCGCAGCGCTGACTGCCGCCCAAGACATCACTGCTGTTCCAACGGTCAATCCGGCGTTCAACGACATCGTGCAGAGCGCCGTCAGTGACGCTCTGGCCGTGCCGGAACCCGCCGCCTGGAGCCGCGTCGTAGTTGCCCGTGGCGAAAGCTTGTCCAACGTCTTCGAAGATGCCGGCCTGCCGCCGCAGGACTGGATGTTGATGACCCGCCTGGGCGGCGACAGCGCCCGCCTCAAGAAGCTCAAGGCTGGCGACGCAATCAACATGCGCGTCGTTTCCGGCCGTCTCGAAGAACTTACCTACACGCTGGACGAAACCCGCACCCTGAGCGTTCGCCGCAAAGGCGTTGGTTACGAGTCGACTACCCTGACGTCCGCGCTTGAACACCGCTCGGTGGAAAGCGTCGGCGAGATTCGCAGCTCTCTGTTCGCCGATGGCCGCAAGGCTGGGCTGTCGAATCGGATGATCCTCGAATTCGCGGACATCTTCGGTTACGACATCGATTTCGCACAGGACCTCCAGGAAGGCGATCGCTTTGCAGTCGTCTACGACAACATCCTCAAGAACGGCCGCAAGATTCGTGATGGCGAGATCCTCGCCGCGCAGTTCACCAATCAAGGCAAAACCTACCGCGCCGTGCGTTTCGTCGATTCCGAAGGACGCCCCGGTTACTACACGCCAGACGGCCAGTCGCTGCGCAAGGCCTTCATCCGCACGCCGGTGGATTTCGTCCGCATCAGCTCGGGCTTCAATCTGGCGCGCCGCCATCCGATTCTGAACATCATCCGGGCGCACAAGGGTGTCGATTACGCTGCAGCAACTGGAACCCCGGTCCACACAACGGGCGACGGCAAGATCCAGTTCATCGGCAAGAAGAATGGCTACGGGAACGTCGTCGTCGTTCGCCACAGTGGCCAGAACGAAACCCTGTATGCGCATCTGTCCCGCTTCAAGCCAGGCTTGGCGCTCGGTTCGAAAGTTCGCCAGGGCCAGATCATCGCGTTCGTCGGCTCCACCGGCCTCGCCACGGCACCGCATCTGCATTACGAGTTCCTGGTCAACGGTATCCACAAGAATCCGATGACGGTGACCCTGCCACGCGCCGTACCGCTGAACTCGCAGTCGCTCGTGCAGTTCCGCCGCGAAACGGCACCGCTGATTGCCAAGATCGATGCCATGAGCAACACCGGCGTCGCTCTCTCCAAGTACAAGTAAGCACGGCGGAATTTCCCGATGTCAGGGCTGTACCTTGGCCTGATGTCGGGAACCAGCATCGACGGCATTGATGCCGTCATTGCCGAGTTCGAGGCTGGTCGGCTGGCCAAGCTCCACGCCGCGCACCACCACGACTATCCACCGCCTCTTCGCGCGAGACTGATCGAGCTGTCGCTGGATCAGCCCGGCATTTCGATGCGCGAGTTCTGTACGCTCGACGTCGATATCGGCCTGAGCTTCGCGGCAGCTGCGCGCGAAGTCATTTCCCGCAGCGGAATTCCGGTCGGCGCAATCACCGCCATCGGCAGCCATGGCCAGACGCTGTTCCACGACGGGCCCCGGGGCCTGACCCTGCAACTGGGCGATCACAACCGGATTGCCGCAGCCACGGGCATCACGACGGTCGCCGATTTCCGGCGCATCGATCTAGCGCTGGGCGGTCAGGGTGCTCCGCTGGTGCCAGCCTTCCACCATGCGATGTTTGCCGATTTCCGCGAACCCCGCTGCGTGCTGAATCTCGGCGGCATCGCCAACATCACCGTGCTGCCGGGCGCAGGCATCGATGGCGTGATCGGTTTCGATACCGGCCCCGCCAACGGTTTGATGGATGAGTGGATGCGGGTCTGCTCGGGCCTCGCCTTCGATGCGGAAGGCGCTTTCGCTGCCAGAGGTTCGGCCGATGAAGAACTGATCGCCGCGCTTCTCAGCGATCCCTATTTCGCCAGACCGGCACCGAAAAGCACCGGACGAGATTATTTTCGTCTCGACTGGGTGCGCTCCCGCTATCCCCGAATCGATGCACTGCGCACCGAAGATGTGCAGGCCAGTCTTGCGGCCGTCACGGCACGCAGCGTCGCCAGTGCCATCAAGGAAGCAGCACCTGCAGTTGCCAGGCTGATCGTCTGCGGCGGAGGCGTCGCCAACACGCTGCTACTGCGACTGATCGGAGAGGCGTTGCCGGGCGTCGTCATCGAGTCCAGCAGCCAGCATGGTCTGGCGCCGGAATGGATCGAAGCCACGGCGTTCGCCTGGTTGGCAATGCGTCGCATCGAGGGCAAATCGGGCAATCTTCCGGCCGTGACCGGCGCCAGCCACTTGTCACCGCTTGGCTGCGTGGTGCTGCCGCCAGGGTGATGGTCTTGTCGGCGCGCGATACGCGCCGACAAGCTCACTCTCAGACTGCGAAGGAGGAGCCGCAGCCGCAGGTGGTCGTCGCGTTCGGATTGCGGATCACGAACTGGGCGCCGTCGACATCATCCTTGTAATCGATCTCGGCACCACTGAGGTATTGCAGGCTCATCGAATCGACGAGCAGGGTCACGCCGCCGTTCTCGACCGACAGATCGCCGTCCTCCACGCTTTCGTCGAAGGTGAAGCCGTATTTGAAGCCTGAGCAGCCGCCGCCGGTCACGAACACGCGCAGCTTCAGGGCTTCATTTTCTTCGTCGTTCAGCAGCTCCCGTACCTTCGCGGCTGCGGCGGAGGTGAAGACCACTTCGGACTGGGCACTACCCGGTATCTCGTTGCCATCCATCTTCACTCTCCAATCAATCTCGCGGAATCATCCCGCCTTGCTGCAACGCGCGTTCCTGAACATCGAGAATCACCACATCGGCTCTATCTTCCAGCGACATCTGCTGCGTCTTGGCCGGCGTCTCACCACTATCGTGCGCCAATCGTCCGTTAATGGCGGCGCCCGGTTCCATCTGCAAGACCTTGTAATAAACGTTTCCGGTCACTCGAGCCCTGGCAGTCAACACCAGCTTCTCACTCGCTCGGACATCACCGACGATCGAACCGTTCAGCATGACCGTCGGAACGCGCACATTGCCTTCGACGACGCCTGACTCGCTGATCGACAGTATGGCCGCTTCGTCGCCTGATGCCTGAACCGCGCCCTTGACCCGGCCATCAATGTGGATGCCACCCACGAAGCGCACGTCGCCGATGATTTCGGTTTGTCGTCCGATCAGGGTTTCGACGGTGGCAGCCTTGCTGCCAGAGCTTGATCCAGCGCCGAGAAATCCCTTCATGGTTCAGCGTTCTCCTGAACAATCTTCGCCCACTCGTACTCGTCTTCGATCGCCGCCTGCCCACCACCCGGCTGCAGCGACACCGTTACCCGTAGCGGCCGAAAATCCTCTGGAAGCTTCAGCTGGCCGCTGAACTCCTCGAAATACTTGAATGAAAATAACAGATTTCGGGCGCCGTCCACGGCGACATCATCGAGCTTCAAGGTTCGTTTCTTGCCGCTCTTCAAACCTTCGATCGACAACTCAACCTGACCGCCAACCCGCTTGTCGCTGCGAACGGGCTGGATCAGCACCAGATCGTAGCGATACTGGTTCGGCGAAGTCTTCATCGTACTGACGCGGAACTCGTATACCCGAACGCCGGCCTGTGATTCCTGCGGCGAAACGATACCGCGATAGAACGCGAGCTGTTCGCGCAAGTCCGACGACTCCGCCTGCAACTGACCCAGCGACTGCTTCACGTCCTGACAGGCGCCGGTGTCGATCTCCTGGGAACGGCTCAGATAGGCAACCTGATCGCGCAGAGTTTCGGCTTCGGTCTTGGCAACCCGCAGCTCGCGCGTCAGCTGCCGCCGTTCATCAAGAAGGCGATCGCGCTCGCTGGTCGCGGCGGCGAAATCAGAAACGGCACTGGCGCGAGTCAGGCGATACAGCGCAAATGCCGAAAGCAGCACCACGACCACCACCAGCATCACAACCCACCGCCGGCGCGTCGGTCGGTCGGTGGTGATGACAACACGGGGCCGCCAATCAGCCATTCGATCAGGGCGCGAGCGGCGCGGCGTCGAGCGCCATGCGTTCGTCGAAACCGAACATCAGGTTGAAGCACTGCACGGCCTGGCCAGCTGCGCCCTTGACCAGATTGTCGATCGCAGACAGCACCACCACCGTATCGCCATCACCCGGCCGATGCACGGCAATCCGGCACAGATTCGAGCCGCGCACCGAGCGCGTTTCGGGATGCGAGCCCTTCGGCATCACATCGACGAACGGCTCATCGCGATAACGGGCTTCATACAAGGCTTGCAGGTCGGTGTCGGTCTTCAGCAGGGTCGCGTAGAGCGTTGCGTGGATGCCCCGGATCATCGGCGTGAGATGCGGCACGAAGGTCAGCTTGACCGGGCCATTCGCAGCGCGCGTCAGTCCCTGCTCGATTTCCGGCAGATGACGATGACCGGCGACGCCGTAAGCCATCATCGAATCGGCTGCTTCGGCGAACAGCGAACCGACTTTCGCTTCCCGGCCGGCGCCACTGACGCCGGACTTGCAGTCGGCGATCAGCCGGCTGGCATCGACCAGCCCCGCTTCGATCAACGGCAGAAAGCCGAGCTGGGTCGCCGTCGGATAGCAGCCGGCAGCCGCAACCAACCGCGCGCCGCGGATCGCCTCACGATTGACTTCCGGCAGGCCGTAGACGGCTTCGGCCAGCAGTTCCGGGCTGGCGTGGTCGTGCGCGTACCAGCGCTTGAACACATGGGCATCGCGAATGCGGTAGTCGGCCGACAGATCAACGACACGAACACCGCGCTTGATCAGCGCCGGCGCCAGCTTCATCGAAGTCGCATGCGGCGTTGCGAAGAACACAGCCTGGCAAGCGGCGAGCGCGTCGTCATCGGGCGCAGTGAAGCTCAGATCGCAACGGCCGCGCAGATGCGGGAACCAGACGTCGGCGCGCTTGCCAGCCTCGGCACGGGAGGTCAGCACGCGCACGCGCACGCCCGGGTGCGCCGACAACAGCCTGAGCAATTCGGCGCCGGTGTATCCGGTGCCGCCGACAATTCCGACTTCGATCACGTCCTTCCAGCCTCATGCCCATCCAGGGGGCGACGATGATACCTTGCGCACCTGCCCGCGTTACTGGATGCCCGATGCTCTGGATCAAGGCGTTTCATGTGATTTTCATGGTGTCCTGGTTTGCCGGGCTGTTCTATCTGCCGCGGCTGTTCGTCTATCACTGCGACGTCAGCGACGAAGCCGGCCACGCACGCTTCCTGATCATGGAACGAAAGCTGTACGGAATCACGACGATCGGCATGATCGGCACCTGGGTCTTCGCGCTGACCCTGCTGGTGATGAATCCGGCCTACCTGCATTCCGGCGGCTGGCTGCATCTGAAGATCGCGCTGGCGGTGGTCTTGTCCGGCTATCACGGCTGGCTGAAAACGGTGATCCGGAAGTTTGCCGCCAACGCCAACACGCGCAGCCACAAGTTCTACCGGCTGATCAACGAAGTGCCGGCCGTCCTGCTGATCGCGATCGTGATCCTGGTCGTCGTCAAGCCGTTCTGATCGGCATGCAGCCAACAAAAAGCCCGCATCGAGTGCGGGCTTTTTGTTGGGCGCTACCGCAAGCGGATCAGCTTTCGCCGATCTCGCCCATCGCCGACTGCATGTAGTTCTGGACGCCGATCTTCTCGATCAGGCCAAGTTGTTCCTCGATCCAGTCGATGTGGTGCTCCTCGCTTTCCTGGATCTCGACCAGCAACTCGCGCGTCACGTAATCCTTGACCAGTTCGCACTGGGCAATACCGTCGCGATACAGCGGATGCGCCTCGTATTCCAGCTTGAGATCGCATTCGAGGATTTCCTTCACGTCCTCGCCGATGTACAGCTTGCCGAGGTCCTGCAGGTTCGGCAGGCCATTCAAGAACAGGATGCGCTTGATCAGCTTGTCGGCATGCTTCATCTCGTCGATGGATTCGCCAAACTCGTATTTTTCGAGCTTCTTGAGGCCCCAATTGCCGAAGATGCGGGCATGCAGAAAATACTGATTGACGGCCGTGAGCTCGTTCTTCAGGGCTTGATTCAGGAATTCGAGAACTTTGGCGTCGCCGCGCATGGTGATGATCCGATTGAAGTGCGGGCGGATTATAGCCAGGGACCGCCACTCAAGACAAGTCCAAGCCATTGATTTATTTGTTCTTTTGAACGATTTTGCGTGTGATTCTCAGTTCATGGCTATTGAAGTAGCGCAGATCTGGCTCGCCCAAGGAAGCGAACGGCGCTTACAGGAGCGCCGAGAACAAGCAGAAACGGAGAAAGGTAAAAGGGCTGGAAACTCCGGCAGCTGCCGGAATTCAGCAGGCAGCTTGGGCCGAAAGCTCTTGGCTGCCAAGGACCGATGACGAACGCGGCAGCGCGGACAAAGCCTGCGCAAGCGTCGAACGAGCCGCCGGCACGCATTTGCCGCAGCAAGTGCCAAGGCCGGTTTCGCGGGTCAGATCACGCAACGAGATCGCATCGCCACGCTCCACCGTGCGGCGAATGGTCTTGTCGGAGACGGCTTTGCAGACGCAAATGATCATGTCCGCAGCTTAAAACTTAATGAGAATGATTGTCAATCGATGGGAAATTTAAACCACCGATCCGTCGTTCTCACTGGTTAGCGGCACCGTTAACGTCGCGCTGAAGCAGGCTAAGGGCGCGCCTGATCCGGCTGCGGTTTCGACGCGGATGCTGCCAGCGGCTGGCTTGGCGCTCCGATCAGTGGTGCCAGTTCACGCAGCGCGCCGCTGTAGACCTCACGCTTGAACGACACCACTTCGCTCAAGGGATGCCAGTAATCGACCCAGCGCCAATGGTCGAACTCCGGCCGGTCGCATTTATCGAAGCAGACCATCGATTCGCAGCTGGTCAGCCGGAGCAGAAACCACTTCTGCTTCTGGCCGATGCACACCGGCCGCCGTCCGCGTCGCACCAGCCGTGATGGCAGGCGATAACTGAGCCAGCCGGAGGTCACGCCCAGACATTCGACGTGCTCGGCCTTCAGGCCCAGCTCCTCTTCCAGCTCGCGATAGAGCGCGGCCTCTGGTGTCTCGCCGAACTTGATGCCGCCCTGCGGAAACTGCCAGGCATCCTGGCCAATCCGCTTCGCCCACAGCACGCGGCCGTCGACGTGCGTCAGGATGATCCCGACGTTGGGTCGAAAGCCATCGGCGTCAATCACTTGGGCGCACTTTGCAAGGAAAGATTCACGATCGATTCTTTCATAGCCGCGTCGCCTGCGGCAAACTTCCGCCTGCATGGCGTCCTGCCAAGACCGAGGCTTCCTGCTTCGGCCTATTCAATGAAAATCCAATGAATCTCGCCGTCTTCGATCTTGACCACACGCTCCTCAACGGCGACAGCGACTACCTCTGGGGCCAGTTCCTGGTTGCGAACCGTCTAGTCGATGCCGACTACTACGCTCGCGAGAATCAGCGCTTCTATGACGAATACGCAGCTGGAACGCTCGACATCCACGAGTTCGCGGCGTTTTCGCTGCGGCCGCTGATGGCGCTACCGCTGGCTCAGCTCGAAGGTCTGCGCGAGCGCTTCGTCGCCGAACAGATCGTGCCGGTGATCTCGGCACACGCGCCGGCGCTGCTCGAACGGCACCGTCGGGCCGGCGACGAATTGCTGATCACCACCGCCACCAACCGCTTCATCGTCGAGCCGATCGCCGCCCATCTCGGCGTCGAGCATCTGCTGGCGACCGAGCCGGAGCGCGACGGCGTTGCCTTCACCGGCCGCATCGCCCGCTCGAATTTCCGCAACGCCAAGGTGACCAATCTCAAGGCCTGGCTGGCCGCGCATCCAGTGAAGTTCGAAGCTTTAAGCGGCTATAGCGATTCGCAGAACGATCTGCCGCTGCTCGAATTCGTCGACCACCCGCATGCCGTCGATGCCGATCCAGTGCTGCGCGCCGCCGCCGAGGCGCGCGGCTGGCCGGTGATCTCGCTGCGCTGAGCTAAGGGCGAACGAAGGGGCTCAGCAGCGCCCGATGCTCGGGATGGTCATCAAACAGGCGCTGATCGGCAAAAACGTGATCGGCGTAGTCGAAACCCGGTACCACGGCTTCCGAGACCAGCGCGTGGCTGGCGCCATCGATCAGTTGCGACGCTTTCCAGACGCCGCCCGGCACGTGCAGGAATAGCGCCTGGTCCGGCGCGCTGCCGAGCACCACACGGCGCAATTCGCCTGAGTCTTCGAGCAGCAGGTATTCAACTGGCCCGCCGCCTTGCAGGTAATGGAGGATGTCCGAGCGGTTGCGGTGCAGGCGTCCACGCGGCTCGTCGACCGTCAGCAGGTAGTGGATCGAGGTGACGAGCGCCCGCGAGCCCTGTGCAGTTTCGACGACGGCGTCCGAGGTGTGGATGCGCTTGAACCAGCCGCCTTCCGGATGTCGTTCCAGGCCAAGCCTTGCGATCAGCGCCGTTCCTGATTCTTCGCTCACGGCTCCAGCCGCTCCAGGCGCCAGACGCCGTCTACTTGCCGGTAGACAAGCCGGTCATGCACGCGATTGGCGCGGCCCTGCCAGAACTCGATGGCATCGGGACACAGCCGATAACCGCCCCAATCGCTCGGGAACGGCACGTTGCCGCGACCGTACTTCTGCTCGTTCTCGGCAAATCGTGCATCCAGCGATTCGCGTGACTCGACCATCCGGCTCTGCCGCGAGGTCAGCGCGCCGATCTGCGAACCCAGCGGCCGCGAACGGAAATAGGTTTCGGACTGCACCGGCGTCAGCTTTTCGACCCGGCCTTCCACCCGGACGCTGCGCTCCAGCCGATCCCACCAGAACGTCGCAGCTGCATGGGGATGAGCCGCCAGCGCGCGGGCTTTCCGCGAGTCGTAATGGGTATAAAAGGCGAGGCCGGCGGCATCGAGACCTTTCAGCAGCACCACGCGGGCAGACGGACGGCCATCGGCATCGACCGTCGCCAGGGTCATCGCCGTTGGCTCGATCATGCCGATGGCGACGGCATCATCGAGCCAGCGCTGGAACTGCTGCAGCGGATCGGCGGCGACGTCGGCTTCGAGCAGCGGCGGATTGCGGGTGTACTGATTGGCCATCGGGATCGGTATCGGGGTGGGGCCGGGGCGGGACTCGGGTTCGCCATCGGGTCGGTTAGCGTTCGAAGTCGGGCAAAATAGGAACTCGACCCATTCTGCCGGAATCCCCGATGACCTCCCCCGCCACGGAAGTACCTGCAACCTTCAAGGCGCTGCGCATCCATCAGGTCGACAAGAAGACCGAGGCGCGTCTCGAAGCGATCACGCTCGCAGATCTCAGCGCCGGCCAAGTCGTCATCCGGGTCGCCTATTCGTCGATCAACTACAAGGACGCCCTGGCAGTGACCGGCAAGGGCCGGATCATGCGCGGCTATCCGAAGGTCGCCGGCATCGATCTGTCCGGCATCGTGGTGTCCAGCGAAGTGCCGGACTACAAGCCGGGCGACAAGGTGGTGGTCACCGGCGGCAATGTCGGCGAGCAGTTCGATGGCGGTTTCGCCGAATACGCCCGCGTGCCAGCCGAAGCCGTGGTGCGTCTGCCGGCCGGTTTGAGCCTGCATGAAGCGATGGCGCTCGGCACCGCCGGCTACACGGCCGCACTGGCGCTGCGGCGCATGCTCGAAAACCATCAGCGGCCGGATCTCGGCACGATCGCCATCACCGGCCCCACCGGCGGTGTTGGCTCGATCGCCATCAGCCTGTTCAAGCGCGCCGGCTTCACCGTGGCCGCGATCACCGGCAAGCCAGGCGCGGAGAAGTATCTGCGTGATCTCGGCGCCGATGAAATCGTCGATCGCAACACGCTGGATATGGGCTCCAAGCCGCTGGAAGCTGCGCGCTGGGGCGGTGCCGTCGACAATCTGGGCGGCGACACGCTGGCCTATCTGGCCCGCACCGTGAAGCCCTGGGGTTCGATCGGTGCAGTCGGCCTGGCCCAGGCGCCGACGCTGAACACCACGGTGATCCCGTTCATCCTGCGCGGCGTCAGCCTGCTCGGCATCTTCTCGGTGGAATGCCCGCGCAGTTGGCGTCTGGCGATCTGGGAACGTCTGGCCAGCGACTGGAAGCCGGAAGGCCTGCTCAGCCTGATCGCGCCGAAGACCGTGTCGCTGGAAGAAGTGGCAACGGTCGCCGAGGAACTGGTGGCCGGCAAGGCGCAGGGTCGCACCGTCGTCCGCATCGCCGACGATCTCTGATCGACCGCCTGCAAACTCAGCCAGCGACCATGAGCCAGCGCCACGACCAGCATGACCATGATCATGAGCACGATCATGGCCACGACTCGCACGATCACGGCGCGGCGCACAGTCACAAGCCGGCGAAGGCCAAGAGCCATGACCACGATCATCGGCATGGGCATCACCATCACGGCAGCAGCAACGAAACGCGGCTGACCTGGGCGCTGGTGATCACGGCGCTGTTCATGGTCGTCGAGGTTGCTGGCGGCGTGATTTCCGGCTCGCTGGCGCTGATCGCCGACGCCGTGCACATGCTCACCGACTCTGCCTCGCTGCTGCTGGCGCTGATCGCGCTGCGCATCGCCAAACGGCCGGCTGACGCGCTGTTCTCCTACGGCCGCGCCCGTCACGAGGTGCTGGCGGCGTTCGTCAACGGCCTGGCCTTGCTGGGCTTGAGCGTCTGGATCATCTTCGAATCGGTACAGCGCCTGATCACGCCGCATCCGGTGGTCGGCGAGACGATGCTGATCGTTGCAGCACTGGGTTTCGCCGCCAACCTGCTGTCGTTCCTGATCCTGCGTGATGGCGAGGATTCGCTGAACCTCAGAGGCGCGCTGCTGCACGTGCTCAGCGATCTGCTCGGCTCGGCTGCCGCAATGGCCGCCGCCGTGGTGATCATGCTGACCGGCTGGGTGCCGATCGATCCGATCCTGTCGGCGTTCGTGGCGCTGCTGATCGTCCGCAGCGGCTGGCGGGTGACGAAGGAATCCGCCCACATCCTGCTCGAAGGCGCACCGCGCGATCTCGATCCCGACGCTCTGGCGCATGAACTTGCTGATGCCGTGCCCGGCGTCACCGGCATTCACCATCTGCACGCCTGGTCGCTGACCGACAAGCATCCGGTGATGACCCTGCACGCGGTGCTCGCCGAAGGCACCGATCGCGATGCCGCGCTCGGCGCGATCCTGCAGCAGCTCAAGGCGCGGTTCGGTGATGTGCACGCCACGGTGCAGATCGAGCAGGTGGCCTGCGGCGAGCGTTGCGGTGAACCGGCGCCGCTGAAAGCCTAGCGGCTCAAACCCGCCGCCATTTCACCGGCAGGCGCTTCACGCCGCGCTGGAAATTCGAACGCAGGAAGGCCGGCGCACCATCGGCTTCGATGCAGCCCATCCGCGCCAGCACCTCGGCAAACAGCGCGCGCATCTGCATGCGGGCGAGCTGCGCGCCGAGGCAGAAATGCGGCCCGTAGCCGAATACCAGATGCGGGTTCGGCGTGCGCAGCGGATCGGGCCGCGCGGGATCGGCAAACACGGCTTCATCGTGATTGGCCGACAGGAACGACACCACCACCTTGTCGCCGGCGCGGATCGCAGCACCGCCGAGCACGCAGTCTTCGATCGCGGTACGACGAAAAGTCATCACCGGCGTCCACCAGCGCAGCAGCTCGTCGATCGCTTTCGGCAGCAGCGCCGGTTCGGCGCGCAGCCGCGCCTGCAGCTCGGGATGTTCGATCAGGCCGATGCAGGCGCCGGGAATGCCGTTGCGCAGGGTTTCATTGCCGGCGACCGCGAACAGCCAGAACAGGTTCTCGAATTCTTCGAGGCTGAGCTTTGTACCGTCGTCATCGCGTGCCGCCAGCAGCAGCGACATCAGATCGTCGCCCGGCGTGCGCTGCTTGTGCTCGGCCAGCAGGTGCGCGTAGGCGTAGAGATCGGGCAGGCCTTCGCGGGTGCGCGGATCCGGCAGGCGGCCGTCGGCGTCCGGCAAGGGCCGCAGCCGCAGCGCTTCGCGCGCCATCGCCGAACCGCTGGCGAGATCGAAGGCCGAGGAACTGGCGTAGTCCGGGTCCTGATAACCGATCACCCGGTTCGACCAGTCGAACAGCAGCATCCGGTCTTCCGCCGGCATGCCGAGGATGTCGGCCAGCGCCAGCAAAGGCAGATCGGCGCCGATGTCCTTGGCGAAATCGCAGCGGCCATGGTCGGCAGCGCCGACCACCCGCTCGACCAGCATCCGCGCGTGCTCGCGAATGCGGCTGTCCAGCTGGGTCAGCGCTTTCGAGGTGAACGCCCGCGCCAGCAGACGGCGCAGCCGCGTGTGCTGCGGCGGGTCCATGTTCAGCATCATCTGCTGGACGTAGCGCAGCGCTTCCGGTGTCGCTGGATCGCGGATCTGGGTGCCACCGAGTTGCGATGAAAACCGCTGCGGCTGATTCATCACCGCTTCGACATCGGCATGGCGCAGCACCAGCCAGAAACCCGGCCCGCCGGACCAGCCGTGCAGCGGCTTCTCGTCGACCCAGACCACCGGCCGCTCGCGGCGCAGCCGCGCCAGCGCCTCGAACGGTACGCCGTGGACATAGGTTTCCGGATCGAAGACGCGATCGGCGTCAGCGCTCAGCGCGGCTTCGTGGTCCGTGGACGACATGCTCAGCGCTTGCGGTTGCGAATCTCGTCGAGCACACGACTGACCGCGGCCTTCGCACTCGCTGCCGTGCCGCCCGCGCTGAACTCGCGAACGATCACGTCCTCGACCTTGCGAACCACATCGTCAACCGTGACATCGCCGATGTGCGCGCTGGCCCGGCTCGATGAAGGGCCGGTGGCGTGATAGCCGCCGATCGCGCCGTAGATGTTGATCCGTTCTTCGAGATCGCGGGCGACGTCGAGCACCTCGTAGAACGGCGTGCCCAGGCGACCGCCCTTCCTGGTTAGCAGCGAATAAACGGCGGCGATGATCGACACCGGCAGCAACACCACATTCAGCAGGTTGCCGAGCACCAGCTTCAGCTGGAACACCAGCACATCGCGAACGTAGGGCCAGCGGCTGTTGTCGGGGCTAGGAGTGTTCATGGGACGAGTCTAGTGCAGCGACTGCGGCGAGGCGCTAGCGGCTGGCCAGGCACTGCTTCAACTCATCTCGCGCGGCGTGCCCGGAATGCCACTCGATGCTGCCGATAGCCTTGCCCTCCTGCTCGAGATGGAAGTCCAGCTTGTCGTCCATGCCCTGCAGGGCGGCGTCGATGGTCGGCACGGCGAAGGCCAGGATCGGCGTCTGCCACTGGCCGATGTTGAAGTTGAAGACGCGCACCGTCGCCGCCGGATCGCTGCCCTGCTTGAGCGTGACCGGAATGATCGTTGGCTTCGCGGACTTCGGGAATTCGCTGTCGTCGAGCGCCGAGAAGATCATCAGCGCGCCGCGATAATCGCCGCCGGGGCCGAGCACCGTGACGCTCATGCCTTGCCGGGCGAACATCGCCGCGCAGTATTCGCCGGGCTTGGCGCCCGAGAACGCCTGGAAGTGCTGCCAATAGCCATCCTCGTATTTCTTGCGAGCGTCGCTGGACAGCAATTCCTGCTTGCTGGTCTCCACCGCCTGCTTGGCGTTGATCTCTTTTTTCGTCGTATCCATGATGTTGCCGAGCACGTCGAAAGATCCGGCGGCGCTGCTCGCCGAGGCCTGATCGGCAGTGCAGCTCTTGCCGTCGCTGGCCACCGTCATGCCTTTCGGACAAGCGGTTGCGGCCTGCACGGCGGCGGGTAGCAGTGTCGACGCGGCAGCGATGGCGAGTGCTGCGCGGACCGAATGGGATGTCATCGTCTTGAGCCTTCCATTGCGTGAAGAAGCTGAGCCGATCTAGTTCGGCGCCTTGAGCAAGCTGTCGCACCAGGCCCGGCCATTGCCGAGCGCGTTCTGGTCGATCCAGACCCGGACGTCGGCGACCCGCCAGGCGTCCTGCTTGTCGCGCATGGTGATGAATTCGACGTTGCACTCGGAGTAATTGCCTTCCTCCCAGGTGGCACCGCTCTTCATGTCGACGACCTGCGCGGTGTTGTCGAACACCCGCTGGTACTGGAGGAAGCGCTGGTTGCCGGCTTCGTTGAGGCGCGGATTGCCCATCGCCGACACCACTTCGTCTTCGGGGCGGCCGACCCAGGTCGGAATCAGCTTGTCTTCCAGCTTGTTGCGCGGGCGGTTCTTGCGCAGGCTCGCGGCACGGTCCTGGAACTCGAACTCTGCCTGCATGCGGCTCAGGTTCGCCTCCATGCTCTTGCGCGCTTCGGCCAGTGCCGGCTCGGCCTCCTTGCGCAGCGCTTCGAGCCGCTTGATCGCAGCCTCCTTCTCTTCCGGTGTCGGCGCTGTCGACCACTTGCCGCTCGGATCCGGACGCTTGCCATCGAGCACCACCTTCCACCACAGCGAGGTCCAGGCGAAATCGAGGAAGTCGTTGGCCTGGTTGTAGCCGATCAGCATCAGGTCAGACGGCAGATCAAACTTGGCGATGGCCTTGCCGAAACCGGCCTCGTCGAACGCGGCCGGCGGCTTGCGCATCGACTTGCGGATCGCCTGTTCGAACGCGTCAGCATTGCAGGCAATGCGGCCGGCTTTCATCAGCATCGGCGCGTCCGAGGTCTTCCAGTCGCTGGCGGCCATCGGCTCGGGCTTCAGGTCGATGCGTCGCACCAGATAGCTGTTCTCGCCGATGCGGAACTTGACTGGGTCGCCCGCCTTGAGCGGCGTCGGCTTGTTCTTCGGGTCGAGCGCAAGCTCGGCCGGGCACTCGAACTGCAGGTGCATGGTCACCCATTCGGGCTTCGCGGCGCTTTCGTAGACAGCCGTGACGTCGATCTCCTTGACGGCGATCGGGCCAAAGATCTGGTCCATCGGCGTGCGATTCGAGATCACCCGCACATCGGCGAAGAAAGCCTCGCGATCACCTTCGGCACCCTGCAGGTGAACGATGGCCCCGATGGCCAGCGCGTTTCCCGACGACAGCAGGAGCGCAGCCAGCAGCAGGATCGGCATAGCTCGCATGTTCACTTGCATCCCTGACCGTGACAGGTGGCGATAGTCACCCAGGTTCGTGATCGGCGGCAATTCGAGCCAGTGGCTGCTCTGGCGATGCAACCACCGATCACGCCACGAGCCGGCGTCCGCGCAGCAGCAGATACGCGGCCGGCAGCACGAACAACGACAGCAACGGCGCCGAAATCATGCCGCCGACCATCGGCGCCGCGATCCGCCGCATCACTTCCGAACCGGTGCCGCCACCGATCAGGATCGGCAGCAGGCCGGCGACGATCACTGCGACAGTCATCGCTTTCGGCCGCACACGCAGCACTGCGCCTTCCTCGATGGCTTCGATCAGGCTGGCTCGCGTCAACGAGGCACCGCGTCTGGCGATCGCCTGATCGAGGTAGATCAGCATGATCACGCCGAACTCGGCCGCCACACCGGCCAGCGCGATGAAGCCGACGGCGGAGGCGATCGACAGGTTGTAGCCGAGCGCCAGCAGCAGCCAAAGCCCGCCAACCAGCGCGAACGGCAAGGTCGCCATGATCAGCAACGCCGGCACGAAGCTGCGGAAGGTCAGATACAGCAGGATCAGGATGATGAACAAGGTGAACGGCACCACCAGCTGCAGGCGCTTCTCGGCTCGCTCCAGATATTCGAACTGCCCAGACCAGGCCACCGAATAACCAGCCGGCAGCTTCAGCTTCGCGGCGACCAGCGCCTGGGCGTCGTGGACGTAGCCGCCCAGGTCGCGGCCCCCTATGCCAGTTGCAATGTCGACATAGACCCAGCCGTTGAGTCGCGCGTTCTCGCTCTTCAACTGCGGCGGGCCATCGCTGATGGCGATCTCGGCGACTTCGCCGAGCGTGATCGTCGCTCCCGCCTGGGTGACGATCGGCAGCACACGCAAGGCGGCCACCGAATCGCGCAGTTCGCGCGGATAACGGAGGTTGATCGGGAAACGCTGCCGGCCTTCGATGGTCTCGCCGATATTCTCGCCGCCGATCGCCAGGGTCACGACTTGTTGCACATCGGCGATCGACAGGCCCAGCCGCGCCGCCTTCAACCGATCTGGCCGAACGTCGATGTAGCGCCCACCGCGCACTCGTTCGGCATAGACCGAGCGAGTGCCGGGCACGTCCTTCAACAGGGTTTCGATCTGGGTACCGATCTGCTCGATGACCTTCAGATCAGCGCCGGCGATCTTCACGCCGACCGGGCTCTTGATGCCGGTGGACAGCATGTCGATGCGGTTGCGGATCGGCTGCACCCAGAGATTCGCGAGGCCCGGAATCGCCAGTGCGGCGTTCAACTCGTCGATCAGCACGTCCTGCGATTTACCAGCGTCCGGCCAAGCGCTGCGCGGCTTGAAGCGGATCGTCGTCTCGAACATTTCCAGCCCGGCCGGATCGGTGGCCGACTCGGCACGCCCGGCCTTGCCGAATACGCGCTCCACTTCCGGGAATTGCATGATCAGCCGATCGGTCTGCTGCATCAGCTGCGAGGCCTTGTCCGTCGACAGGCCCGGCAAGGCCGACGGCATGTACAGCAGATCGCCCTCGATCAGCGGCGGCATGAATTCGGTGCCGAGCCGCGTGATCGGGATCAATGCCGACAGCATCAGCAGACCCGATGCGACGAAGGTCGCCACCGGATGACGCAGCACGAAAGCGAGTGCCGGCCGGTACACGGCGATCAGCACCCGATTCAGCGGATTGCGCTGTTCGTCCGGAATCCGGCCGCGGATGAACAGCAGCATCAGCACCGGAATCAAGGTCACCGACAAGCCCGCGGCTGCCGCCATCGCATAGGTCTTGGTCAGCGCCAGCGGGCCGAACAGCTTGCCTTCCTGCGCTTCGAGCGTGAACACCGGCACGAAGCTCAGGGTGATGATCAAGAGACAGAAGAACAGCGCCGGGCCGACTTCCACAGCCGACGCGGTGATGATCTTCACCCGCTCCTCGAAGCTCAGCGTCTCGCTGCGGCCAGCGTGCTCGAGATGTTTGTGGGCGTTCTCGATCATCACCACCGCCGCGTCGACCATCGCGCCGATGGCGATGGCGATGCCGCCGAGCGACATGATGTTGGCGTTGAGGCCCTGCGCCTTCATCACCGCGAACGCGGCGAGAATGCCGAGCGGCAGGCTGACGATCGCGACCAGCGCCGAGCGCAGATGAAACAGGAACAGCGCGCAGACCAGGGCGACGACGATCATCTCCTCGATCAGCCGCGTCTGCAGCGTGCCGACCGAGTTCAGGATCAGCTCGGAACGATCATAGGTCGGCACGATCTCGACCCCTGCCGGCAAGCCCGGTTTCAGGCTTTCGAGCTTGGCGCGCACGGCGCGGATGGTCGCCAGCGCGTTCTTGCCGGAACGCATGACGATGATGCCGCCGACCGCTTCGCCCTGGCCGTCCAGCTCGGAAACACCACGCCGCAGCTCGGGGCCGATCTGCACGCGGGCGACATCGCCGAGCAGCACCGGCACACCGGCGGCGCCGAGGCCAACGGGTATCGCGCGGAAGTCGTCGAGCGTCTTCAGATAGCCGCTGGCGCGCACGGCATATTCGACTTCGCCCAGCTCCAGCACCGAGCCGCCGGCTTCGTTGTTGCTGGCGCGCACGGCGTCGATCACGGTGCTGATGGTGGTACTGGTGGCGCGCAGGCGATCCGGATCGAGGACGATCTGGTACTGCTTGACCAGGCCGCCGACGCTGGCCACTTCGGCGACGTTCTCGACGCTCTTCAGCTCGTACTTCAGGAACCAGTCCTGAATCGCGCGCAGCTGCGAGATGTCCAGGCGATTGCTGCGATCGACCAGTGCGTACTCGTAGATCCAGCCGACGCCGGTGGCATCCGGGCCCAGCGTCGGCCGTGCGGCGGCAGGCAGGCGTCCGCTGACCTGATTGAGATATTCCAGCACTCGCGAACGCGCCCAGTAGAGATCGGTGGCGTCATCGAAGATCACGTAGACGAAGGAATCGCCGAACATCGAATAGCCGCGCACCGTACGCGCGCCGGGCACCGACAGCATCGTCGTGGTCAGCGGATAAGTGACCTGATCCTCGACCACCTGCGGCGCCTGTCCGGGCCAGTTGGTGCGGATGATCACCTGGGTGTCGCTGAGGTCTGGAATTGCGTCGAGCGGCGTGGTCAGCGCGGCGCGCGTGCCCCATAGCGCCAGCAGTGCAGTGACCATCAGCACCAGCACGCGGTTGCTGATCGACCAGCGGATGATCGCGGCGATCATGGCTGATGGCCTTGATGGCCTTCGTGGCCGGAGTGCGGATCAAGCATTGGCTGCGGTGACTCGGCAGCAGGTGCCGACAACCGATCCAGCGCCCCGCGCAGACTCGCTTCCGAATCGATCAGGAACTGTCCGCTGGCCACCACCTGCTGCCCTTCGCTCAAGCCTTCGAGCACTTCGATGCGTTCGCCGACCTCGACGCCGGTACGCACGGCCACTGGCCGGAAGCGCGCCTCGTCTTCGGCGATCAGCACGACGCTGCGCGTGCCGGTGCGGATCACCGCTTCGGTTGGCACAGTCAGCGCTTCGGCACGCGCCGCACCTTCAAGCTGCACGGTCGCGTACATGCCGGGCCGCAGACGCGCGCCGGGATTCTGCAGCGCGATGCGCAGCTTCACGGTGCGGGTTGCGCCGCTCAGTTCCGGGTAGACGTATTCGACCTTGCCGGCGAAGGCTTCGCCCGGAACGGCGGCGACGCTGGCGCTGGCCGCATCTCCGGGCTTGATCGCTGCGCCCTGCGCTTCCGGTAGTTCCGCGGCCAGCCAGACGGTGTCCAGACTGGCGATCTGGAACAGGGTGATGCCCGGGCTGAGCATCGCGCCCTGGCGTGCGCCGAGTTCCATCACGTAGCCGTCATTGCTGGCGACGTACTCGACTCGGCGCTCGGCCTGACCGCGCGCGGCGATCCGGCGAATCTGTGCATCGCCGAGTCCGAACAGCGCGAGTCGGGCGCGGGAAGCGTCCTTCAGGCTGGCGTCGCCGCTGCGCTGCGCGAGCAGGAATTCATCCTGCGCGGCGAGCAATTCCGGCGAATAGACCGACGCCAGCAATTGGCCGCGCCGCACCGGATCACCGACCGCGCGCACCGCCAGCTGCTCGACCCAGCCGGCCGCACGAACCTGCACGGCTTCGATGCGGTGCTCGTCGACGGTGATCACGCCGGCTGCAAGCAGCCGCTGCGTCAGCGCCTGCCGCTCGACCGTCGCCAGCCGCACGCCCAGGTTCTGCACCACTCTCGGATCGATGCGGAAGGCGCCGTCAGCGTCCTGCGCCGAACCGGGTTCCGCTGGCGCATCGACGTACTTCGGCACCAGTTGCATGTCCATGAACGGCGATTTGCCAGGTTTGTCGAAATGGCTCTCCGGCACCATCGGGTCATACCAGTAAAGCGGCTGAGGTTCGGTGGCGGTCTGCTCGGCGGGCTCCACTTGTTTGCTTGGTCGGAACAGGAACGCGGCGAAGACAGCGATGACGGCAAGCGCCGCCAGGCCAAGGAGCAAGGAGCGATTCAGGGAACGGTTCATCAGTGGGCTCCTGCGGCGTAGGTGTCGGCAGTGGCGCCGAGGTAGCGCAGCGCCAGCGCGTGGCGGCTGCGGTCGGTTTCGAGATCGAGACGGCTCAGCCGCATGTCGAGCGCCGCGCGACGAGCTTCGAGCACGGCGGCGAGACTGCCGCTGCCGGCCGCCCAGGCGAGACGCGCCGCTTCGATGCGGGCATCGGCTTCGGGCAGGATGGTTTCGTCGTAACGGCTCAGGCGCTGGCCGAGCAGGGTCCAGTCCCAGTGGTTCAGGCGCAGCTCGGCGGCGTGTTCGCGCCAGCTGTCTTCGCGCAGCGCTTCGGCGCGCGCCAGCTCGGCTTGCCGCGCAGCAAGGCCGCGATCCTGGCGATTGGCAGTGAATACCGGCAGATCGATGCCGACCTGCAGGTTGATGTAATCGCTGAATGCGGGCCGATGGCCGTAGCCGACTTCGACGCTGAAATCCGGCCGGTAGGCCTGCTTCGCCAGTGCCACGTCGGCGGCCGCCACTTCCACTTCGGCGGCAGCGATATCGACATGCGGATGGCGGCGCAGCGCTTCCAGCATCGCGCCGAGTGGCGGCGGTTCCGGGAACACAGGCGTGCCAGCCGGCAGCGGCGCGTAAGCCGCCTCGCCGAGCCAGCGGGACAGCGCACCGCGTGCGTGATAACCGTCCTGTTCGAGCTTGGCGATCTGGTCACGCAGCAGTTCCAGCGCGACGGTGGCGGCACGGACATCAGCCTGCGCGCTGCGGCCATTGCGATAGGCGATGCGCAACGCATCAAGCTGCAATTGCGCTTCGCGCTCACTGGCGCGCGCCAGGGTCAGCGCCTGCAGCGGCTTCCAGACATCGAGCCAGGCAAGGCCGACATCGCGCTCGATGCTCAAGCCGTCCTTGCGCAGCTGGCGCTCGGCCAGCCCGGCTTCGGCGTCGATGCGCTCGCCGCGCAGCCGGCGCTTGTCGGCACGCGGAAAGGCCTGCGCAATGCCGACGGTGAACTGGGTGTCGTTTTGCCGGGTGAGGGTGCCGACGTGATCGCCGGTGATGGTCAGATCGCTGACGCCGCCCTTGAGCTGAGGATCAGGCAGCTGCCGCGCGGCGACTGCCGATTCGCGCGCGGCATCGATCGCCAGCGCCTGTGCTTCGAGCATCGGCTGATGATCGACGGCGATGCGTCGCGCGGCATCGAGCGTCAGCACCTCGGCAGGCGGCGGTTCAGAAACTTCGAGCGCAGCGACAGGCAGCGCAGCCAGCCCGAACAGCAGGGTGGCAAGCGTGCACCAGGCACGCGGCAACAGAGGGTGAGACATGGACGGCTCCGCAATCAGCGCAACGCACGCCGGAAGAAATCCGGCGCGGAATCAGCGTCAGACGGCGGTAGCGATCGGAGGTCGGAACGGGTGAGGCGGCGCTGCGTCGGCGATGACCGAGGTCATCGCGGCAGGCAGTGACGCAGGAGCAGGCAACAGGTTCAGCGCGAGTACCGGCATCGGCAGCGCCGCGCTGCCGCAAGCCGCCGCGCACAGGCAGTGAGCGCCGGCATCGCAGCAGGAAGACTTGGCCGGAGCAGGTGTTTCATCGGCAGTAGCCGAGTCCTGCATGCCGGCCATATCGTGGCAGTGCTTCATCGGCGTGGTCTCGTGAACCGAGACCGGCGCCTTTGACGCCATCGCCAGCATCGCCGGCGCCATCGCAGCCGACACCGCACCCTGCCAGAGCAGGGCGAGGATGGTCAGCAGCGAGATGGCGATTCGGCGGTTCATTGGCTCCGGAAAGACTGTGCAGCGGGCGTTTGGTTCAGACCGTCTTCATCAACAGGCTGACGATCTTGCGCATCCTGTCGGTGTACGGCGGGAAGAACATCTTGGCCAGCATGATGCGCGTGCGGATCACGGCGCGTTCGTGCGAGAAATCCTTGAAGCCGTAATGGCCGTGGGCGCGGCCGATGCCGGAGTTGTTGACGCCGCCGAACGGCAGGTTGCCGTGCAGGAAGTGCACCACCGTGTGGTTGATGCAGGTGCCGCCGGCCGAGGTCTTCTTCAGCACTGCGTTGATGGTCGGCTCGTGCTTGCTCCAGACGTACAGCGCCAGCGGCTTCGGATCGGCGTTGATGCGGTCGATCACGTCGTCGATCTGGTTGAACGGGATGATCGGCAGCAGCGGCCCGAAGATTTCCTCGGACATGATCTTGGCGTCGGCCGGGATGTTGTCGATCAGCGTCGGCGCGATGTAGCAGTCGCTTTCGTCGACCTTGCCGCCGGTGAGCACCGTGGCGCCCTTGGCGGTGGCGTCATCGAGCAGGCCGCGGATACGCGCCGTGTGCCGAGTGTTGACGATGCGGGCGAGGAACGGGCTCTGCTGCTGGCTGGCGGCATCGGCGCCGTAGCTGGTTTCGAGCACTGCCTTGCACTGGCGCACGAACTCGTCCTTGACCGAGGCGTGCACGTAGATGTGATCCGGCGCGATGCAGGTCTGGCCGTTGTTGGTGAACTTGCCCCAGAGGATGTTCTGCGCGGCGAGCTTCAGATCCGCCGTGGCGTCGACGATGGTCGGGCTCTTGCCGCCCAGTTCCAGGGTGACGCTGGTCAGATGCTTGGCGGCGGCGGCCATCACCACCTTGCCGATCGCCGGCGAGCCGGTGAAGAAGATGTGGTCGAAGGGCAGCGCCAGCAGCGCGCTGGAGACAGCGGCATCGCCTTCGAAGATCGCCACTTCGTCCGGGCTGAAGTTTTCCTTGACGATCTTGACCATCACCGCCGATAGATGCGGCGTCATTTCCGACGGCTTCAGGATCGCCGTGTTGCCGGCGGCGAGCGCCGAGATCAGCGGGCAGAAGGTCAGGTTCACCGGGTAGTTCCACGGCGAGATGATCAGGGTGCGGCCCTTCGGCTCGTACTGCACCCAGCCACTGAGGCCGAAGGTCATGCGCGATGGCCAGACCGACATCGGCTTCATCCACTTCTTCAGGCCGCGCATCGCGTCATTGGCTTCGGCGACCACTGGCAGCACTTCGGTCAGATCGACTTCGGCTGGCGGCTTCTTGAAGTCGGCAGCACCGGCGGCAATGATTTCCGCGCTGTGCGCGAGCACCGCGTCCTTGAGCTTCTTGATCTTGGCCAGACGCTCGTCGAGCGTCGAGGTGCGCAGCCGCAAGGCGGTGGCGCGCTGGGCCTCGAACACCTGGCGGATCTCGGTCTCGCTGACCTGGGACTGGAACTGCGAGGCGGACGGCGCGGCGTTCGCGGTCGGAAGATAGGAAACGACAGTGCTCATGGACGGAACTCCTCGCGTGGTGCTGCCTGGAAAGCGGATCGTGGCGGCCCTCATTCCGCGCTAGCGCGATGCTTCGGGGCCCAGCGTCCGGCGCTGCTTGTTATTGAATAACTGTTCAAGCTTAAAAAATAAGCGGCTGACGTACCAGCCGCCATTCGTCACCGTATGGCTGGGCCCGACGAACGCAGTCCGGAATCCTCTGCCGATGTCCGTTTCGCACCTTCCCTGTACCGGCCTGCCTCGGCATCATCGCCCGACCATCCGATGCCGCCGGCCAAGACCGCGGCCACCGTTTTTCGAGGAGAAACGCTTGTCCGACGTCAAAGCCGATACCGCCCAGAAAAGTGATTACCTGCCGTTGAGCCTGCTCGCCCACTGGGCGCAGACCACGCCCGAGGCGATCCACCTGAGCCAGCCACTGGCCAATGGCGAGTGCCGCGACTGGACCTGGGCGCAAGCGCAGGCCGAAGCGCAGCGTATGGCTGCGCACCTGCTTGCACAGGCTTGGGAACCGGGTTCGCGCATCGCCTTGCTGTCGAAGAACAGCGCCTGGTGGTTTCTCGCCGATTACGCGATCTGGATGGCCGGCCATGTGTCCGTGCCGATCTACCCATCGCTGACCGGCAGCTCGGTGCGCTACGTGCTCGACCACTCCGAAGCCAAGGCGCTGTTCCTCGGCAAGCTCGATTCCGATGATCGCGACGCCATGTGCGGCGGCATCCCGGACGGCCTGCCGGTCATCCATCTGCCCAACGCGGCACCGCCGATTGCTGGCGCTCCGGTTACCGAATGGGACGCGATCATCGCTGCCACGCCGCCGTTGACCCAGGTAACGCCGCGCCGCATCGACGAACTGGCGACGATCATCTACACCTCCGGCACCACCGGCACCCCGAAAGGCGTGATGCACAGCTTTGCCAGCCTGGTCGCCTCCGCGAAGCTGCTGACCACGGTGTTCGGTACCAGCCGCGACGATCGGCTGATCTCCTACCTGCCGCTGGCCCATGTCGCCGATCGCGTCGCCTCCGAACTGCATTCGCTGGCCAGCGGTTGCCGGGTCTGGTTCTCGCAGGGGCTGGACACTTTCGCCGCCGATCTGCAGCGCGCCCGGCCGACGTTCTTCTTCTCCGTGCCCCGGCTGTGGACCAAGTTTCGCCAAGGCGTCAACGCGAAGATTCCGCAAGCCACCCTCGCCGCGATGCTGGCCGATCCGGTCAAGGGCCCGGCCGTGCGCCAGCAGATCCTCAGCCAGCTCGGCCTCGACGCCGCGCGAGTCGCAATGTCCGGCGCCGCGCCGATTCCACCGGACATGCACCACTGGTATCGCGATCTCGGGCTGGAACTGCTCGAGGTCTACGGCATGACCGAGAACATGGCGATCTCGCACATCACCCGGCGTGGGCGCGCTCGCATCGGCTATGTCGGCCAGCCCGCGGACGAGGTCGAAGTGCGCATCGATCCCGCCAACCGCGAAGTGCTGGTCAAGAGCCCGGGCATGATGCTCGGCTACTTCCGCGAGCCCGCGAAAACCGCCGAAGCCGTCACACCGGACGGCTACCTCCGCACCGGCGATGTCGGCGACATCGACGCTGATGGCTACTTCCGCATCACCGGCCGCGCCAAGGAAGCATTCAAGACCGCCAAGGGCAAGTACGTGGCCCCGGCCGGCATCGAGAACCGACTCGGCGCGCACCCGCACATCGAAGCCGTCTGCGTCGCCGGCCTCGGCTACCCGCAACCGTTCGCATTGCTGATGCTGTCCCCCGCCGTCGCCGACCAGCGCAACGACGAATCCGGCCGCGCCGCGATCACCGCATCGCTGGCCGCACTGCGCGAACAGGTCAACACCCAACTCGATCCCCACGAGCGCCTCGACTGCCTGATCGTCGTGCCAGACGCCTGGACTGTCGACAACGGCCTGGTGACGCCGACGTTCAAGGTCAAGCGGTCGGCGCTGGAGGCACTTTATGGGGCGTCATTCGAGGCTTGGGTGGGGCGGCGGGAGGGGGTGGTTTGGGCTTAGTGGCAGGACGCTAACTGCGGGTCGTCGACTTGCGGAGATTAGTTGCGGACTTGAACGTTTGTTTGCCGGACGGCCAACCGCTACAGCCGACAATTAGCCGCCATCGGGCACGCTCTCACTTCTTGACTTAGTCGTCAGCCGCCCCCCCTCTCCCAACCCTCTCCCGCGAGGGGAGAGGGCTATGGGTTCCGCGCTGGCTGCAGGTCTCCCCTCTCCCCTTGCGGGAGAGGGCCAGAAGCATGCTTCTGGCGGGGAGAGGGGAAACGGTTACCAGACTTACCGCCCCCACCTTCGGCATGATCGCGGCTTCAGCGCTTTTTCAGTTCGCGATCCTTCGGAGCAAGCATGCAAAACCTCGACAGCCTGCCGGTAATCATCGGTGTCGGCGACATCACCGATCGCCCGGAGAAGGGCCAGTCCGGCCATGAGCCGATGCGCCTGATCGAGCAGGCCGCGCGTCTCGCCGATCAAGACGCAGGGGGCGGCTGGCTTGCGAAGGTCGATCAGCTTTACGTGGTGCCGCAGCTGACCTGGCCCTATGAGGATCTGCCCGGTCTGGTCTCCGAAACCCTGGGCATCAAGCCGATGGTGATTCCGACCGAAGGCATCAGCGGCGATTCGCCAGTGCGTTATCTGATGCAGGCCGCGGTCGCGATCGCAAACGGCGCAACCGGCACGGTGATGATCTGCGGTGCCGAGGCTTTCGGCTCGGTGAAGGCGGCGGCGATGCAGCGCAAGCAGCCGGATGGCTGGACCAAGGTTTTGAAAGCGGCGCCGATGCTCGATGGCTCGGCCTATGTCACCAAGCTCGCCGCCCGCTACGGGCTCAAGGACCCGACCGAGGTCTACACGCTGTACGAGAACGCCACTCGTGCCGCCTGGGGCAAGAGCGCTACTGAAGCGCAGAACGAATCCGCCGAGCTGTGGGCGCGTTACGCCGAGGTCGCCGCCGACAATCCGCTGGCCTGGGATCGCAAGGGCCACAGCGCTGCGGAGATCGCGACGCCGACCTCGAAGAACCGGCCGATCTCGTATCCCTATCCAAAGCGCATGGTCGCCCAGCTGTTCGTCAATCAGGGCGCGGCGCTCATCGTCACCTCGCGCGGCGCGGCACTCGCGGCCGGCGTGCCGGAGGACAAGCTGATCTACGTCTGGTCCGGCGCTGGCGCGACCGACATCGACGATTTCCTGTCCCGACCGGACTTCAGCAGCTGCCTGCCGATGGCGACGGCGCTGCAGCGCACCCTGGCCGTCAATGGCTTGCAGGCCAGCGATCTCGATGCGATGGAGATCTACAGCTGCTTCCCCTGCATTCCGAAGCTGGCGCTGCGCGCGCTCGGCCCGGTGCGCAACGAGGTGGCGCCGAGCGTCACCGGCGGCCTGAGTTTCTTCGGCGGCCCGCTCGGCGATTTCATGAGCCACGCGATCACCGCGATGGTTCGCAAGCTGCGTGCTGGCGACGCGAACACCGGCCTGCTCTACGGCAACGGCGGCTATGTCACCAAGCACCACGCCGCCGTATTGGCGACGCGGCCTCCGGCCAAGCCGCCGCAGGATATCGATCTGCAGGCCGAAGTCGATGCCGCGCGCGGGCTCGCGCCGGCGGTGCTGGACAGCTACGAAGGCCCGGCGACGGTCGAGTCCTATCTGGTCAAGTACGACGGCGGCGGCGATCCGCAACTGGCCACCATCGTGGCCCGCACGCCGGACGGCGCGCGCACCGTCGCCGCCATTCCGGCTGGCGATCTGCGCGCCCAGGCCTTGCTGATCGAAGGCTCGCGCGAACCGATCGGCTTGCCGGGCAGCATTGCCTTGGTCGATGGGCAGATGCGCTGGAGCTTCGAGGCTGCCGATCTGCCGCCGGTCGGCGCGCCCGGCAGCCCGGTGCTGCTCGAACGCCGCGATGGCTACGTCGCCGTGGTCACCCTGAACCGGCCGCTGCGGATGAATGCGGTCAATGCTCGCCTGGCGCGCGCGGTGGCCGAGATCATCAAGGTCACCGAGGCCGATCCGGAGATTCGCGTCGTCGTCTTCGCGTCGTCGCGGCCGGAGGTGTTCTGCGCCGGGCTCGATCTGTCGGCGATGTCGAACCCGCGCGCGCTGCAGGAGCTGATGGCCGTCGAAGGTGGCTTTGCCGGCTTCGTCAACGCCGTGCGCCGCAAGCCCTGGATCGCCGCGGTGCGTGGTCAGGCGCTCGGCGGCGGCTTCGAACTGGCGCTGGCCTGCGAGCTGATCGTGGCGGCCGATGACAGCAAGTTCGGCCTGCCCGAGGTCAAGCGCGGCATCATCGCCGCCGCCGGTGGCGTTGCCCGTCTGCCAAGAGTGCTGCCGCGCAATCTCGCGGCCCAGGCGATCCTGACCGGCGAGCCGATGGCCGCCGAACTGCTGCATCGCCATGGCGTGATCAACGCGCTGGCACCGGCGGATGAGGTCATCGAACGCGCCGTCGAACTGGCGCGCTCGATCGCGGTGAACGCGCCGCTGGCGATCGGCGAAAGCATCAAGCTGCTGAAGTCCTGCATCGACGAGAGTGACGCCGAACTGTCGCGGCTGAGCATGGAGGCCGGCGGCCGGCTGATGATGTCCGCCGATGCGCGCGAAGGCGGGCAGGCGTTCATGGAGAAGCGGGCGCCGGTCTGGAAAGGCAAGTAAGGTCCTTCAGCCGCCAACCGGCAGCAGCCTTTCCGAGCGCCCCGAGATGACGATCCTGCGCAGCCCTGACAGCCGCTTTGCCGACCTGCCGGACTACCCCTACACACCCCACTATCAAGTGATCGGCGACGACGGCCTGCGCATGCATTACGTCGACGAAGGCCCGCGCGATGGACAGGTGGTTCTGCTGCTGCACGGCGAACCCACCTGGTCCTATCTGTATCGCAAGATGATTCCGCCGCTGGTCGCGGCCGGCCATCGAGTGATCGCGCCGGACCTGATCGGCTTCGGCAAGTCCGACAAGTTCAGCTCGATCGACGACTACAGTTACCAGCGCCACGTCGACTGGCTGGTCACGTTCATCAGCAGGCTGGACCTCCGCGGCATCACACTGTTCTGCCAGGACTGGGGCTCGCTGCTCGGCCTGCGGATTGCAGCCGAACATGAGGCGCGCTTCGCGAGGATCGTGGTCGGCAACGGCATTCTGCCGACTGCCGACAGCCCGGCACCGTTCGCGTTCAAGCTCTGGCGCGCTTTCGCGGTGCACTCCCCATGGTTTCCGATCGGCAGGATCGTCGCCACCGGATGCAAGACCCCGCTGACGCCGGCCGAGATCGCCGCCTACGACGCGCCGTTTCCGTCCGATGCCTACAAGGCCGGCACGCGTGCCTTTCCGAGACTAGTGCCAACCGAGCCCTCCGATCCCGCCGTGCCGGCCAACCGCGCGGCCTGGGCACAGCTCGGCCACTGGAACAAACCCTTCCTGTGCCTGTTCGGCGCGGGCGACCCGATCCTCGGCCACGCCGACAAGGTCTTGATCCGGCACATTCCGGGCGCCCAGGGGCAGCCACACCAGCGACTGCGGGGCAGCCATTTCATCCAGGAAGACCAGGGCCCGGCGCTGGCGACCGGCATCAACGAGCTGATCCGTCGCTGTCCGGCCTGAGAAGTGCGGCGAATCGCGGCAATATGCCGCCATGTCCTTCAGTGCCATTCCTGCGCCGACCCTCGATCTGCCCGAACGCTGGCGGCTGCTGTGGACGAAGCTTGGCCTGGAGCCGCCGGCGGATGCCGGTGCGGCGCTGATCCAGGCCTGGCGCGAGCCGCATCGGCGCTATCACACGGTGGAGCATCTCGAGGAATGCCTCAGGGCTGGCGATGACGTCGAAACGCTGGCCGAACGGCCCGGCGAGATCGAACTGGCGATCTGGTATCACGACGCCGTCTACGACACCGGCAGCGACAGCAACGAGTTGCGCAGCGCCTACCTCGCCGAGCGGACGATGACCGCCGCCGGCTGTGATCGCGAGGCGATCGGCCGGGTGCGCAGCATGATCCTGGCGACCCGCCACCACGCCCAGCCGCAGAGCACCGATGAAGCGCTGCTGCTTGATATCGATCTGGCCATTCTCGGTAGCGCGCCAGCGCGCTTCGACCGCTACGACGCTGACATCCGCGAGGAGTACCACGCGGTGCCGTTTTCGAAATACGTGGCCGGGCGGCGCCAGGTGCTGCGCGGCTTTCTGGAGAAACCGCGGCTGTACTTCACCGGCCACTTCCATGATCGGCTCGACCAGCCGGCGCGGATCAATCTCAGCCGCGCGCTGAAGCGGCTGCGGCCCACCCGCTGAGCTGCGGCTGCAGCAGTCTGCATATTCCGGAATGAGATAAGCACCGACGGTTCGTTGCCGCAAAGCGGCAGACGCCTTATCGTGCGCGGCCATTCGTTGACTACTGTCCGCGCCACGCCGATGTTCCGCTCACGCACTGCATTGCACTCCTTCGCGCTGTGGCTGGCGCTGAGTGCGGTCGTGCTGCGCAGCCTGATTCCAGTCGGCTTCATGCCCGGCTGGACCGGCACCGGCGAGGAAGGCGGACGTTGGCTGATCATCTGCCCGGCCAGTCCGCTCAGTGCGGCACTGGTGCCGCCAGCCAAGCAGCACGCGGGCCATCACGATCACGCCGCGATGATGGCGGCGATGGCGGCCGCCGATGCGGCCGATCCGCATGCTGCCCATCGCGGCATGGCACATATGGCGGGCGGCATGGCTGGCATGTCCCACGACATGCACGCTGCCGGCATGCACACCGGCCATGATCCGGCGCAGCACGAGGCGCATCGCATTGCCTCGGAGCACCAGAGCTGTCCGTTCGCCGGCGCCGTGGCCCCGGCGCTGCCGGTCACGCTGGCCAGCTTCGCGCTGGCCATTCCTGCGGCGACCCTCGGCCGTCCTGCCTCGGCCGTCAGCACGGCTTCGACCAGCCAGCGCCGGCTGCCGCCGGCCCGCGCACCACCCGCCGTCATCGACACGCACACGGCCTGATCCGGCGCGCCCCAGGGACCAACCCTCCGGGCGCGTTGCAGGGCTGTCGTTTCGTTCGTCGATGCCGGGAAGCGTTCCCGCTGCGCCGTTCCATTCCTTGCTGCTGCCGGCCCTGAACAAGGGCTGCGCGGGCCACTGGCTGGAACCGTCCGCCGCGCAAGCGCCCACCTGCATCTCCTGTCCGCCCTGACCGGGCGAGTTCCGCTGGCGCGCGCCATTCGCGCAGCCGGCTCCTGCGCTGTGGCGCAGGCACTGGAGTGTTTGCATGTTCCGTTTCAAGTACCGCACCGCGGCGCTGTTTGCTGTTCCGTTCCTGGCCTCACCGTTGGCCGTGTCAGCCCAGCAGGACGCCCCCGCCGGCGTCGAAATCGCCGCCAACGACGGCACACCGATCACCGTGCTCGGCGAGGTCAAGGTCCAGGGCGACAGCGTCGGCACCTTGACCGTGCCGTCGATCGCCGAAGCCACAGCCCGCACCAACCAGGTCGCCGGCGGTGCCGCGGTGATCGATGCCGAGAGCTACAAGAACGGCCGCGCCAGCAGCGTGCAGGATGCGCTGGGCTTCGCACCCGGCGTGTTCGTGCAGCCGCGGTTCGGCGCCGAGGAATCGCGCCTGTCGGTGCGCGGCTCGGGCATTCAGCGCACCTTCCACGGCCGCGGCCTGACCCTGCTGCAGGACGGCTCGCCGGTGAATCTGGCCGACGGTGGTTTCGACTTCCAGGCCGTCGAACCCTTGTCGGCGAACTACATCGAGGTCTACCGCGGTGCCAACGCGCTGGAGTTCGGCTCGACCACACTCGGCGGCGCGATCAATTTCATCTCGCCGACCGGCTACAGCGCGCGCGCCGCCTCGGCGCGTCTGGAGATCGGCAGCTTCGAGTACCGCCGCGCCCAGGCCGCGCTGGCCGGCCATACCGGCAATGTCGATGGCTATGTCAGCCTCAGCGCCGTGCATTCGGACGGCTACCGCGACCACGCCGAGCAGAACAACTACCGGCTGTTCTCCAACCTCGGCATCCGGCTGGCGCCGAATCTGGAAAGCCGCCTGTACTTCACCTTCGTCAATACCGAATCGGAACTGCCGGGCAGCCTGACCAAGGCCGAGGCCGAATCGACGCCGAGCCAGGCCAATGCGGCGAACATCAACAGCGACCAGAAGCGCGATTTCCGCCTGATCCGCATCGCCGACAAGACCAGCTGGCAGCTCGACGACACGCAGCGCATCGAAGCCTCCGGTTTCTACGCCGACAAGCGCCTGTTCCACCCGATCTTCCAGGTCATCAACCAGGACAACAACGACCTGGGCCTGAACCTGAAGTACGAGAACACGCGCGAGTTGTTCGGCCATCGCAACCGCGTCGTGATCGGCACGCGCTACGTGTACGGCCAGACCCAGGAAACCGATTTCGCCAACGTCGGTGGCCAGAATGGCGCGCAGACCGATGCCTCGGACCAGAGCGCCCGCTCGGTGCAGCTGTACGCCGAGAACCAGTTCTACGTGCTGCCACAGCTGGCGCTGGCCATCGGTGCCCAGGGCTCGCGGGACCGCCGGGTGCGCGAGGACAATTTCGTGCCGACCGGCAGCACCGACAACAGCTTCAAGAACAGCTATGGCGCGTTCAGCCCGAAGGCCGGCCTGCGCTACGACCTCGACACCGGCAGCCAGGTGTTCGCCAATGTCAGCCGCTCCTACGAACCGCCCAGCCTGTCGGAGTTGACTGGCGGTCAGATCACCACGGTCAATGCCGCACAGCGCGGCACCACGGTGGAAGTGGGCAGCCGCATCGAACGCGAGTGGCTGGCGCTGGACGTGGCGCTGTACCGTGCCTGGCTGCGTGACGAACTGCTCGGCCTCAACGATCCGAACGGCCAGCCGCTGGGCACCATCAATGCGCCGAAGACCCTCCATCAAGGCGTCGAACTGGCCGCGGCGATCAAGCTGCCGTACCAGCTGACCCTGCGTCAGGCCTACCTGCTCAACGACTTCAAGTTCGACAACGATCCCACCTACGGCAACAACCGCCTCGCCGGCCTGCCGCTGAACAGCTATCGCGCCGATCTGAGCTGGAAGGGCGCCTGGTTCAGCGCCGGGCCGAATGTCGAATGGATTCCGCAGGGCACCTGGATCGACCACGCCAACACGTTCTCGTCGGATGGCTACGCGCTGCTCGGCTTCAAGATCGGCGGCGCGATCCAGGACGGCCGCTGGAGCTGGTACGTCGACGGCCGCAACCTGACCGGCACCAGGCACGTCACCACGACCGGCGTCATCGCCAATGCCAACAGCACCGACCAGCGCCAGTTCCTGACCGGCGACGGCCGCGCCGTCTACGCCGGCGTCACCTGGACCGCCGGCAAATGAGCACAACGCGACGCAGCCACCGCGCGCTGGCCTGGATCGCCGCCATCACGGCGGTGGTCTGGGCCAGCAGCGGCGCGATCCATCCACTGATCGTCGCCATCGGCCCGAAGCCGGTGACGTTCCAGCCGCCGCAGGCGAGCTTCGAAGCGGCTGCATTCAAGGCACCGAGTGCGGTGCTTGAAGCCGCCGGCATCAGCGAGGCCAGCCAGCTGCGCTATGTCGCAGTCGATGGTCATGCAGCCTTGCAGGTGCAGCCAGCGGGCAAGGCGGAACGCGTCTACTTCGATGCCGAAACCGGCAGCCCGATCGCCAACGCCGACCGCGCGCGGGCGATCGCACTGGCGCGCCATTACAGCGGCGAGCAGACAGCGGCGGTTCGCGATGCCTGGTTGGTCGAGCACTTCGAGCGCGACTATCCCTGGATCAACCGCCTGCTGCCGGTCTGGGCCGTGGCCTTCGAGGACGACATCGGCACGGTGGTCTATGTCGACACCGGCGGCGATCGCCTCGGCACTTTGAGCGGCAGCAGCAAGCGCTACTGGCAGGGCCTGTTCCAGACCTTGCACACGCTGAGCTTCATCGAAGTGCCTTACCTGCGGCCAGCGGCGATCGGCCTGATGGTCGGCCTGTTCTTCGCCACCACGGTGTTCGGTGCCGCGATGCTGCTGCGTCGTGGTGGAGCGCAGACCAGCCGCCGTTTTCATCGCCGGCTGGCCTGGATCGCGCTGCTGCCGGCGCTGCTGTTTCCAGCCACCGGTTTGTTCAAGCTGCTGACTGATGAGCTGCCGGGACAAGCCGCACCGCTGCCGCCAACGATCAGCACGGCGCAGCTGTCGGCATTGCCGTTCAAGGCTGGCGACGGTGCGCTGAGCGAAGCGATCGCCGTGCCGGTGTTCGGCGGCGCGCCCGTCTGGAAAGTGGTTGCCTTGCGTGACGCCAAGCCGGAAGTTCGGCTGAGCGCTGCCGATGGCAGCGCGATCGATGGTGGTGACGAAGCCCTCGCCCGGCGCCTCGCCAGCGGCGCATTCGGCGCGGAGATCAGCGAAGCACCGGTGTTGGTCAGCAGCTTCGATCGCGACTACGGCTTCGCCAACAAGCGCCTGCCGGTCTGGCGTGCAACAGGGCCTTCCAACCAGACCTGGTACTTCGAGACGCGCAGCGGCCTGGTCGCGGCGCAGCTTGGCGGCCCGTACGGAGAGCTGAAGCAGGCGCAGGCACTGCTGTTCAACCTGCTGCACAAGGGCCATTTCCTCGATCCGCTCGGCCTGACGCCGAACCAGCGCAACCTGCTGATGAGCGGGCTGGCCGCGACCATCGTGCTGATGGCGCTGTTCGGCGTCGCGATCCGGCTGCGTGGCCGGCGCGCAGGCTCGCCGCTGATCACAGCGCAGGCTGCGCCAAGCAGCGCAGGCCAGACCGCCTGAGTTCATGAACGCCCAGCTTCGTCATCGTCTGCATCGCCTCGTCGCCAGCCTGCTGCTGGTGACTGTGGCGTTGCATGCGCTGGTGCCGGCCGGGTTCATGCCGGGCATCGGTGGTGGGCTGGCGATCTGCCCGGCCAGCGCCTTGGCGGAAGCGCTGGCGCGGCATGGCGATGCCGATGCGCCGCCCACCGGGCCGATCTGCCACGGCGGCCGCATCGTCGATGGCGAATCGGCGCTGCTGCCGATCGGCGCACCGGCCGACGACGACAAGACTCACAACCACGACTGCCCGTTCGCGGCCGGCGGCGCTGCGGCGCTGCCCTGTGCGTCAGCCACGGCGACGTTCGCCTTCGATCGCCAGGTAGAAACCGGCGATCGCGTTCGCACCGGCGCAAGCAGCGTCCAGAACCTTCTTTCACTGCCTCGTGGTCCACCCCGCGCTCGAGTCGTCCCGCCGCTGCAAGGCTGATCCGACCCAAGCCGCCGCAGGCACCGCTCAGGTACTGCGAGCGGGTTTCGAGCAAGGGAGTTCCGATGTCCATCTGCGCGCTTTGCGCCTCGGCGCTCCCGACTATTTCCGGAGTGACCCGCATGACCCGTTTTTCGTCCTTCACCCCCGCGGCGTTGTCGCTGCTGCTGGCGTTGAGCACCGCTGTCAACGCGGCTGAAGAAGCCGCACCAGAAATCGCCGACCAGACTGCCGAAGCAGCTGCGGTGAAACTCGACAGCGTCGAAGTCAGCGGCGTGCGCAGCCTGAAGCCGCCGACGGTCAAAGTCGGCAACAAGAGCGGTCTTGCGCTGGAGCGGGTGCCGCAGAGCGTGCAAGTGCTCGATGCCAGCGATCTCGAAGAGCGCGGCGTGCGTTCGATCGGCGATGCGTTGCGTGCCGTGCCTTCGGCCAACGTCGGCAATCCGCGCACCGCGCGCTACCAGAGCTTCAGCCTGAAGATCCGCGGCTTTCTCGCCGATCAGCAGCGCAACGGCTTGCGCCAGCGCTATTTCGAGGATGTCGATCCGTCGGCGCTCTCCAACATCGAGCGCATCGAAGTGCTCAAGGGACCGGGCGGCGTGCTCTACGGCCAGTCTGCAGTCGGTGGCCTGCTGAACATCGTCACCAAGGCGCCGCAGGAAAACTTCGGCGCATCGGCCGACGCCAGTTTCGGCAGCTTCGATCAGAAGACCTTGGCCGTCGACGTCACCGGTCCGATCAGCCGCGAGCATCGGTTGTACGCGAGAGTCACCGGCGAGATCGAGCGCAGCGACACCTATACCGATTTCCAGAAGCTCGATCGCGAAAATGTCGCCCTGAGCCTGTCCTGGCAGCCGCTCGATGCGGTAACCGCGCATCTGAACTCCGAGTGGCATCAGCGCAACACGGCGAACAACCCCGGCCTGCCGGTCACCGGCACCCTGGTCAGCAATGGCGTCACCGAACTGCGTCGCGGCCTGTTTCTGGGCGAGCCGAAGTTCACCACGCTCAACGCCTACGCGCCGCTGGTGCAGGCCTGGGTCGACGTCAAGCTGTCGGACAACTGGACGCTGACGCCGCGCGCCCAGTACTCCGGCTTCAACACCGATCTGCAGCAGATCCGCGTGCTGGCCCCAGTGGCCGACACGCCAACCGTCATCAATCGCAATGGCCGCAACGGCCAGGAGAACGATGGCTACTCGGTGTTCCAGATCGACCTGATCGGCAAGCAGGACACCTTCGGCTACACGCACAACCTGCTGATCGGTGTCGAGCAGAACCTTGAACGCAGCTTGTTCACGCAGTTCAACCTGAACAACGTCGGCAGCATCGACGTGCTGAATCCGGTCTACACCTACGACAGCGTGGCACCCACCGGCACGTTCGCATTCCACTCGGTGCAGAACATCGACACCCTGGCGTTCTACTTCCAGGACGTGCTGGCACTGACCGATCAGTGGGACCTGACCGGTGCCGTGCGCCAGACCCGCCTCCTCGCCACCGGCATCTTCAACGGCGCGACGGACGCTACCGCACAGGCGGCCACCACCTACCAGATCGGCAGCACCTGGCGCTTCAACGACATCTGGTCGGTGTACGCCGGCTACAACACCGGCTTCGATCTGGAAGCCAACGCCGGTTCGCGCACACCGAACGGCGACGTCGCCCAGCCGGAGGAATCGGACCAGGTCGAAGCCGGCGTCCGCTATGCGACCGATACCCTGCGGGCCAGTGCGGCGATCTTCCGCACCCGGCGTACCAACTTCGTGGTGCAGGACCCGGTGGACCCGAACGTGTTCACGCAGGCCGGTGAAGTGCGTGTCGATGGTGTGGAGGTCGAAGGCGCCTGGCAGGCCACGCGCCTCCTCCAGATCAGCGGCGGCTACGCCTATCTCGGCTCGAAGGTGGTCAAGGGTGATGCCGGCGACGATGGCCGCCGGCTCGGCGACACGCCGCTGCATACGGCCAATGCCAGCGTCGAGGCGCGCGCACCCTCGGCCTGGCTCGATCCGAAGTTCGGCACCGTTTCGCTGCGGGCCACCGGCGCCTTCGTCGGCAGCCGCAATCTGACCAACACCAGCGCCGTCGAACTGCCGGACTACGGAACGTTGGACCTCGGCCTGAGCTGGGCCCTGCGCGGCCTGAGCACCGAGCTGTTCCTGCTCAACGCCACCGACAACCGTTATTTCACGGCCACCGGCAACGCCAACTTCGTCTACGCCGGCGATCCGCGCACCGTGTATGCGCGCATCGGCTGGCGCTACTGAGGCGCCCGCAATGACTGTGCAAGATGATTCCGATACCGCCCTGCGCGGCAGCCTCTACGCCCAGGTCTGGCGCTGGCATTTCTACGCCGGCCTGTTTGCCGCACCGTTCCTGCTGATCCTGGCGATCACCGGGGCGATCTATCTGTTCAACGATGAGCTGAACGATCTGATCTACCCGGAGCTGCGTTTCGCCGCCAGTCCAGCGGCCTCGCTGCCGCCGAGCCGACTGGTTGCAGCCGGCAATGCGGCGTTTGTCGGTGGCGAAGTCACGCGCATCGATCTGCCCACCGAACCGGGCCGCACCGCGCAGCTGTTCGTCCGCCTGCCCGTTGGTCAGCCGGCGCGCCGGGTGTTCGTTGATCCGGCTACTGCGCAGGTGCTGGGCAGCTACGTCTACACCGACACCCTGGTCGGCTTCGCCGATGTCGCACATGGCTCGCTGCTGCTGGGTGATGTCGGCGATGCGATCGTCGAACTCGCCTCGTGCTGGGCGGTGGTGCTGATCGGCACCGGTCTGTACCTGTGGTGGCCACGCGGCCGCGAACGCATCGACGGCGTGCTCGTGCCGCGCCTGCGCACCACGGGCCGGCGCTTCTGGCGCGATCTGCACAAGGTCAGCGGCCTGTATGCCTCGGCCCTGATCCTGTTCCTGCTGATCACCGGCCTGCCCTGGGCAACGATCTGGGGCGACCGGTTCCTGCGCCCGATCAGCGATGCGCTGGCGATCGGCTATCCGCGCGGGGATCGCCATAACGGCGGCGCGCGCAGCCACTTGCCTGCGGCGACGATGGGCGCCGTGGCCGGCGAGGTGCCGTGGACCTTGCAGAAGCTGCCGCTGCCAGCGTCACAGGCGCCACACACCGCCGCCGGACACGAGGAGCACATGGCGGCCGCGATCGAGCAGCCAGCCGAAGCCTTGCCGCCGGGCATCGATCTTGATACCGCCGTCGCCATCCTTGCCACGCACGGCTTCGTCGAGGCCTATCGCCTGTCCCTGCCGCAGGGGTTGACCGGCACCTACACGGCTTACACCTATCCCGCCCAGCCCGAAGGCCAGCGCAACCTTCATCTCGATCGCTACAGCGGCGCCGTGCTCGCGGAGGCCGGCTTCGGCGACTACGGGCCGCTGGCGCGGCTCATCGAATGGGGCGTGGCAATCCACCTCGGCAACTACTTCGGCCTGGCCAACCAGCTGCTGATGCTGCTGACCTGCGTGTTCATCGTGCTGCTGGTAGCGACCGGCCTGGTCATGTGGTGGCGACGCCGCCCAGCCGGCGGCCTCGGCGCGCCGCGCGCGCTGGCGCCCCTGCAATTGCGCAATGCGGCGCTGATCACCCTGGGCCTGTCGCTGCTGTTCCCGCTCGCAGGGGCCAGCCTGCTGGGGGTGCTGCTGATCGATGCGCTGCTGCGGCGGATCGCCGCGACGACGACCATATCGGAGGCACTGCCATGAGCCGCAGCCTCTACGAGTTCCAGCTACCGGGGCTGGTCGACGAAAGCGCGCTGCTGCGCCTGCGCGGCGGGCTCGACATGCGCTCGACGATGTCGATCCGCCACTACGACCTGTCGCTGCGAACCGTCCGGGTCAGCGCCCGCGCCGGTCGCCATCAGGAACTGCGCGCCCTGTTCGCAATGCTTGGCTTTCCGCCGGCGGCGGAAGATCCGGCGATCGAACGCCGGCGTCGCCTGAGTCGTCCACGCCGCTGGCGCGAGGGTCTGCGGCAGGCCGCGCGGGTCACGCAGACCACGCTGGATCAGTCGTAAGCTGCGGACATGAGGCCGATGTTCCATCCCCGTTCTCGTCTGCATCTGCTGGCGCTGTGGCTGGCGCTGGCCAGCGTGCTGCTGCGCGGCTTGGTGCCTGTCGGTTTCATGCCGGGCTGGGCGCAGGCGGGCGCAGACGGTCAGCGCAGCTGTCTGACCCTCTGCCCGGCGGGCGATCTGCGAGCGTTGCTGCCGCAGGCCGGCGCGGGCCATCACCATCACGCCGGCATGGTGATGACGGCAGCGGGCGATGCCGAGGAGCATCTCGCGCATCGTCTGGACGAGGCCGATCTGAGCTGTCCGTTCGCGGCGGCCGATGTGCCGGCATTGCCGCCTTCGCTGGCTGCACTGAGCCTGGTAGAAGGGCCGCCGGTCGCCAGCGCCGCGGTACTGCCGCTGCGGCCGAGCGCAGGCTCGATCCAGCGGCTGCCGCCGGTACGCGGTCCCCCATCGCAGGCAGGCATCTAGCCTCGCCGTCATGGATGGCCGCGCAGCTGCGCGGCCACTGCTCGGCAGGGGTGCATTCGCGCCCTTGCCGAATTCCTGCTGATGGCTCGCCGTCGTGCCTGGTCGCAGCTGCTTAAGCAGCGTCGCCAGACGCCGGTGGTGCCTGGAGACTTTCCGATGAACCTTCGTCTTTCCGCCGGCCTCGCCGGCACTTTCACTTTGCTCGCCGCTGCCGCCATTCCCACCGCAGCGATCGCCTGTTCCAGCTGCGGCTGCTCGGTGGCCACCGACTGGACCGGCGCTGGCTATGCCAACAGCAGCGGCCTGCGAATTGATGCCCGCTTCGATTTCATCGACCAGAACCAACTCAGGCTCGGTTCCCACACGTTCGACAAGAACCCGGAGGAACTGCCCACCGAGCACGAATATCAGCAGGGCTCTCTCAGCCGCTTCTACACGCTGGGACTGGACTACAGCATCAACCGCGACTGGGGCATCAACGTTCAGGTGCCTTATCTGGTTCGCGAACATCAGACCATCGGCGAAGAGCAGGACACCGCCGACATCTCACGCTCGGAAACCCAGGGCATCGGCGATGTCCGTTTGATCGCTCGCTGGCAGGGCCTGTTCGAGGACCGCAGCTGGGGCCTGCAGTTCGGCCTGAAGCTGCCGACCGGTTCGCATCAGAAAACCTTCACCGACGGTCCGCTCGCTACCGATGCCGAGATCATCGATCGCGGCCTGCAGAACGGCACCGGCACCACCGACCTGATCCTCGGCGTCTACAACTACGCGGCGATCAGCCGTGACTGGGATCGCTTCGAGCAAGTGCAGCTCAAGCAGGCGCTGGACAAGGCCGATGGCTTTCGCCCGAGCAGCCAGTTCACCGCCAGCGCCGGGCTGCGCTATGTCGGTTTCGGCCGGGTGACGCCGCAGCTGCAGCTCAATGCCCGGGTCGAAGGAAAGGAAGTCGGCAGCAATGCCGATTACGACAACAGCGGCAGCCAGGCGGTCTACGTATCACCGGGCTTGTCCGGCACCCTGGCCGGCACCCTGAACGCCTACGGCTTCGTGCAGTTGCCTGTTTACCAGCACTACACCGGCTACCAGCTGGCACCGCATTACCTGGCGACGGTGGGCCTCAGCTACGGTTTCTAGCGCGGGGCATCGGGCCGCGGCTCGCGGAGCAGCGGCCCGATTTCGTCCAGCAGCGTATGCAGGTCATAGGCCTTGCGTGCGCCGATGCCGCCGTCGACACGGAGCAGGCCCTCGCGATCGATCACGAAGCTGATCGGCAGGCGCCAGATGCGGCCATAGCCGGCGGCTTTCGTATCGCCGGCCATGGCCATCGGGTAGCTGAAGCCTTGCGCAAGCTTCAGCACCCGTTCGCGCAGCTCGGGGTCATCCATGCTGACCGCGACGATCGACAGGCCCTGACCGCGATAAGCCTGCTGCAAGGCTTCGAAGGCCGGCATTTCTTCGCGGCAGGGGGCGCACCAGGTCGCCCAGAAATTGACGATGACCACCTCGCCACGATGCGCGGCGAGATCGAAGCGCGTGCCGTCCAGCAAGGTCGCCGTGAAGCCGGGTGCCGGATGGCCGACCTCGATCGCCTGCACATCGAGCGTGCTCAGCAACAGGCCGGCGAACAGCAGGCTGCTGCGCCATCGGTGGAATCGCCCGGTCATTGCTTGGTCATTGCCTGGTGTTGCCAATCAGATGGACTGGGCCGCCTTGATCGCGCTTTCGCAGGCATCGAAGCAAGCCTTGCAGATGGCGTGATGCTCGATGTGCGGACGGCAGGTATCGAGGCAGGCTTTCATCACCGGCACGGTATCGCGGGCCAGGGCCGGCGCGAAATCCGAGTTCAGGCGCGCGAGTTGGGCGACGGCGGTGCAGGTGGTCTGGCAGGCCAGCGCGGTCTTCAGGCAGTCGCCGAGGCTCTTGTCGCCGGTGGCCAGCACGCTCTGGCAATGGGTGATGCATTCGGTGGCGCGGGCGGCGCAGTCGGCATACACCGTGGCAAGTGCGGCATAGCGACCCGGCGCGGCAGCAGCGGCTGCATGGCCTTGATGGGCGCTGTGGTCGACGGCTGCCGCGGGCTTGGCCTTGGCAGCCGCCACATCGTTGCGCGCGTTGCGGGGATCATCGGCAGCGGCGGTGCCGGCGAATGCGGTGAAGCCGGCCAGGCCGGCAAAGGCTCGTGTGAAATCGCGTCGGTTCATGGTGTTGCTCCTCGGTCTGATGATGGGGCAATGCTGGGGAATGTCTTCGCCCGCCATTGTCCGGGCACCGAGCCGGCCAGGCCAGTACCAAAAGCAACGCCATCGCTCTGACGCTCATGGCATTCCGGAAGCAGGGGCTGCGGCCACTTGAGCGGTGCAGCTGCGCGTCACCGGCCGGCGCGCGACCGGCGATAATCGTCGTCCCTTGCGATCCGTGACGGCCACCAGAGACCACCGTGCAAACCCCTGCTGACACCCGCATCCCGATGGTGCTGCTGACCGGCTTCCTCGGCGCCGGAAAGACCACCTTGCTGAATTTCCTGCTGCGTCATCCGTCGATGACCGGCACAGCGGTGGTGATCAACGAGTACGGCGATGTCGGCCTCGATCATCATCTGGTCGAGCAGGCCGAGCCGGATGAAGTGGAGCTGATCGAAGGCGGCTGCATGTGCTGCACCTCGCGCGGCCGGCTCGCCGAAGCGCTGATGACCCTGTTCACCAAGGCGCAGCGCAAGCAGATTCCGAGCTTGAAGCGCGTCATCATCGAAACCACCGGCCTTGCCGAACCGGGGCCGATCCTCAGCCAGATCCTGCGGGCACCGCAGCTGGCCGAGCGCTTCGTGCTCGACAGCGTGGTGACCCTGGTCGATGCCGCGAATGCCGGTACCACGGTCGAGGAAATCGACATCGCCCAGAAGCAGATCGCCAGCGCCGATACGCTGCTGATCACCAAGAGCGATCTGGTCGACGACGCCGCGCTCACCGCCTTGCGCGAGCAGCTCAAGGGCCTGAATCCGGATGCCGAGGTCTATGTGCCGAAGAAAGGCGCAGCACTTCCGGACTGGCTGTTCACCAACGGCCGGCGGCGGCCGCAGTCCGCCGACTTCGCCTTGAGCCCGCTGATCCTGAAGGCCGACTCGATCCGCCTGCTGCCGGTGACGCCGGGCGCGCCGGACAGCGTCGATCCCTGGGGCGATGGCCCGGACTGGAATGACATCCAGACCTTCAGCCTGATCCTCGACGAGCCGGTGCCAGCCTGGAAGCTGTTCGGCTGGCTGGATTTCCTGCGCTCGCTAACCGGTGCCGATCTGCTGCGCTTCAAGGGCATCGTCAACATCCAGGGCCAGGACAAGCCGACGGTGCTGCACGGCGTGCAGAACCTGCTGCATCCGGCCGAGGAACTGCCGGACTGGCCGAGCGACGATCACCGCACGCGGCTGGTGTTCATCACCCGCGGCTGGGGCCAGGAAACGGTGCGCAACACCCTGGCCTATCTGCAGGACACGCCGAACGAAGATCCCTTGCTGAAGCCGGCCACGCCATGACCATCACCATGAACTTTCGACTGAGCTGCATCGTCACGCTGTCCGCCTTCGCCTTGCTGGTCGCCTGCAAACCGGCCCCGCCGCAGGCTGCCGCTGCCGTCCCCGAAGCAGCGGCAGCCAGTGAAACGAAAATCGGCGATCTGCTGATCCGCTCGGCGCGTTCGCGGGAAACGCCGACGGCGGGCGGCACCGGTGTCGGCTTCATGAGTATCGTCAACAGCGGCAGCCAGGACGATCGCCTGATCGCGATCAGCAGCGAAGCCGCCACCAGCGTCGAGATCCACCAGATGTCGATGGCCGATGGCCAGATGCAGATGCGTGCCGTCAGCGACGGGCTGGCGATTCCGGCCGGCCAGACCGTGGAGCTGGCGCCCGGCGGCTATCACCTGATGCTGATCGGCCTCAGCCAGGCGCTGGTCGCCGGCCAGACGGTGAAGCTGGAACTGCAGTTCGAGAAGGCCGGCAAGGCCAGTGTCGAACTGGCGATCGCAGCGCTCGGCCCCTGAAGCAGTCTCAGTTGTAATCCTCGTTCAGCGCGCGCAGGAACGCCGCGAGATCGCTCTGGTCCTGGGCGTTGATCGCGATGTTGGCGATTCTCGGATCAGCGTTGCGCAGGCTGCCGGCGCGCGCCATCGCCGCTGTCTGCGCGTAGAAGCTGACCGTCGCTTCCAAAGTGTCGAACTGGCCGTCGTGCATGTACGGCTGGGAGTCGCCGAGATCGCGCAGGCTCGGCGTCTTGAAGGTGGCGACCGAGCGCGCGAGCAGCGCTTCGTCCGTGCTCGCGGCACAAGTCTCGCCGCTGACCGCGATGCCGCACAGCAGATTGCGCAGCGCGTGCTGGCTGTTCGGGAAGTCCGTGTTCGCGAACACGTTCCAGGAACCCAGATCGATGCGGCCGGGATCGCTGGCGACCGGAATCGCCCGCATCCGGCCCTGATAGTCGGGATGCACCGTCGTGTGCGGCAGGCTGGCGCGGGCGACGGCCGGGTCTGCGCGTTCGCTCAAGCTCGGCACTGCGAGGCTGGCGAAAGCGCCGCTGCCGTGGATGCCGTCGTACTCCATCTGCGTCACGCCAGTGTTGTGCAAGCCGAAGTCGCTGAACTGCGGCGGTGCGTGGCAGGCCACACAGTTGCCGACGCCGCCGGCCGAGCGCTCCGCTTCGCTGAGACCGGCCGCATCGGCCGGCTCGCGCAGGAACACGCGCAGGCCTCGCAGTTCGGCCTCGTTGAACGCAAACGGCTGCAGATGAAACTGGAAGCGTCGCAGCTGATCGGCGGCGACGAACTGCGGCGCCGCCAGCGCATCGATCTGGGCGCGCAGGCGGCGGCCGTAGTCGAGATCGCTTTCGCCGAACGCCGGCGAGGCAGGCAGATTGTTACGGGCCAGGAACAGATCGAACGGCGAGGACACATTGACGCCATTGGCGTTCTGCACGAACAGCAGGCTTTCGACATAAGCGGCGATCAGACGCGCCACGTCGTCGAGAATCTGCTCGTCACTGGCGGTGCTGACATTGAGCTGGAATTCGGCCGGCAGTTTCAGGCTGGGACTGGTGCCGGACAGCGCCGCGCGATAGCTGCCTCCGCCATCGGCGGCCAGTGCGCCGAGGCCGTCGTCCTCGCGGATCACCCGCGCGATGTGGGCAATGGCCAGTGCGGTCTCGTTCGGCAGCCAGCCGCCCATGCGGCCGGTCAGGGTGGCGCGGGCGAGTTCGGTGGCGCTGGTGAATTCGCCGTCGGAATGGAGGATGAAATCGTTGGCGCGCGGCACCGTCGAATTGACCAGCGCCGGCGAGTTGCGAACGGTCATCGCCGGGCCGTCACCGCGGTCGGTGATCACCGAACGGCGGGCGAAATCCGAATAGGTGCGGTTGCCGCCACCGGCGATGCCGGATTTCTCGTCGACCAGATGGCATTGCCGGCAGTTCATCGCCTGGCCGGCGAACGGGCCGGGCAGGCTGCCGGTGGTGGTCACCAGCGTGGCGACAGCCGGATCGCCGGTGGACAAGGTCTGGTTGACGCTGGCCGGCGAATTGACCGCGTAGAACTGCGAGAAGCGAGTTTCCAGGAACAGGCGTTCGCCGAGCGCGACCTGCGGCGGATCCTCGAACAGTGGCGCCGAGCTGGGCTCCGGTCCTCCGCCACCACAGGCGGACAAGACCAGTGCGGTCAGCAGCAGCAACGGCCGCCACTGTGCAGCGATCGCCGCCGCCATCCCCGCCAAATTCCCTTGCCGCATGGTGCTCGTACTTTCCGGATTTGTTTGCCGCGACGTTAATGTAAACAAATCGCATTTACAAACATTTCACTAATTATTCCGGTCCTGCTGAGATTTTCGGCCCCGGACAGCCGTCAGCGACTGAGATGCGCCAGCGATTCGCCGTGCTGCTCCCAGTTCTGGCCATCGAAGGCGTCGATCTCCACCGACTCGATGCTGCCCGCGTCCAGGCAATTCAGATTCACCGAAAAGCCGTCCGGGTTCGAACGCGGCACATAGAACGATTTGATGCCGCAGACCTTGCAGAACAGGTGCTTGGCGATACCGGTGTTGAAGGTGTACGCGCTGAGCTGGTCCGTACCCTGCAGCAGCCGGAAAGCGCTCGCTGGCACGATCAGATGCAGGTAGCCGCTGGGCCGGCACATCGAGCAGTTGCAGGACTGCACCCGCACCCGCGCTGGGGCATCGACTTCGAACCGGACGGCGCCGCAATGGCAGCCGCCACGATGGATCACCGTTGTGCTCATGCTTCCAGACCTGCGTTTGACGCGGACGCGAAGCTTACGGCGGCAGCTTCAGTCTGCGCAGCGCTGGATCAATAACTGGGCATCGTGCCGTTCGAGCAGCGCTTCGAGCAGCGCCGGCGACGCGAACAGCGCGACCTTGGTCAGCGCATCGGCGGCCAGGCAAGTCGGCGCGATGACGCTGATGCTGTCGGCTCCGGCATACGGGCTGCCGCTGCGCGGATCGATCAGCGCGCTGGGTGACGAGCCGGCCGCGTAGTACGGCGCGCTGGTCGCCAGGGCCTGATCGTCAAGCTCGACGATCTGCGACCACTGCGATGGCGCACGTGGATCACGCAGCGCGATCCGCTGCGAGGCAGGGCCGAACACGCGCAGATCGCCTCCGGCGTTCACCTGCGCTTCGGCGATGCCGGCAGCGCGCAGTTGCTCGATCGCCAGATCGACCGCGTAACCCTTGGCGATGCCGCCGAAATCGAGGCGCAGCGGCTGACGGAAGCGCAGCTGATCGCCGTCGATCAGCACGTCACGCCAGGTGGACTGTGGTGCGGCAGTCACCTCGCAGGCCGGCAGCAGGCCGAGCGCAGTCAGGCGGCCGCCGACCACCGGATCGAAGGCGCCATCGCTGTCTTCGGCGAATGACAGCGCCGCTCGCAGCACCGTCAGCACATCAGCGCTGACCGGCACCGCCGCCAGATGAGCACTGCGATTCAGCCGCGACAGCTCGCTGGCCGGCTCGTGCACGCTCATTGCGACGTGCACGCGAGCGATCGCGGCATAGGCAGCTTCGACGGCCGCCAGCAGCGCCGGCGTATCGAAGTCTGCCGCGAGCGAAATCTCGACCAAGGTCCCGAGCCAGGGCCGTGCGCGGCGAAGCCGATTCATTCGCTGCGCTGGCGGCGGCCGAGGACGATATGGACGACCAGCAACGCCGCCAGCAGCAAGCCCGGCAGCCAGTGCAGCAGGCTGATCGCGGCGCGCAGCTGGTCGCCACCGGCGTAGTACAGGCCGTAACCGCTGAGGGCGAGCAGGCAGTTCACTGCGAGGAGCGCGTAGCCGGTCAGCCGGTTGCGGTGCAGGGTCAGGCCGCGCATCACGTGGACCGGCAGCAGGCTGCCGAGCAGGAACAGGAAGCCCATCGACGCCGCGCCGTGCACGGCAAGCGCCGGGTGCTCCCAATGGCTGGGCGACGGGCCGAATTCGCCCTCGATGGCGCCGTAGTAATGGAGCAGCAACCAGGCTGCGCCGCTGAGCAGCAGCAGTGTGGTCGCCCCATAGACGGCGCGGCGCTGCCAGTCCGGCATCCGGGCCGAGGCGATCGACGCCAGGCGCCGGGCGCGCAGCAGGAACGCCGGCACTGGCGCATCGGAATCGTGGGTGCCTGGTGGATGCCGGTGTTTGGAAGTCATCGCCGCAAGTTTACCGGCGCCGGAACGACAGGCTTCAGGCCAGTGGCTTCAGCACCAGCGCATAAGTCGCCAGCAGACGACGGATGCCATCGGTGACGTGTTCGCAGGACAAGGTTGCGCCGCTGATGCCCTGGATGTCGTCGCCGACGCGCAGTTCGTCGCCCGCCTTCTTGTTGACGAACTGCTTGCGCCAGCCCGGATAGCGGATTTCGCCGCCGTGCGATTCGCGGTATTCGAGCACTTCCACCTGCTTGACCCGGCCGGTGGCATCGAGGCCGATCGCGTAGGTAATCAGCTCGCTCTTGCCGATTACGGCGTCGACCAGAAACCAGCCGCCATCGGCCGCGCGCCAGGCTCGCACCAGGCTGCCGCGCACCGGCACGCCGCTGGCTTTCTCGATCGCGGCCATCTGCGTCGTGTCGAGCGTCAGCGGCTGCGCGGTCATCGCCGAGGCACCGAACATCGCCTGCTGCGCGTCCTCGATCGACAGATAGACCGTCGCCCGCGCCGGCGCGCTGGCCACCAGGGCCACGAGGGGCAACAACACGATCCGCGACGACATGCTCACGTCTGGCCTCAGTCTCGGCTCAATAGAACTGCAGACCGACGCCGAGGTTGAAGCGGTTGTCTTCCTTGGCGCGACGGTACTGCTGGTAATCCGCTTTCAGCACCAGGTTGGGCGTGATGAAGAAGCTGGTGCCGTAGGTGTACGCGGTTTCGGTCGGCCGATCGACGGCGCCGAAGCCGGGCGGCTGGCCGGCGTAGTCGGAACCGGTGTTGAAGCGCTCGTAACGCACGAACGGCGTCAGCGCGTAATCGCCTGCGCGCCAGACCCGATAGGCACCCTGCACCAGCCAGCCGAAATAGGCTTTCGGAATCGGCGTCAGCGCGCCGGCATTGGCCAGGTTCAGCGCGGCGGTGTCGCTGAAACCGCCGTGGGCGTACAGCGTCTGCAACTGCAACGGGCCTTGGGTATAGCGGGCATGGGTTTCCCACAGCGTGAACCGCGGGCTGGCCGTGACGCCGACATTCTGGTTCTGGCCGACTTCGCCGGTGAACACGCTGCCGCCGAAATTGACGCCGGTGATGCCGTCGTAGTTCAGCGACACGTACTGGGCAAGATCGGAGGCGCGGCTATTGGCGAGTTCGCCGTGGATCGAGCCGAGCGGTGAATAGGCGCCTTCCGGCGAGGCGTAATCCCAGTTCGACAGATTGAAGCTGGTGGTCAGGCCGACGTCGTAGCTGAGCCCGAACGGCGTGCGGCCGTACAGCGAGATGCCGCCTTCACGTTCCGTCGACGGGATGATCCGCGTCTCGACATTGTTGCGCTCTACGCCGAAGTAGCGGGTCGGCTCGTGCGCGGTGTTCAGGTAGCCGATCGGGATCAGGATCAGGCCGACTTTGGTGCTGAGGTAATCGTTGAAGCGGTGGTCGATGTAGAACTGCTCGACCTCGAATTCGCCGCCATCCTCGGCCGACACCACGGTGTTCTCGGTCTCGAACTCGGAGACGAAGCTGGTGCTGTCGTTGAAGCGGTAGCCGATGCCGAACACGGCGCGGCGCACGGTGGCTTCGGTGCGGCTGGCGTCATGGTCGTAACGGCTGAAGTTGACCTCGCCATAGCCGGACAGGAAGGCTTCCTTGTGCTCGGCGACAGCGCGGGCGTCCTGACGGGTGGGCTGGGCCGAAGGATCTGATGCTGCGGTCGCGGCTGGGGAGGCAGCGGCCGGCGCAGCTGCCGCTTCAGCTTTCTCGGCCTTCAGCGCTTTCAGTTCCGCTTGCAGCGCTTCCAGCTGCTTGGCCAGCGCATCGACCTTCTGCTCCAGCAGCTCCTGCTGAGTCGCGGCCATCGCTGGCAGGGACAGCGCCGCCAGCATGGCCGCAGAGAAAGCGAGCGTGAATTTCCCGGGCAGTTTCCGGGAAGGCAGCGTCAGCAGGTTCAGCGGCATCGGGAGCAGGGTCCTGAGTGGTTCGGATGCTGGTCACGTTGCCGTGTGGAGGGCGCAGTGAAGTTTTAGTAAATCTGAAGTCAATATTAGATGATAAGAATTCTTGTTATCAAACGACAGTCATTCCGTTCGCCGTCCATCAGGCGGAGCGGCGGCCATAGGTAGAGCTCGACGACGCGCAGCAGAACCGACGTTGTGCACGCTGCGCCATGACAGGGTCGGCCTAAGCCGCTACGCTGGCTGGATGGATTTCGCCCCCGCCCTCCCGCCAGCTACCCCAGGCGCCGTCACCTTCACGAAGATGCATGGCCTGGGGAACGATTTCGTGGTCATCGACGCCACGATCCAGCCGTTCCAGCCGGATGCCGCGCTGCTGCACCGCCTGACCGATCGCCGTTTCGGCATCGGTTGCGATCAGGTGCTAGTGGTCGATCCCGCGCCGTCCGCCGAGGTCGATTTCGGCTATCGCATCTACAACGCCGATGGCTCGCAGGTCGGCCAATGCGGCAACGGCGCGCGCTGCCTGGCCCGCTTCGTCGCCGATCACGGCCTGAGCCAGAAGCACGCGCTGCGCGTGCAGACCACCAGCGCCAGCCTGGAATTGCGCCTGCTCGACAACGGCGAAGTGACCGTCGACATGGGCGCGCCGCGCTTTACACCGTCCGCGATTCCGCTGGCGGCCGATGCCCGCGCCGCGCATTACGAGGCCACGCTCGCCGACGGCAGCCGCGTTCGTTTCGGCGCCGTCGGCATGGGCAATCCGCATGCGGTGATCCGGGTCGATGACGTCGACAGCGCCGAAGTCGAACGGATCGGCCCCTTGCTGCAGGCGCATGCGCTGTTTCCGGAATCGGTCAACGTCGGCTTCCTGCAGGTCATCGATGCGACTCACGCCAGGCTCCGCGTCTACGAACGAGGCTCCGGCGAAACCCTGGCCTGCGGCAGCGGCGCCTGCGCAGCCTTCGCCGTCGCCAGAAGCTGGGGTCTGCTCGACAGCCGCGCCGAACTGTCGCTGCGAGGCGGTCTGCTGAACCTGGAATGGGATGGCCTCGATGCGTCGCCGGTGCTGATGACCGGCCCCGCCGCCACGGTTTTTGAAGGGAGATTCGAGTGGTCGATCTGACCGAAACCAGCGCGCCGACCCCGGGCGAAACCACGGTGACACTGCCGGACGAGGCGCAGGTGATCGCCTATCTGAACCGCGATCCGCTGCTGCTGACCCGCCATCCGCAACTGCTGGAGCAGATCGAGATCACCCACGCGGCCGGTTCGGCGGTGTCGCTGATCGAGCGTCAGGTCGATCTGCTGCGTGGCCGCAACCAGCGGCTGGAAGCGCGGCTGGAGAAGCTGCTGGACAGCGCCAAGGCCAACGAGGCGCGAGCCGACAAGGTGTTGAAGCTCAGTCTGAGCCTGATCCGCGCACCCTCGCTGGCCGCGATCGCCGCGGCGCTGAAGACCTCGATGAAGGACGATTTCGACATCGATGACGTCTTCCTCGGCCTGCATGCGCCGGCCTATCGGCGCCACGACATCGACGGCATCGTGCCGATCGAAGCCAATGGCGCGATCGCTCGCGCCTACGACAACTTCCTGCGTACGCGGCTGATCGACTGCGGGCCGATCGAGCCGGACAAGACCAAGCTGCTGTTCCCGAAAGCCGACGTACTGATCGCCTCGGCGGCCGTGGTGCCGCTGGAGAAGGACAAGCATCTCGGCTTCATCGCACTCGGCTCGCGTGATCTCGAACGCTTCCAGCCGCGGCAGGGCAAGCTGTTCCTGGAAATGACCGCAGAGCTGGTATCCGCCGCCGTCCGCGCACGGATGAATTAGGGCATCGACCTGTCAGCTGCCAGTTCCGAATCGACGGGCGATGCGCTGAGCGACGCGCTCGCCCGTTACCTGCGGCACCTGACCGTGGAGCGGCAATCGCCGAAGACCACCACCAGCGCCGTCGCCCGAGAATGCGGTTTCTTTCTGGCTTATTGCCGCGAATGCGGCATCAGCGAGCCGGCGAAAGTCGATATCCACACGGTGCGCGGCTTTCTGACCCGCAGCCATCGCAAGGGCCTGCAGCCGCCGACCCTGCGCCGCTACCTGTCCTGCGTCCGCGGCCTGTTCCGTTTCCTGATTCGCAGCGGTGAGTTGAGCCACAACCCGGCCACCGGCGTGCGCGGCCCGAAAGGCGCGCGGGTACTGCCGAAAGTGATCCACGCCGAAGACCTCAGCGCTGCACTCGGTGCACCCGCGAGCACGGCGTTCGAGCGCCGCGACCGAGCGATGGTCGAGCTGTTCTACAGCGCCGGTCTGCGCCTCGCCGAACTGCATCAGCTCGATGTGCCGCCGGATGCCGCGAACGGCTTTCCTGACGAACTCCGGGTGATCGGCAAGGGCAATCGCGAACGGATCACGCCGGTCGGCAGCCATGCCCGCGCGGCACTCGATGCCTGGCTGCGCGATCGCGCGACGATCGCTTCCGTCGGCGAACGCGCGCTGTTCACCGGCCCGCGAGGCGGCCGCCTCGGCCGCACCCAGATCGGCACCGCGCTGCATGCCTGGGCACAGCGCACCGGGCTGCCGGCGCATCTGCATCCACACAAGCTGCGTCATTCGTTCGCGACGCATCTGCTCGAAGGCAGCGGTGATCTCAGAGCCGTGCAGGAGCTGCTCGGCCACGCCCGCCTGGCCACCACGCAGATCTACACCCAGCTCGACTGGAAGCGCTTGGCCACCGTTTATGACCAAGCCCATCCGCGCGCGCGCCGGAAACCGGAAGGCGATTAGCACGCCGATCCGACCATCCCGGCGCAAAGCTTGCTGCGCATAGTCGCTTGCCAATACCCTCCCGCCTCCCAGAGTCCGCCATGACCATCGCCCGCATTCCCGCCACACTGATTCCCGGAGACGGCATCGGCCCTGAAATCGTCGATGCCACGCTCGCCGTGCTCGACGCACTGGAAGCGCCGTTCGACTGGGATACCCAGATCGCCGGCCTGGCCGGCGTCACCCTGGAAGGCGATCCGCTGCCGAAGGCCACGCTGGATTCGATCCGCCGCACGCGCCTGGCGCTGAAGGGCCCGCTGGAAACTCCGAGCGGCGGCGGCTATCGCTCATCGAACGTGCGCCTGCGCGAGGAATTCCAGCTCTACGCGAACCTGCGGCCGGCGCTGACGCTGATTCCCGGCAAACGCTACGAGAACATCAATCTGGTGGTGGTGCGCGAGAACATCGAAGGCCTGTACATGGGCTACGAGCACTTCATCCCGATCGGCGGTGATCCGCATGCGGTCGGCATGTCGACCGGCATCAACACCCGCCAGGGCTGCCGGCGCATCCTCGAATACGCCTTCGATTTCGCCATCGCCACCGGCCGCAAGAAGGTCACCGTGGTGCACAAGGCCAACATCATGAAAGCGCTGACCGGCATCTTCCTGGAGACCGCCCGCGATCTGTACATCGAGAAGGGCTATCACGGCAAAGTGCAGATGAGCGAGATCATCGTCGATGCCTGCGCGATGAAGCTGGTGCTCGATCCCTGGCAGTTCGACGTGCTGGTGACCACCAACCTGTTCGGCGACATCCTGAGCGATCTGGTCGCCGGCCTGATCGGCGGCTTAGGGATGGCGCCGGGTGCGAACATCGGTACCGATGCCGCGATCTTCGAAGCCGTGCATGGTTCGGCACCGGACATCGCCGGTCAGCAGAAGGCCAATCCCACGGCACTGCTGCTGGCGGCCGCGATGATGCTCGACCACGTCAAGCTCACCGACAAGGCAACGCGGCTGCGCAAGGCAGTCAACGACACGCTGAACGTCGACAACATCCGTACCGGCGATCTCGGTGGATCGGCGAGCACTTCGGCTTATGCGGCGGCGCTGGTGTCGCGGGTCAAGAACGGCTGAGCGGCACGTCATTCCCGCGCAGGCGGGAATGACGAGTTTTTGCAGACGCTCTAGTAGTTCCACTGCAGCTGCATGCGCAGCAGGCTGCCGTCGACGACGCTGTACGGCGCGGCGGTGACGTTGGTGCGCTCCATGTGCGCATAGGCCATGGTCAGTTCCAGTTCCGGCCAGAACTGCCATTCCAGGCCGGCTTCGATTTCCTCGACATCGAAATGCGGCGCATTGGTGTCGAATTTGGCGCCGCCGTCATACGTCTGGTACTTCACGTACGGCGTCAGCATGCCGATCGGGCCCGGCGTGCGGTACATCGCCTGCAGGTAGCCGCCGCTCAGTGACTGCACGTCGACCCGCTTCTGGCCGAGATCCAGCTCGGGGCCCTTGCCAACGGTCCACTCGCCCTGCAGACCGAACGGCTGTGGATAGATGATGAAATGCGCGGCGATGCGCTGATCCTTGAAACCGCGCGGCCGGGTATTGGTGGTCGGCGTGAAGGTTTCGCCGTTGACGCTGATCGAGCCGGAACTGGTCCGGTAGTAGCCGTTGTAGCCATCGAGGCCGAGTTCGACGATCTGGCCTGAGTCGAACTTGAACGGGTAGCTGATGTGGGCAACGGTATGCAGGCTGTTGTTGGCTTCAAGGCGGTTGGCGCCCTGGCCGTTGTAGACGCCGAGGCCGAACAGGCCGTAGTCGCCCGAGCCCTTGAGCCCGTCCCGGACCAGCATGCGGAAGCGCTCGGCGATTTCCGCAGGTGCGTAGTAGAAGATCAGCCCGAGATCGCGCTCGTCACGGACGGCGCTATTGAGCGCATCCGTGCGGTCCAGAGTCAGACGGTTCTGGCTGGACTGCAGGTTTTCCCAACCATAGGGAATCTTCGACTGGCCGGCGCGAATTCGGTACTCGTGCTTCTTGTCGAAAAAGATGTCGGCATAGAGATCGCGCAGCTGGGCGAAGTTGCCGGTGGTCGATCCGGTCGGCGTGCTGGCGAAATCCGGCTGCAGGTAGAGCGACAGATGCTCGCTGATGTCACCACTAAGGATGACGCGCGCGCGACGAATGCCGAGGCTCTGGTTGTCGCCGATGAAGCGATCGCCGGGCGAGCGCAGATCCTTGGCCGTGGCGTCCAGACCCTGGTCGAAACGCAGCTGGGTGTAGCCGCGCAGCGCCAGCCGGTCGTACCACTTCTTGTCGGCCGGCTTGGCGGCGGCCGGTGCAGGGGCGGCGGCGACAACCGCCGGAGGCGGCGCAACAGGCGCAGCAGCAACCGGTGCGGCTGGTGTTGCGACCGGAGCAGCGTCCTTGGTCTCGTCCACCTGGACGAAGGTCCCGAGTTTGGATCGGCCAGGGCCCGGCTCGGCGAATATTTGCCCGCTCTTCTGATCGACGAACAGATCAAGCGTCGCGGCAAAGCTGGGGAGAACCGCAGATAACGAGAGCACAGCAGCGAGCGACGCTTTTTTCATGGTCTTGTAACAATCGGAAAGTATATTTAATGTGAATGTTTTGCTGATATTCTCCGAATTGACAGCTCTGCTCAGACAGAACAGCCGATCGGCAATGAAAACCCTAAGATTTTATTGGCCGATAAATACAGTTTGATGACACTCTCTGAACCTGTCTGATACGGGTTGGAGTTTCATCGGAACGGGCCGAAGGCCCTCCTTCAGATCACGTGTACAGGTGCGCGCTAGCTACCCCGCACCCACTCCGGCGGCTTGACCAGCACCTTGAGCCGCTCGATCACCGCGCCAGGCCTGATCACCTCGCGCCACATGTCGCGGAACTCGTGAAAGTTCAGGACCAGCAGGTTGTGGCTTTCCGGCTGGCGCACGGCGATGCCGTAATCGACCTTCTCGACTTCCGGTTCGAAGCTGCCGAACCAGCGATCGAACAGGATCAGCACGCCACCGTAGTTCCTGTCGATGTACTGCGCGTTGCGGCCGTGATGCACGCGATGATGCGACGGCGTGTTGAACACGTACTCGATCCAGGGGTGCAGCTTGCCGACGCTTTCCGTATGCACGAAGTACTGGTAGCTCAGGTTCACGCCGTACAGGAAGAACACCACCGCCGGCGACACGCCGAGCAGCACCAGCGGCATGAAGAACAGCCACCAGCCGGTGATCGAATAAAGCAGGCTCTGGCGCATCGCCGTGGTCATGTTCATGACCTTGCCGGTGTGGTGGACGACATGCGCCGACCAGAACCAGCGGATGCGATGGCTGCCGCGATGAAAGCCGTAGTAGCAGAGCTCGACGGCGAAGAAGATCGGCAGGATCGTCCAGCCGTTGACCGGCAGCTCGTCGATCAGGCGGTGCTGCCAGAACCAGGCCACTGCTGCTGCCGTGATCAGCGCATGGGCGATCACTTCGAAGATCTGGTACGCGCCGCCGAGCATCAGGTTGGCAACGATCTCCTTGCCGTTGAACGGCGCACGCTGGCCACGGCCGCGCATCACCTGCCATTCGATCGCGAAGGCGATCAGGAACAGCGGCGTCATCGCCGTCAGCACCACTTGTTTCCAGTCGATATGCGGGCCGAACATCGAGTTGATCAGGTCCATCATCGCGGTCTCCTCCAGCGTCTTGTTTGAGCAGATTGTCCGCTGGTCCGGCTTGCGCCGATTGACCGCTCGCCGCCATTCTTTTGATCTTTCACGCCAAGGCGGCTGCGCGACGATGACGACCCTGCATGGCCATGTGTCCGCGACTTACGTGCGTCTGCTGCACGAGTACTTGGCGGCGCGCGGTCGTGATGCCGTGGCCGTGCTCGGCGAATCTGCGCCAGCAGCTGATGCCGGTGGGCTGCTCCGGGTGCCGGTCACGCATTGGGCGGCATTGCTGGAAAAAGCCGATGCCGCGCTGGGTGAACCGGCGCTAGGGCTGGCCGTGGGTGCGCACATCCAGCCCGCGCATTTCGGCCTGCTCGGCTATCTGACCTTGTGCTGCGCAACCCTGGCCGAAGCGCTGAGCAGAGTCGCCGAGTACGAACGTCTGGTCTACGACGTCAATCCGGGCACGGTGCGGCTCGATGCCGAAGGCGTGACCCTGGAATGGGGCGAGGCGCGTGGCCGACCAGGCCAGTTGGTCGACGAATGCGCGATCGCCGCCCTGGTTGCCTACGCCCGCAACATCACTGCGCTGCCGCTGGCGGCGCCGCTGGCGGTATCGTTCATCAATGCGGTGCCGGCCGATCTCGCGCCGTATCAGGCGTTCTTCGGCTGCGAAGTGCGCTTCAACGCGCCGACCACCGTCATCCGCCTGCCTGCCGCGATGCTCGCTGCGCCGTTGCGCCAACCCGACGAAGCCCTGCGCGCAATGCTCGATGTCCAGGCGCGGACGCTACTGGCGCGACTGCCGCCGGTCGATGATTTCGAGCGCCGCCTGCGGGAAACGATTGCCGCCGCACTGCGCGAGGGCGATGCCAGCCTCGCCGCCTGCGCGCGGCGGCTGCATTGCTCGTCACGCACTCTGCAGCGCCGGCTCGATGCCGCCGGCACCGGTTTCCAGACCGCGCTCGATGACACCCGGCGTGGCCTCGCTGAAGCCTGGCTCGGCGATCCGCGACTGAAGCTGGCTGAAGTTGCGCAGCTGCTCGGCTACACCGATCAGGCCGCGTTCACGCGAGCGTTCCAGCGCTGGACGGGCCTAGCGCCGGGCCAGTGGCGCCGGCAGCAACGGGATTCGAACGGCTAGGGAACGAGCGCCGGGACTGCTTCCGGGTAATCGCGCTTGCGGTGCCAGTCCGGCCCCGGCGTGCCGCGCAGCATCTGCTCCCAGTACAGATAGGGCAGATAGTGTTTCTTCAGCCACCAGTAGCGGCGGCGCGGAATGCGCGGATCGCCAGCGAAGCTCGGCGTGACCACGCCGTCGTAGACGAACTCGGCGAGCATGATCTTGCCGCGCGAGGTGGTCAGCGGGCAGGACGCATAACCGTCGTAACGCGCTTCTTCGCCAGCACCGCCGAGCGCACGCAGCAGATTGGCAACCAGCACCGGCGCCTGGGCGCGGACGGCGGCGGCAGTCTTCGAGTTCGGCGTGGTCGTGCAATCGCCGAGGCCCCAGACGTTGGCATGCTGCGTGTGCCGCAAGGTCTGCTTGTCGACCGCCACCCAGCCAGAGGCATCGGCGAGCGGGCTGCTCTTGATGAAGTCGGGTGCGGACTGAGGCGGCACCACGTGCAGGAAATCGAAACCGAACTCGACCTTCGTGCGCGCCTCGGCCGGGCCGGTCTCGAACACGGCGCGCTTGCCCGGACCATCGACGGCGACCAAATTATGGTTGTAGCGCGGCGTGATGCCGTACTGGGCGACCACCTCGCTGAGCGCCTTGGCGTAGAACGGCACGCCGAACATCGACGGCCCCGGCGTGTGGAAGCTGACGTCGACCTTCAGACTGTTGCGGCGGAAGTGATCGGCCGCCAGATACATCGCTTTCTGCGGCGCGCCGGCGCATTTGATCGGCATCGCCGGCTGGGTGAACAGCGCCGCGCCGCCACGCACCGCCTGGATGCTTTGCCAGGTGTAGGTCGCCAGATCGAAACGGTAATTGCTCGAGACGCCGTTCTGTCCCAAGGTGACGTTCAGACCATCGATCTTCTGCCAGTCGAGCTGCAGGCCGGCGGCGACGACCAGATGGTCGTAGCCAAGCTTGCGACCATCGTCGAGCGATACTTCGCTGGCGGCCGGATCGAAGCCGGCGGCGCGGGCGCGGACCCATTCGACGCCGGACGGAATCAGCTCGGCCGTCAGCCGGCGGGTCTTGTCGATGTCGTAGGCGCCGCCGCCGACGAGCGTCCAGGCTGGCTGGTAGTAGTGATGTTCGGAGGGCTCGACGATCGTCACTTTCAAGGCCGGACGCGCCTTGCGCAGCATCGCCGCAACGGTGATGCCGGCGGCACCGCCGCCGACGATCAGTACGGTGCCGCTGTTGGAGGTTTGCGTCATGAACGGCTCCGCCCGGAACGGGCTTGAGAGAAACAAGAGCCCAATCCTATAATCAGCTTATGGAATAACGTTATAACTTATACATCTAAATAAATAGCCCGAGATCATCATGCTTTTTCGCCAGTTCTTCGATCCCGTATCGAGCACCTATACCTATCTGCTGGCTTCCGGGCAGGGTCGCGAAGCGCTGATCATCGATCCGGTTAAGGAGCAGACGCAGCACTATCTCACTGCCCTCAATGACCTGGACCTGAAGCTGATCCGCGCCATCGATACCCACACCCACGCCGACCACATTACCGCGCTCGGCGATCTGCGTGATGCCACCGGCTGCGTGACCATCATGGGCGAATTCACCAAGGCGAGTTGCGTATCCGAGCAGATTCGCGAAGGCGAGACGATCCGCATCGACGGCATTCGCCTGCAGGCGCTGTACACGCCCGGCCACACCGACGAGTCATTCAGCTTCGTGCTCGATCCCGCCAAGCCGCGCGCCGTGTTCACCGGCGATGTGCTGCTGATCCGCGGCAGCGGCCGCACCGATTTCCAGGGCGGCAACCCGCACAAGAGCTGGGATTCGATCGTCAACAAGCTGTTCCGGCTGCCGGACGAAGTGACCGTCTACCCGGCCCATGACTACAAGGGCTGGAACGCTTCGTCGATCGGTGAGGAAAAGCGCCACAACCCGCGCCTGGCCGGCAAGACAGAAGGCGAGTACGTGGTGATCATGAACGGCCTGAATCTGCCCAACCCGAAGATGATGGACATCGCCGTGCCGGCCAATCTCGCCTGCGGAAACGCTTGAGCCGGTGAGCACCACGACGCGGCGCAAGCCAGGGCGAGGACTGCTGCCGCTACTCGATGACCTGCGCAGCGGTGACCGCGCACAGTTCACCCAGGACGGCATCGCCGGCACCATTACCGCGATCCTGCTGATTCCTCAGGCGCTGGCCTATGCCCTGCTGGCCGGCCTGCCGCCGGAAGTCGGCCTGTACGCGAGCGTGCTGCCGGTGCTGGTCTACGCGTTGCTCGGCTCCAGCCGCACGCTCGCGGTGGGCCCGGTCGCGGTCGCGGCAGTGATGGTCGCGGCGGCGCTGACGCCCTATGCCGGCGGCGATCCGACGAAGTACTTGAGCGGCGCCCTGATCCTGTCGGCACTGTCCGGCGCGATCCTGCTGGCGATGGCCGCACTCCGTCTGGGTTGGCTGACCCATTTCATCAGCCATCCGGTGCTGGCCGGCTTCACCACTGGTGCGGCGCTGTTCATCATTGGCACCCAGCTGTCCGGCCTGAGCGGCATCCCGGTGCCGCGCGACGTGCATCTCGACGGCATCCTGATGGCGCTGTTCAAGCAGCGCGGCGCACTCGATGGCGAAACCCTGGCCTTCGGGCTCGGCGCCATCGTGCTGCTGCTCGCTGCGCGCGGGCCGCTGGTCGGCGCGCTGAGCAAGGTGGGTATCCAGCGCGAGCACGCGGTGATCATCGGCCGCACCGCGCCGCTGCTGCTGGTGATTGCCGCCACCTTGATCGCCGCCGCCTTCGATGCCCACGGGCGCTGGGGCGTCGCCGTGGTCGGCAATATCCCGCAAGGCATTCCGGCGCTGTCGCTGGATTTCCTGACGCAGGACGGCTGGCGGGTGCTGCTGGCGCCAGCGGCGATGATCGCGGTGATCGGCTACGTCGAAAGCATCTCGGTGGCCAAGGCGCTGGCGTTCCGGCGCAACGAGAAGATCGACCCGGACCAAGAACTGATGGCGCTCGGCGCCACCAATCTGATCGCCGCCTGCGCCGGCGCGATGCCGGTGGCCGGTGGCTTCGCGCGCTCCATGGTCAACTTCGATGCCGGCGCGCGCACCCAGCTCGCCGCCGTCATCACCGCGCTGTGGGTGGCGCTGGCCGCCGCGCTGTTCACTGGCCTGCTGGCCAGCCTGCCGAAATCAGTGCTCGCCGCCATCATCGTCGTCGCCGTCTGGCAGCTGGTCGACTTCAAGCATCTGCGCCACACCTGGCGTTATGACCGCGGCGATGGCGCGGCCCAGGCGGCGACCATTGCCGGCGTGCTGCTGGCCGGCGTGGAGACCGGCCTGATGATCGGCGCCGGTCTGTCGCTGCTGCTGTTCCTGTATCGCACCAGCCGGCCGCACATCGCGGTGGTCGGCCAGCTCGGCACCACCGAGCACTTCCGCAACGTACGCCGCCATGAAGTGCGCACCTGGCCCGGCGTGGTGATGCTGCGGATCGACGAAACCCTGTATTTCGCCAACGCCCCCAGAGTGGAATCCGAGCTGCAGGCGCACATCGTCGAGGCCGATCGGCCGCACGACGTGGTGCTGATCATGTCGGGCGTTGCCTATGTCGATACCAGCGGGCTGGAAGTGCTGGAGACGCTGGAACAGGCACTGAAGCAGGCTGGCGGCCGGCTGCATCTCGCCGAGGTCAAGGGCCCGGTGATGGATCGCCTCACCGGCACCGATCTGCTCGCGCAGCTCGGCACAGAACGCGTGCATCTGTCAGCCCACGATGCCGCGCAGGCCATCGAAAACCCTATTCTTTCCCAACTCGTTCCGGAGCTGATTCGATGAATGTGCTTGTTGATACCGATGCCTGGCTGCGCGCCATCGGCGGTGGCCTGCTGATCGGTTCCGCGGCTGGCCTGATGATCATCTTCAACGGCCGCATCGCGGGTGTCAGCGGCGTGCTCGGCGGCCTGGTGCTCGATCGCAGCACCGGCGAACGCCGCTGGCGGACGATGTTCCTCGGCGGCATGGTCATCGGTGCTGCGGCGCTGACCGCGTTCGCGACCTCGCTGCCGGTGCCGCAACTGCAGACCGGCTGGCTCGGCATGGCCGCGGCCGGCCTGATCGTCGGCTACGGCACCCGCATGAGTTCGGGCTGCACCTCGGGACATGGCGTCTGCGGCATTGCGCGCCTGTCGATGCGTTCGATCCTGGCGACGATCACCTTCATGGCCTTCGGCGTGCTCACCGTCTATCTGATCCGCCATCTGATCGGAGGCCCGGCATGAAAACCGCGCTGATCGCTCTGCTCTCGGGCCTGCTGTTCGGCGCCGGCCTGGCCTTGGGCGGCATGACCGACCCGGCCAAGGTCGCGTCGTTTCTCGATGTCGCCGGCCAATGGGATCCATCGCTTGGTTTCGTGATGGGCTCGGCGCTGCTGATCACCTTTCCGGTGTTCTGGTGGGTGCGCCGCAGTCAGCGGCCGCTGTTCGCCGAGCGCTTTCAGCTGCCGACCAAACGCGACATCGACCGTCCGCTGCTGATCGGTGCGGTGCTGTTCGGCATCGGCTGGGGCATCTCCGGCCTGTGCCCGGGCCCGGCGATCGCCAATCTCGCTTCCGGCTCGCCACAAGTGCTGCTGTTCGTGGTGACGATGATCGCCGGCATGTGGCTGCGGGATCGGACTTCAACGCGGCTGAGTTAAAGCGAACTCGCGGCGCTGCGGGCAAGGGCCGCCAAACGGTGTGACACACAAAAAAATGCCGCGCGCGAAGACCGGCATTTTTTGTCCATCGCCCGGCTTACGCGGCCTTGCGCGCTGCTTCCGGCACCGCCATGCGGATCAGGTGATCGAAGGCGCTCAGCGCCGCTTTCGAGCCTTCGCCCATCGCGATGATGATCTGCTTGTACGGCGTGGTGGTGACGTCGCCAGCGGCGAACACGCCCGCCATCGACGTTGCACCGCGCGCGTCGACGATCACTTCACCGCGCGGGCTCAAGTCCACCGAGCCCTTCAGGAAGTCGCTGTTCGGCAGCAGGCCGATCTGCACGAAGACGCCTTCCAGTTCGACCGTGTGGATGTCGCCGGTACCGCGATCCTTGTAGTTCAATCCGTTGACCTTGGCTCCGTCGCCAAGCACTTCGGTGGTCTGCGCCGAGGTGATCACGCGGACGTTCGTCAGGCTGTTGAGCTTGCGCTGCAGCACCGCGTCGGCCCGCAATTGGCCATCGAACTCGATCAGGGTGACGTGGCTGACGATGCCGGCGAGATCGATCGCCGCTTCGACGCCGGAGTTGCCGCCGCCGATCACCGCCACCCGCTTGCCCTTGAACAGCGGCCCGTCGCAATGCGGGCAATAGGCCACGCCCTTGTTGCGATACTGGTCTTCGCCGGGCACGTTCATCTGCCGCCAGCGCGCGCCGGTGGCGAGGATCACGGTCTTGGACTTCAAGGTGGCACCGCTGGCCAGCACGACGTTGACCATGTCGCCATCACTCGTGAGCTGGTCGGCGCGCTGCAGCTTCATGATGTCGACTTCGTAGTGGCCGACATGATTCTCCATCGCCGCGACCAGCTTCGGACCTTCGGTTTCCGGGATCGAGATCAGGTTTTCGATGCCCATGGTGTCGACCACCTGGCCACCGAAACGCTCGGCGACAACACCGGTACGAATGCCCTTGCGCGCCGCATAGATCGCCGCCGCCGCGCCGGCCGGGCCGCCGCCGACGATCAGCACGTCATAAGGCGCCTTCTCTTTCAGCTTCTCGGCTTCGCGAGCAGCCGCGCCGGTATCGAGCTTGGCGAGGATTTCATCGACGCCCATGCGGCCCGCAGCGAACACTTCGCCATTGAGGAAGATGCAGGGCACCGACATCACCTGGCGTGCATCGACTTCGGCCTGGAAGGCACTGCCTTCGATCGCGACATGCTCGATGTTCGGGTTCAGCACCGCCATCAGGTTCAGCGCCTGGACGACGTCCGGGCAGTTCTGGCAGGACAGCGAGAAGAAGCTCTCGAACTTCAGCGGCCCGCCATCCGAACCGCGGAGCGACTTGATCGCGTCGATGGTGTCGGCACTGACCTTTGGCGGGTAGCCGCCGGCCTGCAGCAGCGCCAGCACCAGCGAGGTGAACTCATGGCCGAGCGGCAGGCCGGCGAAGCGCAGGGAAATCTGCTCGCCGGGGCTGCCGATCGCGAACGAAGGCGCGCGGATCGCGGCGTCCTGGGTTTCGCGGACGGTGATCTGGTTCGACACGTCGGTGATGTCGGCGAGCAACGCGAGCATGTCGCGCGAGCCCTCCGAGCCATCGGTATTGGCAACGATCTCGAGCGGGCGGGTGAGGCGCTCGAGGTAGCCCTTCAATTGTTCCTTCAGGTCTTGGTCAAGCATCGGAATACTCCGTTCGAAATCGATACTGGAAATTGGTAAAACGGGGCGCCGCAGGAAACAAAACGCCCTACCGCCACGAGTGGCAGCGGCAGGGCGCCGGTTGCACAGCCAGTGCCGGGCCAACGTCGCCGTCGGCCCGGAGCAGGATCGTTTAGATCTTGCCGACGAGGTCGAGCGACGGCTTCAGCGTCTTCTCGCCTTCCTTCCACTTGGCCGGGCAGACCTGCCCCGGGTTGGCAGCGGTGAATTGCGCGGCCTTCAGCTTGCGCAGCGTTTCCGACACGTCACGAGCGATCTCGTTCGAGTGGATTTCCAGCGTCTTGATGACGCCTTCCGGATTGATGATGAAGGTGCCGCGCAGGGCCAGACCTTCTTCGTCGATGTGCACGTCGAAGGCGCGGGTCAGCTGGTGGGTCGGATCGCCGACCAGCGGGAACTTGGCCTTGCCGACCGCCGGCGAGGTCTCGTGCCAGACCTTGTGCGAGAACTGGGTATCGGTGGTGACGATGTAGACCTCGGTGTTCGCCTTCTGGAATTCGGCGTAGCTGTTGGCGGCGTCCTCGACTTCGGTCGGGCAATTGAAGGTGAACGCGGCCGGCATGAAGATCACCACGGACCACTTGCCCTTCAGCGAAGCTTCGGTGACTTCAATGAACTTGCCGTTGTGGAAGGCATTGGCCTTAAACGGCTTGACGGCGGTGTTGATCAGCGACATGGGCAATTCCTGTTTCGGGAGGGATGAGTACTCTGCGGGAGCATATTGAACATTCAACGGACTTTAGCCAAATTGATTGTTAAAACCTAATGAATAGATTTTCTCTATCGCTGAGCCAGAGGTTGCGCGGGCACGGACGCCTCGCGACTACAAGTCTCGCACGCTGTCGAACTGCCTTGGCATGCCGCTGATCGGGTCCGTGAACGCCAGCCTGCGAGCCAGCAGCTTCAGCGGCAGCGCGTAGTTGTCCTCGGCATCAGCCGCCACTCGCAGGTTCGGATACCAATCGTCATTGACGATCGGAATACCAAGCCCCGCCATCTGTACCCTGAGCTGATGCTTGCGGCCCGTTACCGGCTGCAGGCGATAAAGGCTCAGATCGCCACGCCGCTCGATGACTTCGATCAGCGTTTCCGCATTCGGTTCGCCATCGACTTCCTGCTGCCGGAAGAATGGCTCCCCAGCAACGATGCGGCTGCAATGACGCAACGGGAACTGAAGGGCAAGCTGCGTCGGCGCCAGCGCTTCGTAGGTCTTGGTGATCTGGCGGTCCGCGAACAGCGCGCTGTAGACGCCGCGAGTCCGCGGATTGACCGAGAACAGCACCAGCCCGGCAGTGCCGCGATCAAGCCGGTGCAGCGGCACCAGCTGCTCGATGCCGGTATCGCGCCTGAGCCGGCTGAGCAGCGTTTCCTGTACGAAACGGCCGGAGGGGATGGTGGGCAGGAAGTGCGGTTTGTCGGCGACCAGCAGCTGCTCGTCCTGATGAACGATCGATGCCTCGAATGGGATCGGCGTTTCCGGCGGCAGTTCGCGGTAGTAGTGAATGAGCCGACCGGCAGCGAAAGCGGCGTCCGGAACGAGCTTTCCGTACTCGGCATCACTGACTTTGCCTTCAGCCAGCCGTGCCCGCCAGACCGTGCGGCCGACATCTGGGAAGCGCTGGTCGAGGAAATCGAGCAGAAGCACCCAGGAGCCGCGCGGCAGGCGGACGCTGCTGGCACCGACGCCGGCAATCAAAAGAGGGCGCAGCGGGGCGTCCGAAGCAGTCATGAGCGGGACGCGCGGCTCGGTCGAGCAGAGTCGAAGCAAACAGACAGCGACATTCCGATTTTAGACTGCCTCCGTCATTCAAACCAGCTCCCAAGGCCGAGGTGCGCCGTGACGCTTGATTTCCTCCACACCGCGCCAGTGCAACAGATCGAGAAGCACCGCATCAGCACCAAACTCGTCTGAGTGCTTGATATCGAGCGCATAAACCGTAGCGCCCGGGTCATGTGCTCGATCGCGGCGATGACGCTGAAGCGGAACACGGGCGACGCTTCATCGCGACCTGGCCCCACAGCTCACGAACTTGTCGCAGGGTAAGTTCTCGACCGGCCAGACCTTCTGGCACGTATCGCTCCCAGTCTCGATGCCCGGCCGGCGGCCTTGAATTACGGCTATTAAAACTGGAAATAAAGGAAAGCCGAATAACCTTGAGCAGACAGTTTCATGATCGACAAGAAAAACAATGGCAACAGGAATACCAATATCGCCGCTGTTTGAACTCGTTGAGAAGGCGCTTTAAGTCGTGGCCCAAATTCGCGAAGTCCTTCGACCAACACCACCAGGATAGCCAGCAACAACATTCCAACCTGAAGACCAGAAATCTTTGTCAGCATGGGATCGGTAAAACCCCCAATGTTCTTCATAAAGAACATAGCTTGATACATACGCCACGCATCGTTAATGCTTGCTGCGCGAAACACCGTCCAGCTCACCATTACAAGAACGAAGGTGATCGTCCAGCGAACCAGTCGAAACTGCTTGGGTGCACCGCTGATCCCAAGGACGCGCTCGATGAAGATCATGAATCCCTGCATCGCTCCCCAAACCAAGAACGTCCAGTTGGCACCATGCCAGACGCCGCCAAGGAAGAACGTAATAATCACGTTCCGGTGCGTCGCCATATTGCCGTTACGGTTGCCGCCAAGCGGTATATACAGGTAGTCACGCAACCAGCTCGAAAGACTGATGTGCCACCGGCGCCAGAATTCAGTAATGCTTTGCGAAATGTATGGCGCTTTGAAATTTTCCATGAATCGGAAGCCAATCATCAGGCCCAAGCCGATGGCCATATCGCTGTAACCGGAGAAATCAAAGTACAACTGCACGGTGTAAGCGAACGTGCCCAGCCAAGCGTCAGCCGTAGAGGGATTGGTCAACGAAAAACAATAGTCCGCAAGCGGCGCAACCGTGTCCGCAACAATAACTTTCTTGACAAATCCCTGCATGAATCTCGTCGCACCACGGCCGAATAGATCGGCTGAGTGCTCGCGCTGTTCGAACTGATCAGCAAGATCCTTGTAACGAAAGATCGGTCCCGCAATAAGATGAGGGAACAGAGAGACAAAAGTAGCGAAATCGACAGGATGCTTGGTTGCCTTGGCATCCCCGCGATAGACATCAACAATGTAACTGATCGATTCAAAAATATAGAACGATATGCCAATCGGCAGCAGCACCGACGTCATTGAAAACGGCTCAAAACCAAAGCTCGCGACCAGATCATTGAAGCTGGACACACCAAAATTCGCGTACTTGAAATAACCAAGTACACCGAGATTTATGACAACGCCAATCTTCGTCCAGCGCAACGCTCGCGGCTGCCCGACGCCGGCGTTACCAATAGCCGCACCAATGAAATAATTGAAAACAGTGACGGCAGCAAACAATGCCAGAAAATCAAGGCGCCACCAGCCATAGAAAAAGTAACTTCCGGCGAGGATCGCGTAGTTGCGCATCCTCCGCTTGTTCGGTGTCAGGTAATAAACCGACAAAAACAAGGGAAGAAACAACAACAAGAACACATTTGACGAAAAAACCATTGATCTGAATACCCGTTAGTTGCTTCTCGTCAGCGGAGATTAGATGTTCGCGCTTCAGAACTGGAAGTACAGGAATGCCGAGTATCCCTGTGCGGATAACTTCGTAATTGCCAAAAAGAACAGCGGTGTCAACAAAAACAGTGACGAAACAATCCGAACACGCTCACTCCCGAGCTGAATCTTGGGGCCGTACTCGCGAAGGCCCTCAAATACCACAAGCGAATAAGCGAGTATCAGAGTCACAATCTGCATTGTTGTGATCGCGCCAACAAACGGCTCACTGATCCAACCGACATCCTTCATGAACAACATTGGTTGATACATCTCCCACGCCCGCGACACCGTCTCAGAGCGGAACAGCACCATGCTGAGAGTTACCGCAACCAGGAACGTTGGAATCCAATGGCGGAACTTGAATCCCGTTGGATTACCGCTGATTCCCATGACGCGTTCGGCCAACAGGAGGCCGCCCTGCAGTGCCCCCCAAAGCACGAAGGTCCAGCTCGCGCCATGCCATATTCCACCAATAAGGAAGGTTCCAAACGTCATCATATGCAGTCGCCTTCTAGTCTTTCGACCAGAACCACCGAGCGAATAGAAGACATAGTCACGCAACCAATTGCTGAGACTGATATGCCATCTACGCCAGAACTCAGTGACACTCTGGCTAATAAATGGTTTGTTGAAGTTCTCAACAAACTTAAATCCCATCATGAGACCAAGGCCAATGGCCATGTCACTGTAACCGGAGAAATCGAAGTAAAGCTGAACCCCATAAGCCAAAACACCAATCCAAACGTCTGCCGTGCTTGGCTCAGGCATGGCAAAACAGTAATTAACCAGCGGCGCCAACGTATCCGCAATAATGATTTTCTTGATGAAACCCTGCATGAAACGAACTGAACCGCGTCCGAACATGTCAAATGAATGGACACGGTACTCAAACTGCGGCGCCAATTCCTTGTAGCGGAACAGAGGGCCCACGATCAAATGTGGAAAAAGCGTGATAAATGTAGCGAAATCTACGGGATGGCGAGTTGCTTTAACACTGCCACGATAAACGTCGATGACGTAGCTAATAGACTCGAATATATAAAAAGAAATACCGATCGGCAATAACAGTTCAGATAAGCTGAAAGGCTCTAATCCCGTCGCAGAAATAATCGAATTAAAACTCTCGATTCCAAAATCGCGATACTTGAAATATCCCAAAACGGCAACGTCGACTGTGACGCCGAACCGCATCCACCGACGCGCCTTATCCGTTCTCGCCCCAGCGGCGCCTATCTTCTTTCCTACGAAATAATTGAAGAATGTGACGAACACCAAAAGCGATAAAAAATCAATCCGCCACCAACCGTAAAAAATATAACTCGCTGCGAGAATTACATAGTTACGAAGACGACGGGTGTTCGGTGTCAGGTAGTAGGCTGAAAGAAACAGCGGCAAGAATAAAAACAAAAACGCGTTCGAAGAAAAAACCACGGGTTATCTCTGGTTCAGCTTCTTCAGCCTGGACAACAGGTCCTCCGGCAAGGGAATTCCTTCGAGAGCTGCTTTACCGAGCAATGATCGTTCAGGAATCTCCCAAATCACCAGTCTCGGCTTGTGCGAGGCATAATCTGTGCCGGTAAGATACTGGGCCATTGGAGGAAATGGCCCGATGCCTTCTTTCGAATAGTCGGCAAGCGACTCGTTCAGAAACTCGCTTAAATAACCTTCAAAGTTCCAATGCTCGTTAGCTGTATAGCTGGTACCAACCAACGATACCTCTGGCAAAGAGTCGTCTCCGAGCAGATCGGCCGAGTCAACGGGCTTGCTGACCGCTTTCGTGACTACGGGCGTGTAGACGTCAAGTTTCGGCATCAGCTTAGGGAACATGGGCTCCAGGGGAAGAAAAGATAGCAAATCGCCCTTTAACGAAGTCTGTGGAAGTGTCTCCGTATAAAACGCTTTTTCATCTTTTGCTTTCGGCGCAAGTCCCTTGGCTGAAAGCGCAGCGACTATCGCCCGCGCCGCCACCTGAGTTCCTAGTGGGGTCCAATGAGTATCCGTACGGAAGTATACTTCTCCAGCAGATTTTTCTTGTTTGAGAAGCTCTTCTATTCGTACGAGGGTCGTCTCATTTTCATCAATAACCTCAGAAATCTGCTTGGCCACTACTGCATGAGCAGTCGCCTGCCTTCTGCCGCCAGTAAACTCGGGATAGATGTGCGCTTTTTCTGGAACTACGACAATCGCCAAAGGAATAGAATCAGCGGCAAGTTTTGCTTGAGTCCAACGAATAAATTCCAGATTTGAATCGAGAATTCCCTGCCAGCGCGGCAAAACATGAAACTCCTCATTGGTGTAAAGCCAACCATCTGTTCCAAGAAGAACTCCGAATTTACCTTCATTGAAAAGAACCAACTGTGCTGCAGTCCATAAGTTGATGCTGGCCGTACGCAATGGAAATTCTTTATCGAAATGGTCCTCGAAGTTCCGCACTAGCGCGCCGTTGAGTATCGGAACCGGAGGCGCTCTGTAAGACAGCACAGATGGAATACTGAACATCGATAGCGTAGCTACCATCAGGGCAAACACGATGCCGACTATCGCGTAACCATAGCTGGCTTTGGTCCCTTCTGCTTGCACTGATGTGTTACTGGAACTCATTGATATTCCCTGATTACGCAAACAATTTTTTAATTTGACACACTGGGCTTGGCAATTTTCGTGCCATCTGTTTCTATCCTAGCTAACGACGCTCTAATCTCTGTTGCTTCGGCGACATCTGACGGATCACTTTCGACGAGCCCAAGAAGACGCAGATAAAACTCATGGGCATCATCAAAGTTGCCAATAATCTCCGAAACCCATCCCATCCGGCGAAGCGAAATCTTCACGTGCTCCAAACTCTCTGGCTCGGCCGAAGCGGTATCCAGCAGTCGACGATATGAAGCCATCGCTCCTACATATCTATTCTGTCTCTCAAAAAATTCCGCGTAGTGCAGTTGCGTTCGCAGCAAAACAGAACGATGAGCGACTTTGGTCGGATCAAGCTTCTCGAGCGCAGAGAGGTAACCTTGCATTGCTGCCCTTGGTTGGCCAAGGGCAGCAAGAATGTCCGCGTGTTTCGACAGCAGATCAGCTTCCTGAAATGAATCCCTCGGAACCAATGCCTGCTGCCTTTTTAACGCGTCTCGCATCAGTATTTCGGCATCAACAGACTTTCCGCGGAACATGTCAGCTTCGGCCTGGCGCACGCGTAATTCCTTAACTTTGACTTGATCATGGAGACTTTCAGCGACGTCAGCGGCTTCGGTATACAAGTAGAATGCATCAGGATACTTACCCTGGACCCATTCGAGATCGGCCTCATTAATAATGCTATGAAGATATAGTTGTGAAAGTCCCAAGAGATTCTTGACGTTTTGCCTTACACGTCTGCAGACCTTTCCTGCCTGTTCGTAGTCCTTGGTAACGTTAATTTCGTGTTCACAGTAGGAGATGAATTGCTGAGCCTGCTGTTCGTTGGGCAAGGCTAATGAGGAATAAGCAGCCAGAACAGAACCCAGCAATAGTTTTAGCATTCTCATCTAGTCAACCCTTTGGAGAACATTACAGTCAGATCGCCTCCCATCCGAGTTGATTGCAAAGGCCTGCGTTTATCTCGCTGCGACAGCATGTCTGTAGAACAAGCGACGACGGCACAATATGGTTCAAGCCAAGCATAGTTTGTTGCTGAATTGGAACTGATCTCTTGCTTCGCTCCAGTGAGAGCTTCAAAGCTCTCCGGATTACTCAGTCCCCGAAAAACAGATTCAGCCAATTTGGTCAAGGGTGCATCTTTACTTGTTGGGACAGATACGTCGTTGTAGTGTGCAAAAGCGGCAATCATCACCAGCGGAGATAGCGCATAGGCGTGATAACTTAAAGCTCTCGAACGACGAAGTAATTCGTTTGGCAATAAACCATCCGTTGTCACCTGCTTTTCAAAAAGTCGATAGATAGACAAACCATAATCAAAATATTTCTTATCATCGATGGCAAGACCGGAAGCCACCAACGACCACGCCGCCCAGTAATAATGATTATTGATTTTCTTATCCGCGACATCAAGCGGCCATTCTCGCATTACAAGATCGGCCATCTTCCGAATCCAAGACTCAATTACCCTTTGATCAGACTCGCGGCCAGAGAATAGATCCGGTGATTCATGTTTGACTCTGAAATAAGATGAGCTAATTGACGCAAGTACCCACTTCCTTACCGACTTCCCGGTATGTGTCGTTGACTGCCCAAGCAGCGCGCCGTCGTTTGCCCATTTACTCAACCAAGTAAGAAAACATTTTCCGCTACCACTAGACCGAGATCTAACGTAACGATTAGCGATAGATACAAGCCCTTTTTCGTACTCCGTTATGTTGCCGGTGGCATCTTTATAACGCTCTTCTGCATCGCTATTTAATTCATCTCGAGAAGAACCAGAACCCTCATACTTACTCGGAAAATCTAACGCTGAAACAAATGCAGTCGGAACCGAAGCGCAGTCGCCATCAACGCCTGCTTCAGCTTTGACTACTGTGCCATACGGATTTTCTGATTTTTCTGGTACCGGAGCGGCAGTAGCACATCCACACGCAAAAACAAAAAAGGACAACTCGAATATCTTGCCGACGTTACAGAAAACACGACGCATATACCTATTCATGAGAGCAAACCGTCGTAGCTACTTCTGTGTTCGGTGGCGTTGGAGTATTACTTTTAATTCTTATAGAAACTATCGACTGATTCTCGGTATCTGGCAGATAATTTGTCTCGAGAACAAATCTACCATTCATGTTCGTATATGCGTTGTATTGACTATTAATAGTCTGAAATCTTCCATCTGCATACCAAACTTCCGCCTGTATCTCTCGAATATTCGGATCAGAAAACTGAAAATCAAACCACAAATTCTTCGCCGGAACGGTAATAAATGCACCACTTCCGTTAACAACAGCTTCAACGGGCTCAGTTTTCTGCTCAAGCTTGGCAGTTCCTTTCAAAAGGGCTTTCTTGCCCGCACAGCCATTACTAACCAAAGGAATTAGCCGACGCATCACCGTTGTCGTGGTTCTCTGCAATTGCTGATACGGGAATTCCCAAACAATAAATTTGGGGGGGGTCTGCTGATAAAGATCGGAGACAAGATACTCAGACATAGCTCCGTCAAAGCCGCCACCCGATTTTGCAGCTTGGTAAATGTCGGTCTTTAGTGCACTTCTCAAGAAGCCGTGAAAATTGTAAGCGGGGGTTGCACTGAAACTTGTTCCAACTAAGGCAACCTCAGGCGCAGACGCATCACCGAATAAATCGTCCGTTGCCGGAGTTTTTGTCTGATAAGCCGGCCCATACTCTACTGGATATCGAACACCACAGAGAGTATCCACGACCTGAGTCATCGTTCCCTTTGATCCAGTCAGACCCGTTTGAAACGTAGTGAACTCTTTAGGCGTAAATGTGAACCCAGCACCATGAATCTGATTGGCAATCATCTGCGCGGCCCGCTCCGAACCGGCTGCCTTCCAATGACCATCGCGCTTATAAAAGTATTGTGTTCCCTGATTATTGCTAAAGACACTGCCGTCAGCGACGATAGCACCGGCATCTCTTAACTTGCTAACGAGCTCACTGTATCTTCGTTGTAGTTCTATAAGATCATATTTTGCACGGGCTTCTGGCGGAATCATCGCCGACTCAACCAATCCTCGCGGAGGCTGAGGAAACATCAGCACTGTTGATCCTTTGGCCTTCAACGCATCAATCAAGCGCTTGAGTGATGGCCAGAGATCCGGATCATTAGGCTCAAACCATTGAAGCTCCGCATCTGTCCGAAAGAGCCAACCGTCTTTCCCTTCTACAACGACGCGATAGCCCCGCATATACTCACTTACGTAGGCGGCTCGATCTTCAACTCGCGGACAAACTGAGCAACAAACTTCCGCACCGTACTCCGGAACGCCACCCACGGATGGTTCATCCGAAACGTCTGCCATTGCGGTCCGAGCAATTGCCAAGAAAACGCATAGGATAAGTGCTGGAAATTTGTTGCTCATACGAAGACCTATTTAAATAGACGGTGTTATTTCTGCTCGTCCCAAGTGAGAACTGGAACTGCGGAAGTGCCTCCTACAATCAAACTGGAAGCCTTGCCACGTTCGAATGTCACTGACGGAACATCCATGATTTTCTTATCGCCTTCAAAAAGACCAAGCGAAACAGATAGCGGGTTGATTTCTCGCTGTCCCGCTTTGAACGGCTCGACGGCGTCGAGAACCGTCACTTTTCCATCCGCCGTTTTCAGAGACAACACTTTATCGGGAAATAAGTTCATCATTACTACCATTGCTTTCAACTGGCTCTTGAAGCCTTCGAGCACAAAGCTCTTCATCGAGTCAGGAAGATAAGCGATGCTGTAGAAGCGATCACCTTCAAGCTTGAAAGATTCTTTTCTAGAACCTAGCTGCACCGGATACTCGCCGGGCGGCAGAAAAGAAAACCGCCCTGCAGTGAACGCCGGCAACGGTGCTTGAGCAACTTCACCAATAAACCCTGCTGGACTTTGTGCTGGCGTCGCATTGAGAATTCTTACGAATGCGGAACCAGGAGGAGCGCCTTTAGCGTAAAGCTGAGCATACGCGTGGGTCGGAACGACAAATACAAGGACAGCAACGAATAGCTGGAACAATTTTCTGATACTAAACATTAGATTCTCCTGTTTCACGCGAATTAGATTGGCAAGGTTAAAGTTACTTTGATTCAAGTATCACAACTTTTTTCTTGTTTAAAACAATATCAAGAAATTCAACTTGAAATGTATGCAACATGCCGCCCAATCTGAATCCCAAATCCCGCTGCGGCGTTCGAAGGTCAACGTTGTAATAAATCACTTTTGTTGGAAGATCAATTCCAAAAGGACCACTTCCATTAGACGTATACTGCCCACCTATCACAGTTAATCCCAATTTCTTTTGAAATGGATCTTTCACAAAGTCTCTAACGGTACCAGACAGATCTACCGCTGCCCCGTATATTCCGGTCAAGCCATTAGCTAAAGCAACATTGTCTCTGACCTGTACGTCAGTGCTATTTCTTATTCGAATTCCGTGGTTTATATTTCCGGAAACCACGTTGTCCCATACCAAGTTCTTCGAACTTTCGGAGATAACGATCCCATCAGAACCGTTCTTTGTTGCAATGTTGTTAGCGATAACATTTCCGCTGCACTGACGATCCAGAACAATTCCGGCCTTGTGATTATCGTGAGTTCTATTTCCGAATATCCAGCTGTTGCTTACTTCGCGGGAAATGATAATTCCGTGCTTGATCTTTGTTCCATACACGTCATTGTTTGCAATAATCAATCTACGCGAACGATCGTGAGGATCAAATCCGTACAGAATGTTGTTCCGCATTATGTTGGAGTGCATGACAACGTCATCGGCCTCCCATGTATAAAGGCCGTACCACAGATCTTCGATCGTGCTCTCAATAATCCAGCCAGTTGGGCGCGGCCAGACTCTGGACTGCATTAAGGTTTTGCTGTAATTCGACAACGACAAGCCGTAAGCTTTAGGGACTGCGTATCCGAGATGCGCAATCCTTGCTCTGGCTACATATAGTTGAGACCCCCCCCAACTGACGATGAAAGGGCGATATTGCTTCGGATCCTTTAACTCGGCGGGAGCACGCTTCGCTTCGCTCCAGCCAACGATCCCCGAATCCAATAGAACTAACTGTCCTTCTACGGCTAGCAAAGCACCCTTCTCGGTACCTAAGCGAAGCTCTTTTGTAGTTTTATCAATTAGAAAAGTTGAGCCGTGCCGAACCAGTATCGGCAGTCGTGATATGTATGTTCCCGTGGAGACCTCTTCAAAAAACTCACGAGGAATCGATTGGGCAATTTCGCCGGGTGTCACCAAACCATCTCGAATGATAATTGCCTTAAGCGCGCCGCCCTGAAGCTTGGCAAATGTTTCCAGTCCAACAGAAAAATTATTTGTCAGCGCCTTAAAACCCGGTTCTCCTACCAAAGTGCCGAGAAATGCAACTCCTTTCTTGGAGCGGTTTGTCTTCTTTAAAATTGCCGGATAGTTATAGACACTCAGATCCGGGAGCTTCGGTGCTTCGAAGGCTAGCAATGTCTTCGGATCTGATTCCTTTAACGTATACGCCGCGCGAATCTCAGTTTCCGTCAACTTGCTTGTCTTGCTGGTGTTTGTGCTGTCGTCAGCACCGTCCTCGCCGTAGGACTCATCATTCAGCTGAAGATCTGCATCAGGCGCTTCGTCTTCGAGAACAGCAGTCTGCGCGTAGACGCAAGATCCCATCAACGAGCAAAAGATGAGAAATATTGGCGGAAAACGTTTCAACGCAATCAGAACCACCATAGCGTGGCCTCAATGATCACGCGATAGTTGACGTCAGATCCTGGCGCGTACGCTCGGCCTGGGTTGAACAAAGATGCCCTGAGCCGAATCGCCGATCGCGGATCTTCTGTGACGTCGCCTCCGTCATCTTCTTGGCTTGTCAGCAGAGTGCCCTTTGTCAAAAAATGACTTGCGATGAAATCAACACCGTAGCCTACGTCTCCAGAAGTGTTGTTAGTTGGCGCCGAGATATTGTTGGTAACAATCGGAGCCCGCTTATCGTCCTTATCAAATTTCTGGGCTACAACAGCAAATTCATCCGAAGGCATTGTGAATGATGCATACACACTCGCAACTCGGAGATTGCCTAGCTGGGCACGCAAGGCTTCGTTGTATCGATAAACGCTAGTAGTAATACCCGTGAACTGAACTGCGTTTCCTTGTAGGCCACTCTGCCTGTATTGACTTTTCCCGCCACCTCCGCTGTAGGCATACTCTGCCCCGAAAGCTACAGGTGCAATAAACGGGCGCCAACGAATAGCCGCGGTACTTGCTACAGCAGCTATTTCCTGCTTGCTGAAGCCTGAAACAAACTTATTCGGACTCAGACCAGCGTTAATAGTGTTTCCAACGAGATAAGTAACATCACCCCAGTACTGCAGTGGCGTCGGACTTTTAGGATTCAAATATCCATTGCTTAAATACAGACCAAGCCACGTAAGATTGACTTCTTCAAGCTTTGGATCAGACCCAACTGCTTCTCGGGTAGAGGGAAATCCATTAATGTCTCGTGCGTGCATAGCGCGAAAACCGATTTGATGTTCCGGCCTCCAATCGGTAGCTATGTTTGCATGACCATAAATGCGATCCCTTAATTCAGACTGCAGTTCAATTCCATCGGAACGATAAGCCGAGAATTGATGGGAAACACCTGCACTAGATGTCAGCTGTGTGGTGTTAAACACCCAGTAAACAGCATCAAGATCCCGGCCGAGCCAAGACCGGTCATTCTCTCTGATGATCTGATGGCCGAGACGCACGGACTCGCCCGGATAACTTGTGAAGCCGCCATATCTTAGCCAAGCTTCATCCAGCTTCACAAAGCTCTTTGTCTCTCGCTGGAGAGTAGTCTGCGTTTCATCGCTATCAAGCACGTCTCCCGTCGGCAGGAAAGCTCGCCCACGGAAATAGAACGTCCATTCCTTGTTCAACTCCACAGAGACACGCGGAGAAATATTGAGATAAAGCACTTCATTACTCGAGAGATTTCCCTGTCCGAGATCTCGCGCGCCGTCCGCCTGCCCGCCGATAGCGGTCCGCAGCGCGGTACTAATCTCTATTGCTTCTGCGTTCCCACTGGCGATGAGCGCGCCGTTAACAATCAATGCCGCCCAAAGAGGTTTTTTTTTCACTGTGGACGTCCTCGCGAGTAAATGTCCGCAGGAAGCGGTTGTTTCAATTTTGGCTGAATGGCTCTTTCGAGCTTGTAAAGGTTTTCCGCTTGAGCGATTTCAGCAGTTGTCATGTCAGTCGTGATTTGATCGATCAACTTAATTTGCACGATGTCGAACATATCAGCGGGCGGTAGATTGAGTTGTATCGTTTTGAATTGTTTTAATTTTCTGATTCTCTGAACCAGCGGCTTTCCACCGTCAGCGGATCTCTTCGCAAATACGTAAGCATTGACGCGATTGATATGGATTCCTGGCATACCAACAAACATCCTCGCCAGACTGGCATAAGCTTGTGTCGATCCAGCTCGGGCTGACTTGAGGTAGTACTTCATGGCAATCTGCGGATCAGGATTGCCTAGCATCCCAAGTGCGTAAATACGCCCTAGCTTCGAACTAGCCCTTAGTTCGGTTGCCGTATAACCGAGGCATTTCCGATATAACTCGATAGCCTCAAGTGGCCTACGCTGCTCTATTCGTGTACTGCTGAAAAGAAGATCCGCCAGCGCCGATACTGCTGCAGGTACACCAGCGTTCGCAGCTGGCTTCAGCGCCGCCTCAAGGTCAAGCTCCGGCAGAAGGAATGGATATCGCGTCGCCGTGATAGCCGCTTCCGTTACAAAATCAGGCCCTTGCTTAAGCATCCAGCGAAGAATCTTGTCTGCCAGATCGACGACCTGCAGAGCTTGTGTTTCGGCTGCCACATCTGCTGGCGCCTTACCCTGCTGCTGGGCTGCTTTATCGTCGACTACGACGTCGTTCGCCCCGGTTCCAGGCGGAACGTCTCCCTCAAAATCATCGTCTTCAAAATCCAGGTCTGCTGGATTTGCGTTAGCAGTCTGCTGACTCTCGTCGTCGAGCTCCTCATTAATCTGATCGACCATCGCAGCAGCCAGACCACCAGAGAGCGTTACATACTGAACCGGAGGCGCATAGAGCCTCGCGCTATCTGCAGGTCGAACGGACGCTGACCCGGCAGCAAAGGCTACCAAAGCCTCATCAATCAATTTATCGAGGCTTTCACGTTCTTTTCGATAGCGGTAGAAATGGGCAAGATCTATGAAGCAGCTGGGATCTTCCTTCACCAACTTCCTACAATTTGATTCAAGTAGAGCGACGTTACTGCCCACGGCAATATTGTTTCTAAACCAACTAAGCGCTTGGATATGCAATGATGGGAGATTGGACTTGAGAGCACGTTGCGCAATCCGATCGCCGTCATTGTTCTGGTCGAGATCTGGGAATTGCAGATATCGCTGAATTCGAACGGAATCTATTTCTTCGTCACCACGGCTATCAGCAACAGAAATGAGCGCGTCGATTTCTGGCAACAAATCTCGCTTGCCGTAACCGATCAATAGCTTGGCTAGAGACAGTCCTACCTCAGGGCGCGTCTTGAGGGCGAGACGATACCAGCGCTCAGCCTCCAAACGTCCGGATACCAAGCCTCCGTCAAGGTAAGTCGAAGCGAGCAGTATCATCGCTTCTGGATAGCCCCTCTCGGCAAGCGGCTTCAGATCCTTCAGGGCTTGTTCTGGATTGCCGGAAATACGCGCCTGCCGCCCGCGCTCAAGGTCAGGCAGGCCTTCGGTTTCGCTGATCAGCAGGCCATCTCCGCCCTTGGTCAATACAGGGAGACCCGCATTGAAGCCTACGGAGGAGCAACCCACCAACAAGGCAGTCGCTGATGCGGCCACAACACTGACGACGAACCGTTTCACTCAGTCACCGAAAGTACTTATGGAGCGGATCTACAAAGATCTCTACCGGCTGATCGATACGGGCAGTCTCGAGTTCTACATCAGGAGTAATAACCACGATGATGTCGGTGATTGCTGCGCTGGTGTCGAGGCCGTTGAGGTCATTCAGACCGTTGCTGTCGATCGTTGGTGCTGGCAATACCCGCAGACTGGTGACCTTTCCGGTCATCGTTTCTGGCGATCCGTTGACTCTCAGCACAACTTCGCGTCCGATAGGCAGATTCTTCATCTGGTCGTAGTGGAAGCGCGCAAGAATGTACGGCTTTGTTCCCTCTGGCACCAGCTCAAGAAGCGGCTGGTTACGGAGAACGTACTGTCCAGCGACAACAAACGATTTCTGAACAATGCAATCGCAAGGACTGGCAATCGAGCCTCTCAACTGCTCGCCGACCAGTTCGCTCAGTTGTTGAGCAGTCAGTTTGAACGATCCTGAAATGCCTTCGACCACCTGCAGCAACGCGGTTTCAAACTGGCCGGCAGCCTGGCCCTTCTTGATCGAACCATCCTGAGCAACCAGCGGAAAGAACGTGCCGTCTCGGGGCATGGTGATAGTGAAGGTGGTCGCTGCAACCTTGGCGGCTGTAGCGTGAGTCACAAACACGAGATCGTACAATTTGAACGTTGCGTAGCTGAATGCAACGAGGCCGACCAAAAGAGCAATGACGGTTCCCAGCAGCGCGCGCGCCTTACCGCCACCACTTAGACCGCTGCCAGCGCCGCGCGCGCGAACAAAGTTTTCTCGCGACAGCGTCGAAAGCATTTCACCCGTGGTCACAAGCTCGCCACCGATGAATGACGTCAATATCTGACGAAGGGCTGCCACTTCCTTGGTGCCCAACTCTTGAAAGACGCAACCTAGACGACTCGTCTGTTCGTCAATCGTGCGAACTTCAAAAGTTACAGGGATCGTGAATCCAACTGAGTCGACATTCAGAAGCACATGTCCGGAAAAGCTCGATCCCAATTTGAACTTCTCTGGTCCAGGATCGAAGCTAAATCCTCCGGCTGAGATATCGTGCAATTGAAACTGCTTTCTCACTCCTTCTGCCGAAAATTGTATCGTCGCCGGCAGTTTTACTCTGACGAACTGGCGTTGCGCTTCGGATTCGTGAACGATCCGGTTGGGGCTGGATTGAGCCATGCAAGTGTTTCCGTAGCGGAGAGAGGAGAGACAGCGATCAACCGAAAGTGGATTTGAAGGTAACGATAGTCAGAACCACAGCAGCGAAAACACTACACGCCGAGAACAGCATGATTTTGGAAGACAGGCTGTTAAAGCGTGAATGAAAGGGATCCAGATGCTTGGTCAACGTGGTTTTCTGACGAGTCCATGACTGCCGATCTGGGAAGAAGAAGACGACAATCTTAATCAAAGATCCCATGATCTGGTTGTAATACATCAAAGGCGGATACCAAGGACCAACTCGATGCCCAGCAGCCATCAGCATCACGCACATCAGACAGCGGGTGATTCCGATCCAGACGAAAAATAGGATCAGATAGTTGAAGTTGAATTGGATGCTGGCGAGGATAGCCGCCGACAAACCGAGCAAACCGGTCCACATCTGTACGCGCTGATCCTGCAAAACGTAATAGGTGAACCACCCTAAACGCCACGGGCCCAGTTCGCGCGCACGACCGTTCTGTCGGAGGGAATTTCCATACCAGCGGAACATGAGTGTCCTGCTGCTACGTAGCAGACTTGGATCGGGTGGATGCTCGATAGTTTGGATGGCGGCGTCAGGAAGATAGAACGTCCTCCAGCCATGACGAACAACACTAAACCAAGATGACTTGTCATCACCCGTCAGAAACTTCACACGGCCCAGTCGCCAATGCAGAATCGAATCGTTCTCGACGTCGGCGATAAATGAAGGCTGCGTAACGATCTGAGCGCGAAACACCGACATGCGGCCGGTAAGCGTCAATACCCTGCGGCTTAGTGCCATTGAGCACATGTTCAAATGCCGTTCGGCAAACCGCAACTTGTGCCATTCGTCCATCAAGGGCGAGCCAAGCACCGTACAGAATTCGTTGGTCGTCAACGCCCCGACGTCTGGTAGCTGATGGAATACTTGGGCGCATTTACGCATGACATTCGGCATCAGCACCGAATCACCGTCGATCACGGCCACTAGCGCGGTTTGATTCGGACAGTCTCTAGCAATGGCACGAAAGCCGAATGCCAGTCCGTCACGTTTTCCAGTACCCGCAATTCGAACGATCTTCAGTCTCACTCGTTCAGGCGGCTGATAGTTTTCCCATAGTGCCTTCAAGAGCAACTCGTCGCCATATTCCACAATCGAAGCAACAATAGTGCTCTCGTAGCCGCAATCTATTGCTTGCTCGATGATCGCCTTGTAGACCCGGGCTGTCGTCTCGGCATCAATGCGGAAGCTAGTCACCATGAAATAGGCATGAGACGGATCAGAAGCTGCACCAGCCTTCTCAGCCCGCTCCCGCAAGCGCGGATAAGCGACGTATAAAAACCACATTGCGCGAACGAAATGAACGCCTCGCAAGGCATAACGCCAAAGACCAATAACGCCAACGGCGACCAAGAAATGCGGCCCCACAGCATTGAGAGTGAATGCTGGAAGCAGCAATATCATGCCCCCGATCGCCGCGAGCAGCAGCAACCAACCGCTTAACTCCTTCCACGGTGCCAGCACGGATCCTTCGACCCGACTGTTGATCGTCTGACGATGCTTTGCCATTGAGAATATTCGCCCGTCTGGCTTTAAAGAAATTTACCAGCAGATACCCTGCGCATCCTCAGTCGACGTGGAGCTCATGAATCCGACGAGATCGACGAGCTTGACACCCGGCTTGAGCTTCGCAACGACATCAGCGAACTCGGAATCCTTGTTGCCCAGGACGATGACGTCGGAACTGTTGACCACTTCTTCTAGTGTCGAATGCAGCAACTTCGAGACGTGAGGGATTTTCGAGTCGATGTAATCCTTGTTGGTACCCATGACTCGGGCATGGTCGACATTACGGTCGAAAATCTTCAGCGAGTAGCCCTTGCCGATCAGCAGTTCCGCCAAGTCGACCAGCGGGCTTTCGCGCAAGTCATCGGTACCGGATTTGAACGCCAGACCGAGCAGGCCGATGTTCTTCTTGCCGAACGCAGAAATCAGATTGAACGCACGATCGACCTGGGCGACGTTGCTGCGCATGATCGCGGCGAGCATCGGGTTGTCCGATTCCACCTGCGATGAACGATAGTTCAGCGCACGCAGATCCTTCGGCAGGCAGGAACCGCCGAAGGCGAAGCCCGGCTTCATGTAATAGGCCGACAGATTGAGCTTGTCGTCTTCACAGATCAGCTTCATGACTTCGCGACCATCGACGCCGCAAGCCTTGGCAATGTTGCCGATCTCGTTGGCGAACGTGACCTTGGTGGCATGCCAGACGTTGCAGGTGTACTTGACCATTTCGGCCGTTTCGATCGGGCGGCGGAAAACCGCGGCCGGCAGCACCGAATAGATGGAAGCCAGACCTTCACCCGAGGCGGCATCCAGCTCGCCGATGATGGTCATCGGCGGCTCGCGATAATCGTCGATCGCCGTGCTCTCACGGAGGAATTCCGGATTGACCGCAACGCCGAAATCGGTGCCCGCCTTCTTGCCGGACGACTGCTCCAGCGCCGGAATCACCACGTTCTTGACCGTACCCGGCAGTACCGTGCTGCGCACGACGACGGTATGACGCGCCGTCTTGTTCTTCAGGATCGCACCGATCTCGCGACAAACTTGATCGACATAACGCAGATCGAGGTCGCCGTTGCGCTTGCTTGGGGTGCCGACGCAGATCATCGTCAGTTCCGAGCCGAGAATAGCTTCTTCGGTGTCGGTGGTCGCCCGCAGCTTGCCAGAAGCAACACCCTTGGCAAGCAGTTCACCAAGACCCGGCTCGACGATCGGAGATTGGCCGGAGTTGATCAGCTTGACTTTCAGTGCGGAAACATCGACGCCAATCACTTCGTGCCCGTAATCACTGAGGCAAGCTGCACAAACGGCACCCACGTAACCCATCCCGAAAATACTGATTTGCACGGTTTGCTCCCTAAATTCTGATCGCGGGCTCAGTAGCAAGAGCGCGCAAGAAATGATCGAAGTACAACGAGTTCATAAATCCCGAACTAGCGTCCCACGCCGCGCGTGTACCGCCAGAACCTGTGCTTGGCTTTCAGCACGTTTCGCGCCACCCGCGCGTTTCATGCTCGCAACCCGTTGGTCTGACAGCGTAATTTTTTGCTGCCTGCAGAACACCGAACGCAGACCTACCGCCGCGCGAACCCGATGCCTGTAACGCTGCACCGCAGCAAGTATACGGCGTCGACATCGCCTGTCACAGGAACAAAAGTGCACTATCGGGAGGCAATCTAGGCCCGTGTCACAAAACTGCAGCGGAGACAAGTTTTCTGTCTCCAAACTACAGTTCAGCGCAGTTACAACCAGCCGACAATTCAACAGTTAAGAAAAACTTAAGAACAGACGGGGTATCGGCCCGCTTCCTGAAATCTGTTGCCTAACTTTCTGCAGGCAGGAAGGAAGCCGGCCTTGCGGCGTCGTCGGGGTCAAGATCATCGGCAGCACCGCTCTCGCCCGCGAACTGTGTGGCCAGCATGGATGCCTCGATCCCGCGTTCACGCAGGTGGGCGATCAGCGCATCGCCGTGACCGTGAGTGACCAGCACGCGCTTCGCGCCGGTGTCGTCGATGGTGCGCAACAACGAATCCCAATCGGCGTGGTCGCTCATCACGAAGCCGCGGTCGTAGGCCAGACGGCGTTTGCCGCCACGCACTCGCATCCAGCCGCTGGCGAAGCCGGTGGAACTGGGATGCAGACGCTTCATCCAGGGCGTGCCGCTGGCGCCGGGCGGTGCCAGCACCAGCTTGCCGACAAACGACGTGCCCTTGGGCTGATTGCCGACGGCATCGGTCGGCAACATGTGAATGCCGGCTTGCCGATAGGCCTTGATCAGGCCGGGCATCGCGCCGTGCACGTAGACGGTTTCGTCGGTGAAGCGAGTCAGCTCGGCCAGCACTCGCTGCGCCTTGCCGAGTGAGTAGCAGAACAGCACGGCGGCCTGGCCATCCTGCTTGCAAGCCTGCCACCAGGCGAAGATCTCGGCGGCAACCTCGGCGGTCTCGGTCCAGCGGTAGATCGGCAGCGCGAAGGTTGCTTCGGTGATCCAGGTATCGCAGCGGAACGGTTCGAAGGGGTCGCAGCTCAAGTCGGCATCACGCTTGAAATCACCAGACACCCCCCAGACGCGGCCATCATCATGTTCGATGCGGACCTGCGCGGAGCCGAGCACGTGACCGGCCGAGTGCAGCGAGATCGTCACCTCGTTGAAGCGCAGCTTCTGGCCGTAATCGAGCGGCGTGATCGGCGACTGCTTGCCCAGCCGCTCTCGCATCAGACCCAAACCGCGCGTCGCACCCCAGTAGTGCTGGCTGCCGGTGCGCGCATGGTCGCCGTGGGCGTGGGTGATCACGGCGCGTGGCACGCCACGCCAAGGATCGATGTGGAAATCGCCTTGCGGGCAGTAGAGGCCCTCTGACCTCACGATGACGAGATCTTCTTCCTTCATGGCGATGCGGGCGTCTGCGCTTCGATGATCGCCATCAGTCGCTTCAGCGCCCCGCGATTGCCGGCGACGGCGGCTTCGCCATTGGCACCCATGGCGCGGCAGCGTTCGGGGCTGGCGAGCAGAACGGCCAGTTCTTCGGCGAGACGGGCGGCATCCTCGATCTCGATCGCCGCGTCGCGCTCCAGCAGCAGCGCGCGGGCCGCTTCGAAGTTGTGCATGTGCGGGCCGAACAGTACCGGCAGGCCGAGTGCCGCAGGCTCCAGCACATTGTGTCCGCCGATCGCCACCAGGCTGCCGCCGACAAAGGCAACGTCGGCCATCGCCAGATACAGGAACATTTCGCCCATGCTATCGCCGAGAAAGACCTGCGCGCTTTCCAGCTCCGGCGAATGGCTGGAACGATCAAGCGCGGTCAAACGCGCGCGACGTTCGGCGACCAAGCCGGCTTCCTCGATCAGCGACCACACAGCATCGAAACGCTGCGGATGACGCGGCACCAGCACCAGCAAGGCGTCTGGCTGCAACTCGACGAGCGCGGCATGGGCAGCAAGCGCCGCGGCTTCCTCGCCGTCGTGCGTCGAGGCTGCAACCCAGACCGGGCGCTCACCGAAGCGCGCACGCAGGGCCACCCCTTCGGCGATCCGGACATCAGGCAGCGCGAGATCGAACTTCAGGTTGCCGATGACTCGCACTCGTTCGCGCGGCGCGCCCAGCGTACGGAAACGGGCGGCGTCGGATTTCGACTGCGCGGCGACGCAATCGACATTGCGCAAGGTGTTCCGAGCAAAGCCATGCACCCGGCCATAGCCGCGGAAGCTGCGCGGCGACAGGCGGGCGTTGGCGATGGTCAGCGGAATGCCGCGAACCCGGCAGGCGCGGAACAGGTTCGGCCAGAGCTCGGTTTCCATCACCACCAGCTTGCCGGGACGCACCTGACTCAGGAACCGGGCGACCGCATCCGGCAAGTCATAAGGCGCATAGGAATGATGGACGCGGTCCCCGAACGCGGCCATGACCCGCGCCGAGCCGGTCGGCGTCGTCGACGTCACCCAGATGCGGCGTTCGCCGTGGCTGGCAATCAGCGCTTCGATCAGCGGCTGCGCAGCCAAGGCCTCGCCGACGGAGACTGCATGCACCCAGACGGCGATCTCCTCGCCTGGCCGCGGCACCCGCCCGAAGCGCTCACCGATGCGACTGCGATATTCAGGCAGCTCACGGCTTTTCCACAGCAGGCGCAGCAACACCAGCGGCGTCGCGAGATAGAGCAGGAGGGTGTAGAGCAGTCGCACGGGCGCCAAGAATGCGGGGCGATCGACGGGCTTGCAACGCTAAACTCCCTCGATGACTGCCCAAGCCAATCCCCCCTCGCTGCCGCGCGCGCTACTGCATCCCCGCTGGTGGCTGGCCTGGCTGCTGCTCGGCATCGGCCGGGCCTTGTGCTGGCTGCCGGTTTCCTGGCTGCTGGGGATCGGCTCGTCCCTCGGCTGGATGGTCTGGCGGCTGCTGCCGAGCCGGCGCCGGGTGACTCGTATCAATCTGCGGCTGTGCTTTCCGGAGTTCGATGAAGCACGGATCGTCGCGCTGGTCGAAGCGCATTTCCGGGCGCTGGGCATGGGCCTGTTCGAGACCTTGCTGGCCTGGCTGGCACCGGATGCGAAGCTGAAAGGCCGGCTGGAACTGCGCGGGGTCGAGCATCTCGATGCCGCGACGGCCGACGGTTCCGGCGTGCTGCTGCTGACCGGCCATTTCACCACCCTGGAAATCGCCGCCCGTTCGATCTGCCTCGCCGATCGGCCGTTCCACGCGATGTATCGGCCGGCCGACAACGTCTTCGTCGACTGGTGGATGCACCGCTGGCGCGAGCAGCGCTCGGGCCGGCCGGCGCTGCCGAAGGACGATCTGAAGAACCTGCTGCGCGCGCTGCGCAACGGCGGCGCGGTCTGGTACGCGCCGGACCAGACCCTGGAAGTGCCGGGCGCGATCTTCGTGCCGTTCTTCGGCGTGCCGGCGCTGACCCTGACCGCCACCTCGCGCCTCGCCCAGCTCGGTCGCGCCAAGGTCGTACCGTTCTTTCCGACCCGCACTGCAGATGGCCGCTACGTGGTGACCATGGGTCCGGCGCTGGACAATTTCCCGAGCGGCGATGACGCAGCCGACACCCGCCGCATCAACGCGCTGATCGAGGACGCGATCCGCATCTGCCCCGAGCAGTATTTCTGGACCCACCGGCGCTTCAAGTTCCAGCCGCCGGGTGCGCCGGACGTCTACGCCCGCGGATGAGGCTCGACGTCGTCAATCCCTGGGGTCGCGATGCGCCGGTCGACTGGCGCGACGGGCTGACGCCGCCGGGTGCGCCGGGCCACGCGCCGATCAACTACTGGGCCTGGGCCGCCGCCACGGGCGGGCGATTTCACCAGACACCGGACACCGTCGACGGCTCGGCCGACGCCGTAGTCGTGCTGCTGCGCCGGCGTGGTCTTGCCAATCTGCGCGCAGTGCGCCAGTTGAAGGCGCGCGGCTTGACGGTGTTCGTCAGCTGGAAGGAAAGCGGCAGTGCCCAGATCGAGCACCAGCTCCGCTATCCGTGGCGGCGCTGGCTGCATCGCCAGGTGCTGGCGGCCTGCGACGGCGCCTTCGCGGCCACCGAACCCGGCTTCACTCACTACCAGGAGTACGGCCTGCCTTCCGAACGCGTGCGCTTCGTCGCCACGCCGTATCCGTTCGACGAGCCGGGCTGGGATTTCGCGCAAGCCATCGACGCGCGCAGCGGCATCGTCGTCGGCACCCGGCAGTTCGATCAGCCGTCGCGACGCCACACCGAGGCGCTGCAGCTGGCGGGTCGTATCGCCCGAGCCGCCGGCACGCCGCTGACCGTATTCAATCTGGATGGCGAAGCCGGCCGTGCCCGCGTGCTGGCGGCGACGGGCGCCGTGCCGACGCTCCGCTGGGTCGAGCAACGGTTGCCGTATCCCGCGTTCCTGCAGGAACTGGCGCGGCACCGGCTGGTGATCCAGCGCGATGCCGGCTGGGTGCCGGGCCAGATCGCCGGTGATGCGCTGCTCTGCGGCATCGTCAACATCGGCGGCAACGGCGCGGTGCAGCGGCTGGCGTTCCCGGCGCTGGCCGAGCCGGAAGCCGACGAGGCGCTGCTCGAAGCGGCGGCAATCCATCTGCTGAGCGATGACGACGCCTATCGACTCGAAATCGAACAGGCGCGACAGCGTGCGGAAAGAGTGGGTTTGAGCTACGGCGGCTTCCGGGCCGAGCTTGCCGAGCTGCTCGCAGCAATGACTACAGGGGCAATGACCGCAAGGCCTCGATCACCCGCTCGCGGCTGACCGTCAGCGCCCGCTGGCGATCGATGGTCGCCGGCTGGTCCTCGTTGCAGAGCCAGTGCTGATTGCGGCCGAAGGCGCCAGTCATCTGCGGCAAGGTTGGTCCATACAAGGAGATGCCCGGCGTCGCGAGTGCGGCCGCCAGATGCATCAGCCCGGTATCGACACCGACCACGACCCTGGCATGGGCAATCCAGCCAGCGACGGCGGTCAGCCCCAGCTTCGGCAGCACCCGGCAACCCGGCGTGGCGGTGGCAATTCGTTCGGCGTCGGCGCGTTCGGCGTCGCTGCCCCAGGGCAGCATCACCGCCAGACCCTGCTGAGTCAGCCAGCGGGCCAGCGCCTGCCAGTCCGCCAGCGGCCAGCGCTTGCTCGGCCAGGTGGTGCCGTGGAGGAACACCGCATAAGGCTGACCGACGACGGGTTGCTGGAAGCGATCACGATCGAGGCCGCTGTCCGGCGGTGCATCGAGCGCCGGCGGCAATGGATAGCCGAGTGCGGCAGCGAACAGACGCCGGATCCGGGTGATCGCATGTTCCTGGCCGTGCGCCGGCACGGCATAGCGATGGCGATAAAACAGCGAGGCCAGCGGTTCGCGGGCCGACGCCCAGCTGGGCCCGGCACTCGGACCATCGGCACGACTGGCCAGCCAGGCACTCTTGACCAGCCCCTGGGCGTCGAGCACCAGGTCGTATCGGGTCTGACACAGCTCGTCACGGAAGCGTGCCCAGTCACCGTCGCGCAATGTCGCCAACGGAACCTTGCGCCAGCGCCGCAGGTCGGATGCGATGACCCGCTGGACGGCCGGATGCCAGCGCGGAATCTCGGCAAATGGCCGCTCGGCGAGCCAGTCCACCGCCAGATTCGGCACCGCGCGTATTGCGTCGGTCAGGGCCGGCAGCGCGTGAATCAGGTCACCCAGCGAGGTGGTCTTGACGATCAGCAGCTTCATTGGAACAGGGCAGGAATATGGTCGGGAGTGGCGCTTGCAGGGCGGTTTCAGTCACGGGTCAGCCCGAAACTTGCTGGTATATTCCGGGCCATCGGAAAGGCAGGGTCGCATGCCGAATGGTCTACCGGTAAATCAACCGGAAGTGCCGGCCGCCGCAAAGACCCAACCCTTGTCTTCATGGAATCGAACCAATTCAGAGGTAACGCGTGAATCGCTCAGTACGCCGTAGTGCTGCATTTCTTTTGATGATGGGCCTGACAGCATCGACGCTGCCAGCAATCGCAGCAACGCCAGTAGAAGAAGCCCAGTCCCTGATCAGCCAGGGTGATCTCGATGGCGCGCTGAAGCGCATCGATCGTTACCTCGCCGCGAGCCCGCAGGATGCCGAAGGCCGCTTCACGCGGGCGCTGATCCTGGTCAAGCAGAACAACAACGCCGAAGCGATCAAGGCTTTCACCGAGCTGACCCGCGACTATCCGCAGCTGCCCGAGCCCTACAACAACCTCGCCGTGCTGTACGCCCAGACCGGCAACTACGAGAAGGCCCGCGACGCACTCGAAGCCGCGCTCGCCACCAACCCGAGCTACGCCACCGCGCACGAGAATCTCGGCGACATCTATGCCGCGCTGGCCGGTGCCGCCTACAACCGGGCGCTGGCGCTGGACGCCAACAATGCATCGACCCGCTACAAGCTGTCGCTGCTCAGCGGCTTGACCAATGGCGGAGCGGGTCGCGCTGCGCCTGTGGCCGCTCCCGCTCCGGTCGCAGCAGCAGCGACGCCGACTGCAGCAGCGCCTGCGCCAGTCGCCGCAGCACCGGCTGCCGTTGAACCGACGGCTCCCGCTTCCAGCGATGCCGTGCTGAGAGCACTGGAAGTCTGGGCCAGAGCCTGGTCGGCCCGCGATGTCGACGCCTACCTCGCCGCCTACTCGCCGGAGTTCAGGCCCGATGGCGGCCTCGCGATCGACGAGTGGCAGCTTCAGCGCCGCGCGCGCATCGGCAAGGCCAAGATGATCAATGTCGAGCTGGTGGCGCCCGAGGTGCAGGCGATCGACGCCCAGCACGTGCGCGTGCTGTTCACCCAGGACTACTCGTCCGACACGATCTCCGACAAGGTCGGCAAGATCATCGAGCTGGCTGAAGTCGGCGGCAGCTGGAAGATCGTCCGGGAAACCACCCGCTGAGTCTGCGGTTGGGGCGGAGGCTGGCGACAGCGCTGCTGGCAACAAGCCTCCTGCTGGCAGCAGCTTCAAGCAGTGCCGACAGCACTGCCGCCGACGAGCCGCTGGTCAGGGCGGAAATTCATCCCGAAGACCGCCTTTCCGAAGCGCTGGCGGCGATGCGCGATGGCCATTACGCCGTCGCCACCCAGCAGCTAGAACAACTGCTGGGCATCGAGCCGAACTTCCGGCTCGCGCAGCTGCTGTATGCGCAGGCGCTGGCGCTGCGTTCCGGCGGCCGTGTCGATTCGCCACCGGCCAACGAGGACGATCCGCGCATCAGCGCCCTGCTTGCCGAGTATCGGAATCGCAGCGACGAGCTGCGCGCCCTGCCGGCGCCCGGTCTGGTGCCGAGCCTGCTGCTGAAGCTGGCGGACGAGATCGGCAACGTGCTGGTCGTCGATCTCGGCAAGGGCCGCGCGTATCTGATCGACAACAATGGCTCGGGCCAGTACGTGGTCCGCAACCTGTACGCCGGCATCGGCCGCAACGGCTTCGGCAAGCGCAGCGCGGGCGATCTGCGCACGCCCGTCGGCATCTATCGCGTCACCGGCTGGATGGGTGATGACCAGTTGCCGACGCTCTACGGCGCCGGCGCCCTGCCGCTGAGTTATCCGAATTCCTGGGACCGTTCGCTGGGCCGCACTGGTTCCGGCATCTGGCTGCACGGTGTGCCGACCGATACCTATGTCCGCGCGCCGCGTTCCAGCGAAGGCTGCGTGACCTTTTCGAACAACGATCTGCTCAGCCTGCGCGCGCAGCTGAGGGTCGACAGCACGCCGGTGATCCTTGCCGAGCAGCTCGACTGGGTACCGGCCGCGCAGCTCGATGCCGAGCGCGAGCCTTTGCTGAAGGCGATCGAGGGCTGGCGCAGCCAGGGCGAGATCACGCTCAGCGATCTGAGTCTGTTCGCCTATCCCGGCGAAGACGGCCTGGTTCTGGCCCAGTTCGTCCAGAATCAGGCCGGCGACAACCCGGCGTCCAACGTCCGCAGAGATCAGTACTGGCGCCTTCAGGCCGACGGCGCCTGGAAGATCGTCCGCGAGATGAATCGCTGAGCCCTCGAATCGAAGGACCTGCACCCGGAGCACCGCGATGAACATGGACCCGATCGAGTACCGCATCCACGGCAGCGATCTGCAGTACGTCGAAGTGCGTCTGGCGCCGGGCCGCTGCGCGGTTTCCGAGCCGGGCGCGATGATGTACGTCGATGACGACGTACAGGTCTCCACCGAGATCGGCGACGGCAGCGGCCGCGAAACCCATTTCCTCAGCCGCCTGTGGCGCGGCGTGCGCCGCAAGTTCAGCGGCGAATCGCTGTTCACGTCGATCTACCGCAACGACGCCGCGACGGATCGCCGCGTTGCCTTCGCAGCACCCGGCCCGGGCCAGATCGTGCCGATCGATCTCGCCGTATCCGGTGGCACCTTGATCGTGCAGCGCGGTGCCTTTCTGGCCGGCGCGCGCGGCGTCGAAGTCGGTCTGGCTTGGCAGAAGCGCATTCGCGTCGGCCTGTTCGGCGGCGAGGGATTCATCATGCAGAAGCTCACCGGCAATGGTGTGGCTTTCGTCCATGCCAGTGGCGCGCTGACCGAGATGCAGCTGGCGCCCGGCCAGAGCCTGAGAGTCGATACCGGCTGCCTGGTCGCGCTGCAAAGCTCGGTGCGCTACGACATCAAGTACGCCGGCAAGATCAAGACCGCACTGTTCGGCGGCGAAGGCCTGTTCTTCGCCCAGCTGTCCGGCCCCGGCACCATCTGGCTGCAATCGATGCCGCTGAAGCGCCTGAGCCGCACCTTGCTCGGCATGGCGGCCACGGCGAATCCGACGGGCCGCATCGGCTGGTTCCTGGTGATCATCGCGGTGGCGGTGATCAACATTCTGACCATGGACATACCGGTCTGAGATGAGCCAGTCCTTCGCCGCGCTGCTCTATGGACGCGATCTGCCGCCGGCCGGGCTGAAGGTGAGCGCGCAGTTCGTCGGCGATCGCCTGCAGGTTGGCGGCGATCTGCGCCTGGAAGCGGCGGCCGATGCGATCACCATCGAAACCGGCGGCTTCGATCACGACACGCTCTACCTCGGCTGGACCGATGCCACGCGCGGCCGGCTATCGCTGGCGCCCCTCGATGCGGTGGCACGCGCCACCCTGATCGCCAGCGCACCGGCCTCGCTCGAAGCAGCACTGCGCCGGTACGTGCGCAGTGGCCGGAACGATCGTGGCAAATGGCTGCTGCTCGGCGGGCTGGCTGGCACCCTGGCGCTGCTGGTGATCAGCGTGGTGCTCGGCTACGGGCTGATCGTCGACTGGGCCGTGCGCATGGTGCCGCCCGAGGTCGAGGAGAAGCTCGGCAAATCGACGATGACCGAACTGCGGCAGTCCGGAAAACTGCTCGAGAACGGGCCTGCCGTCGAGGCCGTCAGCAGCGTCGGCAACAAGCTCACCGCCGGCTCGCGCTACCACTATCACTGGGCGGTGCTCGAAGACCCGAGCATCAACGCCTTCGCCGCACCCGGCGGTTACGTCGTCGTTCATCGCGGTCTTATCCTGGCGGCGAAGACGCCCGAGGAACTGGCCGGCGTACTCGCTCACGAGGTGCAGCACGTCGAGAATCGCCACACGCTGAAGGCGATGGTTAACGGCCTCGGCTGGGCGACGATGGCCACCGTGCTGCTCGGCGACGTCAGCGCCATGGCCGGCATGCTCGCCTACCAGGTCGGCACCACCCACTACAGCCGCGATCTCGAAACCGAAGCCGATACCCAGGGGCTGGCGGCGCTGGCTCGCGCCGACATCGCCCCCGAAGGGATGGCGACCTTCTTCCGGACATTGGCCAAGGAAGCGCCGCAGATGCCGATCGCGCTGCTGTCCAGCCATCCGGCCACCGAGGAGCGCATCGCCGCGATCGAAGCCGGCATCCAGGCGCTGCCGAAGAAAGACTATCCACCGCTGGCGATCGACTGGCCGGCGGTGAAAGCCAGCCTCGAAGCGAACGACAAGGCGCCCTAGGAACAACCCGAAATCGCCTGCGGCTTGAACCGGCCGCGTTCAGCGCAACATACCGCTGCCTACCCCTCCGGATTGCACTGCCTTGTCCCGTCCCGGCCACCGCCGTACTCCCGATACCGGCGACGCTGCCGAAGACGCGATCGTCGAGCCCTCGCTGGGCAAGGCGCTGATCGCGCTGAAGCCCTATCTCGCCGAATTTCCGGGCCGCCTCGCGCTGGCGCTGAGCCTGCTGTTCATCGCCAAGATCGCCGGCGTCTGGCTGCCGCAGCTGATGAAGCAGCTGGTCGATGACCTCGGCCCGCGCGAAGGTCTGGTGCTGGTGGTGCCGGCGGCCTTGCTGCTCGCCTACGGCGCATTCCGTTTCCTGAACGTGCTGCTCGGTGAACTGCGCGATCTGGTTTTCGGCCGGGTGGCCGAACGCGCCCAGCGCCGCGCCGCGCTGAAAGTGTTCGAGCATCTGCACCGGCTCGATCTGGAATTCCATCTGTCGCGGCGCACCGGCGCCTTGAGCCGAGACATCGAGCGCGGTGTCGACGGCATCAATTTCCTGCTGCGCTTCCTGACCTTCAACATCGTGCCGACCCTGTTCGAAATCGCCCTGGTCGCCGGCATCCTGTGGAAGCAGTACGACGGCCGTTTCGCGGCGATCGCCGGCGTCTCGGTGGTGCTCTACGTCGCGTTTTCGGTCTGGGTGACCGAGTGGCGCACCAAATTCGTGCGCGCGGCGAACACCATGGATTCGAAAGCCAACACTCGCGCGATCGATTCCCTGCTCAACTACGAAACGGTCAAATACTTCGGCAACGAACGCTGGGAAGCCGAGCGCTACGACGACAGCATGGCCGCCTGGGAACGCGCGACCTCGCAGAACCGGATGTCCCTGTCGGCGCTGAACACCGGCCAGGCGCTGATCGTCGCCGGCTCGATCACGGCGATGATGTGGCTGGCAGCGGCGGAAGTGGTCGGCGGCGCGATGACTGTCGGCGGCTTCGTCGCCGTCAACGCCTACATGATCCAGCTGTTCGTGCCGCTGAACTTCCTCGGCTTCGTCTACCGCGAAATCCGCCGCGCGCTGACCGACATGCAGAAGATGTTCGGCCTGATCGAGCAGCCGGCGAAGATCGTCGACGCGCCCGACGCGATGCCGTTGCTGCGCACCACCGGCGGCAGTCCGGCGATTCGCTTCGATGATGTGCGCTTCGGCTACAGCGCGAGCCGCAACATCCTGAGCGGCGTCAGCTTCGTGATCGCACCAGGCAAGAAACTCGCGGTGGTCGGCGCCAGCGGCGCCGGCAAATCGACCCTGGCACGGTTGCTGTTCCGCTTCTACGATCCCGATCATGGCTCGATCAGCATCGACGGCGTCGATCTCCGCGCCATGCCACAGGACAGCCTGCGCCGGCTGATCGGCGTGGTGCCGCAGGACACCGTGCTGTTCAACGACACCATCGAATACAACATCGCCTACGGCAGGCCGGGCGCGAGCCGTGCCGAAGTCGAACGCGCCGCCAAGCTCGCTCATCTCGATGGCTTCATCGCTCGGCTGCCGCAGGGCTACGAGACGCACGTCGGCGAGCGCGGCCTGAAAGTCTCCGGTGGCGAGAAGCAGCGCATCGCCATCGCCCGCGCCCTGCTCAAGGACCCGCCGATCCTGATCCTGGACGAAGCAACCTCGTCGCTGGACTCGCGCGCCGAGGCAGCGATTCTCGACGCGCTCCAGGCAGCAACCGAACGACGCACGACGCTGGTCATCGCCCATCGGCTGTCGACGATCACCGATGCCGACACCATCGTCGTGCTCGATCAGGGCGTAGTCGTCGAACACGGTTCGCATGCCGGCCTGCTCGCCGCGAATGGCGCTTATGCTCGCCTGTGGAATCTGCAACTGGGCGAGCAGATTGGCATTCCTGCGGGATGACTGAATGGGTACTTTTGTCAGTTGTGTAAAGACGCTGGTCATCGCTATAGCGCCCTGCGATGATCCGGCTGAACGCGATTCATCCGCCTGCGAAAAATTCACGCAAGTGCTTTGATCCGTGGACAAAATCGTTTAGCAGCTCCGGCATCGTGCACGATGCCCCATAAAGTGGCAGCCATGACCCGGGACCCTTTCAGCAAGCACGGCTGTGTCTGGCGCGCGCGCTTCGCGCAGCCAGGCTGTGCCATGGCTGAAGGACGATGGAAATGGTGAACGGCAACCCGAAAGTGGTGAGTCTGCTGCGCGGCAAGAGCAAGCCTGCCGAAGGCACGGCGCAACTGGTCGAGACCCTGCGTCTGCAGGTGGTCGAAGCTTTGCGCGAGCGGCTCAACATCATGTTCGATGGTGCCGATGATCTGCTCTTCGAGTTTGCCGAACGCGCTACCAACAACCAGGATCGTCGCCTGTTCTTCGACACCATGCGGGCCGTGCGTCTCGACCGCAAGAACATGACCACGCGGTTCTGCGACAACTACAGCAAGGGCTTCGATGCGGCGTTCCCAGCCACTGGCAGCCGGGAAGCTGACGGCGAGCTGAGCCTGCAGAAGAACGAGGCCGTCGAGCTCGATATCGCCGTCTCGAACATGGCAGCCAAGGCCGATGGCCTCTACAAGACCACGCTCTGGGACATCGGCGGCCGGGTCAAGACGCTGGTCGAGAATCATCACGCGCCGATGTCGATCGACGCGCTGGCGCCGCTGACCATCTGCCGCGCGTTCCGATCGGCCGCCGAGACCCTGAACGTCGGCTCGGATGTCGAACTGGTGGTGTTCAAGCTGTTCGATCGCCTGGTGATCAGCGAGCTTGCCGATCTCTACTTCAAGGCGCTGAACTTCCTGAAGCAGCAGGGCGTGCAGTCCGCCCATCTCGGCCATGCGCCGAACGCACGCCCGGGCGGAACCTTGCGCGGCGACATGCCGACCGGCGAGGCCACCGCCACTCACGCACCGCGCGGCTTCTCCGATTCCCCGCAATTCGGCCAGACCGCGGCCCAGCCGGATTTCCGCGCGCCGGCGGGTCTTGCGGCGTCGATGATGACGTCGCCAACCTTGGACCCGCAGTCGCTGGCCAGCCTGCAGCGCCTCGGCGCGACGACGCCCGACGCCGCCGCGTACTCGAACGCCAGCCTTGCCGCCGATCTCGCCGCCGCCTCGCAGGGCCTGACCATCCTCGGCTGGACGCCGCGCCAGACCGCTGCCTACGTGCAGCGCGCCAGCCTGGTCGGCCACATGTTCAACGACATCCTCGCCGACCCCAACCTGCCGAACCCGCTGCGCGTGCAGTTCGACGGCCTGCGCCTGTCGACGATGAAAGTGGCGCTGAAGGACGTCGCCTTCATCAGCGATCCGGATCATCCGGTCAGAGGCCTGATCAACGAGCTGGCGACCATGGCCTCGACGGCCAGAACCGGCGGCCCGGAGCATCAGTCCCGCATTGCCGAGCTGGTGTCGCAGATCCAGCGGCAGTTCGATATCGCCGCCGAGTCGCTGCGCAAGCCGCCGCCGGAGATCGAGCTGATCGCCACCGATCAGGCCGAACGCTTCATCGAGGAGCAGATGGCGCAGACGGCCACCCGCCGCCAGGCGATCGTCGCCAAGGTGCGCCGGATCATCGCCGGTGAGCTGCATTTGCGAACTTCCGGCACCACGATCAGCGACGAGGTGCGGCCACTGCTGAACTCGCTGTGGGCGCCGATGATGGCGATGCACCTGCTGCATCACGGGCCCGAAAGCGCCGAGTGGAAACAGGGCTTCGCCGAGCTCGATCAGATCGTCGCGATGCTCGATCCGGCCCGCGACGATCAGCGCAGCGAGGCGCTGCGGCGCGAGCTGCGTGCCGAACTGGCCACGGCGTTCAAGGCCGTCGGCCTCGCCGAAGGCCGCATCAACGATGCGCTGAACGGCTTCGAGGCTGCGCTCGGCAAGTTGATCCATCCGGGCCAGCGGAACCAGCCGCCCGCCGATCCGACAACGGACGCAGCTCCTCCACCGGTGCTGCATGCCGCGACCGCTGCCGACGCAACCGAAAACGTCACCGAGCTGCTCGAACAACTGGTACAGCCCGGCGCCTGGTTCCTGGTCCACGATCACGATCGCAACGAAGGCCGCTGGATGAAGGCGGTGGCCTATTACGCCGGCCTCGACTGCGCCGCCTTCGCCGAATTCGATGGCAGCAATACCCTGCTGCTGAAGTCGCGGATGCTGCTCGACGATCTGCTGGTCCGGCGCACCGTGCCGATCGATCTCGACCCCGCCGCCCGCGCCGCGCTCGATCGCTACCTGGCGCGCGCCGCCTGATCGTCGTCTGCGCAGCACTCGTGAAGCAGTCCTCGCAATAAAGCCGCCGCAGCATCTTCCCGGCACCAGGCTTTTGCACTAAGTTGATGCGAGGCGACCGCTCAAGGTCTGAAGAGTCCGGATCGAAGCTTGATCAGGTCTTCGAACAGGCCAGCAGGTCGACCGTCCAGAAAAATTCAACCACACATCATGCTCAGTCTCGGCTCGCTCGACGTGAAGCAGCGCATCGCCGCCAAGCTGGTCACTGCCGACATCGAAGCGTTGGTAGCCAGCATTCCGAAGCCCGTCGGCAGCTTCGGCTATGACCCCTGGGGCTACAACGAAGACACCTTCAAGCTCGCCCTCGGCGCTGCGAAGCGGCTCTACGATCATTACTTCCGGGTCACCGCCCACGGCCTGGAAAACATCCCGAGCGCGGGCCGGGTGCTGATCGTCGGCAATCACAGCGGCCAGTTGCCGATGGATGGCGTGCTGGTGGGTGTGGCCGCCGCGACCAATCCGCACGGCCCGCGTCTGGCCCGGGCGATGATCGAGCGCTTCTTCCCCACCGTGCCCTGGCTCGGCAACTTCCTGAACGCGCTCGGCGGCGTCATCGGCGATCCGGTGAACTGCTCGAAGATGCTCGACATGGATGAAGCGATCATCGTCTACCCGGAAGGCATTCGCGGCTCCGGCAAGCTGTATCGCAAGCGCTACCAGCTGCAGCGCTTCGGCAACGGCTTCATGCATCTGGCGATGAACCACCACGCGCCGATCGTGCCGGTGGGCATCGTCGGCTGCGAGGAAACCATGCCCGCGGTCATCAATCTGGCGCCGATCGCGAAGCTGCTGGGTCTGCCCTATCTGCCGATCGTGCCCAGCCTGCTGCCGCTGCCGGCGCGGGTGTATCTGAACTTCGGCAAGCCGATGCATTTCTCGCCGGCGGCCAGCGAGGCCGAGGTGACCGAACAGGTGGAAACGGTGAAAACCGAACTGCGCCGGCTGATGCAGCTCGGCCTCGAAGAACGCACGAGCCTTTACTGATGGCAACGAAAACCGGCAGCCGCGCTGCCCCGAAGAAGACCGTGCTGGTGACCGGCGCCGCCGGCTCGCTGGCCAAGCGGGTGATTGCCCGCCTGCATGGCCAATACAACGTCATCGCCGTCGATTTCCGCCGCAAGGTGGAAACCGATGCCGGCATCCCGAGTTATCTGGTCGAGCTGCACAAGCGCGGCTTCGAGGACATCTTCGCCAGTCACAAGGTCGATGCGGTGATCCACATCGGCCGCATCTTCGCGCATGAGAAAACCCGCCAGCAGCGCTACAACGCCAATGTGCTCGGCTGCAAGCGGCTGCTGGACCTGTGCCGCAAGTACAAGGTCGGCCAGGTGATCATCCACTCGACGTACTACGTCTACGGCGCCAGCGCCTACAACCCGGCGCTGATCGACGAGGACGCGCCGCTGAAGGCCAGCGAGGTGACTCAGGATCTGGTCGACTCGGTGGAACTGGAAAGCCTCGCCAACATCTATCTGTGGAAGCATCCGGAGCTGAACATCACCATCCTGCGGCCCTGCAACGTGCTCGGCCCGGGGGTGCGCAACACCATGTCGATCCTGCTGTCGCGCAGTCTGGTGCCGGTGCTGATCGGCTTCTCGCCGCTGATGCAGTTCCTGCATGTCGACGACATGACCGACGCGATGATCGCCGCTTTCGAGCAGAACAAGCCGGGCATCTACAACGTTGCGCCGGATGATTACGTGCCGTATCAGGAAGCGGTGGCCCAGTGCGGCTGCCGCAAGCTGCCGGTGCTGTCGATCCCGCCGTCGTTGCCGAAATTTGTCGCCTCGGTGCTGAACTGGAACGCGTTCTTCCCGCCCTATCTGGTCAACTACTTCAAGTATCCGGTGATCCTCGACGGCCGCCTGTTCCGCGAAACCTTCTCCTGGCGCCCGCGGCGCAACCTCAACGACATCTTCACCTACTACCGCAAGCAGAAACTCAGCGCGAGCTAGTCTCCATAGCCAGCCGAACCGGGATCACCGGCAGCGGTCTGACCGGTACCTTTCCAACCCGCCCACCTCCTGACAGGAAACCCCATGAGCAAGGAAAAGACCAAACCGAAGGCGCCGAAGCTGGCTCCGGCCACCAGCGAAGCGACGATCGACATCGGCATCAGCAAGGCCGACCGTGCCGCGATCGCCCACGGCCTGTCGCGCCTGCTGGCCGACGAATACACGCTGTATCTGAAGACCCACAACTTCCACTGGAACGTCACCGGGCCGATGTTCAACACGCTGCACCTGATGTTCATGGGTCAGTACACCGAGTCATCGCTGGCGGTGGATCTGGTCGCCGAGCGCATTCGCGCGCTGGGCTTCCCGGCGCCGGGCACCTATAGCCAGTACGCCAAGCTGTCGAGCATCGACGAGGACGAAGGCGTGCCGGCGGCGATGGACATGGTCAAGAAACTGGTCAAGGGCCACGAGGCCTGCGCGAAAACGGCGCGTTCGGTATTCCCGCTCGCCGAAAAGGCCAGCGACGAGCCGACCGCGGACCTGCTGACCCAGCGCCTGCAGCTGCACGAAAAGACCGCCTGGATGCTGCGCTCGCTGCTCGAATGATCGAGCCGCATAAGCCGTAAAATGAAAGGGCCGACAACAGTCGGCCTTTTTCTTGCGCATCGTTTCTCATGGCCACCGCTCCGCTCCTGTCCGTCCGCCGCCTGCGCGTGCTTTATGCCAGGCGCGGCCTGCTGCCCGGGTTCATGTCCGGGGGTCGCCCCGCCGACATCCGCGCCATCGACGATCTGCACTTCGACCTGCAGGCCGGCGAGACGCTCGGCATCGTCGGCGAATCCGGCTGCGGCAAGTCGACCCTGGCTCGCACCCTGGTCGGCCTGCAGGAAGCCACCTCGGGCTCGATCCGCTACAACGGCACCGAACTGATCGGCCTGAGCCCCAAGGAATGGCGGCCGCTGCGCCGCGAAGTGCAGCTGGTCTTCCAGGATCCGCTGGCTTCGTTGAGCCCGAAGATGAAGATCGTCGACATCGTCGCCGAGCCGCTCAAGGCACTGCGGCCCGAGTTCGATGCCGCCACTCGTCGCAGCCGCGCGCTGGCGCTGCTGGAGCGGGTCGGCCTCGGCCCGGAACTGGCGGACCGCAAGCCGCGCGAGCTGTCCGGTGGCCAGGGCCAGCGCGTCGGCATCGCCCGGGCGCTGATCGTCGAACCGAAGCTGCTGATCTGCGATGAGCCGGTATCGGCACTCGATGTCTCGATCCAGGCGCAGATCATCAACCTGCTCACCGAACTGGCCCGCGAACGCAATCTGGCGATGATCTTCATCGCCCACGATCTCGCCGTGGTCCGCCAGCTATCGGACCGCGTGCTGGTGATGTACCTCGGCAAGGTCATGGAACAGGGCCGCGCTGACAACGTCTACGCAAGGCCACGCCACCCATACACGCGGGCACTGCTCGAAGCCGCGCCGGTGATCGAAGCGGATGGCAGCAAACCGAAGAAGCGCCGGCTGCTCGGCGGCGACACCCCGAACCCGGCCCAGCCACCGATGGGCTGCGTGTTCCACCCGCGCTGCCCGCTCGCCGAACATGCCTGCGTGCAGAGTGTGCCGCTGCTGCGGCGGGTTGATGGCGAGCAGTACGCGGCTTGTCATTTTGTGGCGGCTGGCGGCTGATTTTCGAACATTTTCGAGTCAACCGAACTCAGAACCTCTCGTCATTCCCGCGAAGGCGGGAATGACGGGTTTTTGGCGTGAGCCCTAATTGCAATCAGACTATTTTCTGATGTCAGCGATCTCCAGCGCACGAGCAATCGTCAGTGGTCCATTGATGCCAGGGTCAGTGCACTCAGCGAGATTGCTGGCGACTTCTGGGTCATTGCACTCAACACGCTCAGACAATTGGGCGACGTCAGCGACATACGCCAGCTCATCTGCAGTCAAATCGCCGGCAGCGAAGAGCCTGCATAGAACGGCAAGAGCCGGCCCATCCAACAGAAGATCGATGTCTTCTGTGACCTGAATTTGGACCGTGGCCCCTGGCTTTTGCAGGCTAAGCACGTAAACAGCCAATTCGCCGGCAATCTCCGCAGAGAATGTGCGCGACGAAAGCTTTCCAGAAAGCAGGTTGGCAAGCGAGCTAAGTCTCACGTGGTGTGATGCCGCCTAGACTCGGAACACGGCTCCTCAAACGTAGGCTTAGACATCGCCTCCAAGCGCCATTGATGGGTTAGCCGCACTTCGGCTTTTTCCCCGCCGCCTGCGCCGATTGATACACCGGCAAATCCTGCGGCAAGCGCGCAGCGATCTGGCGGATGCGGGTGTCGTCGGACGGATGGCTCGATGCGAATTCCGGTGGCTTCTGGCCGCCGGCCTGGGCCATGTTCTGCCAGAGCTGCACGGCCTGGCGCGGGTCGAAACCAGCCTTGGCCATGTAGTCGAGGCCGAGCAGATCGGCCTCGCTTTCATGGGCACGCGAGAACGGCAGCAGCACGCCGTACTGGGCGCCGGCGCCGAGTGCTGACATCAGCGCACCACCACCGGCACCACCGCCGACGATCAGCTGCGCGACGTTGAGGCCGAGGCCGGTGACCTGCTGCTGCGACACGCGCTCGTTCGAGTGGCCGGCGATCACGTGGGCGACTTCGTGGCCGATGACAGCGGCCAGTTGGTCCTGCCCCTTGGCCACCTGCAGAAGCCCGGTGTAGACGCCGATCTTGCCGCCGGGCAGCGCGAAGGCGTTGACGTCCTTGGACTCGAACACCTTCACTTCCCAGACGCCGCCGACCTCGCGGGTGATCGCGTTGGCCACGCAGTTCACGTAGGTAGTGGCCTGGCCGTTGGTGGTCACCGGCGTTTCCTTGGCGGTCTGCGCAAAGGCGGTGACGCCCATCTCGTCGAGATCGGAATCCGAATACAGCTTCAGCTGGTTGCGGCCGAGCGGCGAGGTCGCGCAGGCGACGACGGCGGTGGCGGTCAACAGACTCAGCAACAATTTCTGACGGCGTTTCTGATGGCTTGGGCGGCGATTCATGATCTTTCGGAGTTCTCGGTTCGGGCCACGCTATATTCGGCGCATTCCGTGGATTCAGTTTACGAGGTTGCAGATGGCTTTGAGACCGATGCTGCTGCGCATGATTCCTGGCTTGCTCGCACTGCTGGCCTTGCTGCCCGGCAGCATGGCCGCGGCCGATGAAAAGAAGCTGGGGATCGGCCCGGACCCGGCACTGTCGCCGGCCGCCGTCGTGCAACTGCAATTGGCCGCGCTGGCCAATGTCGACAAGCCGGTGCGTGATGCCGGTTTCGCGATCGTGTTTGCCTTGGCCTCGCCCGGCAACCGCAGCCAGACCGGCCCGCTGGCGCACTTCGCGGCGCTGATCCGGGAAACCTATCCGGCCATGCTCAACCACCGCGCCTCGACGCTGGCGCCGCTGATCAGCGAAGGCCGGCAGGCGATCCAGGGTGTGGAGCTGATCGACCGTACCGGCGTCGTCCATCGCTACGTGTTCACGCTCAGCAAGCAGCCCGACGGCCCGTACAAGGACTGCTGGCTGACCGATGGCGTCGTCCAGGCTCCCGAGGAAGGCGAGCCGGAAATCGCGATCTGAGCGCGGGCGTCTGCGGCTAGCTAGCCGCCCATCGCTTTCTTGATGCCCGAACCCATCGCGGTGACGCCGCCCAGCGACCAGCCGCCATCGACCGGCAAGACCACGCCGGTGACATAGCGAGCCAGCGGGCTCGACAACCACATCGCCGCCTGGGCGATGTCGTCGGTGCTGCCGAAGCAGCCCATCGGCACGCTGTCCCTGACCAGTTCGGTGGCCCGCTCGTTCGGCGCCAGGCGACGCATGCCTTCGGTGCCTTCGATCGGCCCCGGCGAGATCGAATTGACTCTCACACCGAGCGGGCCCCATTCGATCGCCGCGACCCGGGTGACCATGTCGACGCCGGCCTTGGCGGCGCAGACGTGCATCTGGAACTCCAGCGCGATCCAGGCCTGCGGGGCGCTGATGTTGATCACCGAAGCGCCCGGCTTGGTCAGGTACGGAAACGCCGCGCGGACGACGTGGAAGGTGCCGAGCAGATCGATATCGACCACCGACTTGAAGCCGTTCGGCGAGATGCCCATCGCCGGCGACGGGAAGTTGCCGGCGGCGCCCGAGATCAGCACGTCGATGTTGCCGAGGCGCTGCGAGGTTTCCTTGAACGCGGCATCGACGGCCGCGTAATCGCGCACGTCAGCCGCGAAGCCGATCACTTCGCCACCGTGGGCTTTCAGTTCGGCGATCGCTGCGTCGACCTTGTCCTGGCTGCGCGACATCACCGCCAGCTTGGCGCCGGCTTTCGCGAAGCCGTGGGCGATGCCGAGGTTGATGCCGCTGGTGCCGCCGGAAACGAATACCGTCTTGCCGCTGTAGTCGTAGCTCATGGTGATGTCCAGGTGAGAAAGAGGGGATCAGGCCGGCGGCGTCCAGCGCAGGGTGTCGAGCAACTGCTGGTGCAGGCCAGGGGTGGCGGCGCAGACGCTGGTGGTATCGAGACCGAGCGGCTGGCCTTCGAGATCGGTGAACACGCCGCCGGCTTCATGAACGATGACGCTGAGCGCGGCGATATCGAGAATGTTGACATCGGACTCGACGATCGCGTCGATCTTGCCGCCGGCCAGCAGATGGTAGTGCAGGAAATCGCCGTAGCCGCGAATGCGATGGACCTGCCCGATCAACTCGCCGAGCCGCGCCCAGGCCGGGCTTCTGGCCAGCCGCGCGAGATTGCCGGTGGACAAGGTGGTCTGCGCCAGCGTGTCGGCCGACGACACCTGCAGGCGCTGGTTGTCGCACCAGGCCCCCTGGCCCTTCTCGGCAAAGATCACTTCGCCGAGCGCGCCATCCCAGCACGGCGCCGAGGACACGCCGAGCACCAGTTCGCCCCGGTGCATCAGCGCGATCTGGGTCGAGAACATCGGATAGCCGCGAACGAAACTCTTGGTGCCATCGATCGGGTCGATCAGCCACAAGTGCTCGTTGTCGCCCGCTTCTCGTCCCAGTTCTTCGCCGTAGAAACCGTGGTCCGGGAAGTGGCTCTTGAGCACTGCCTTGATTGTCGCTTCGGCAGCGATATCGACCTCGGTCACCGGGCTCGCATCGGCCTTGTAATCCACCGAGAACTGGCCGCGATAGGCCATGCGGATCACCGCTGCAGCGGCTTCGGCGGCTTCCAGCGCCGCGGCGAGATAAGGACTGGTCACACAGCACTCCGGCAGGCCGCAGATACGCGGGGCGGCGAATGATAAACCGCCGCCGGCTCGCAGCAGCTCAGGACGGCCGGGTTCGATGGCCCGATCGTATGTGTTGCTATCATTTCGCCCATCGCTGCACATCCACCACTGGACACCGCTTCATGGGCAACAGACTGTCGAAGATCGTCACCCGCACCGGCGACAAGGGCACTACCGGCCTGTCCAGCGGCGAGCGGGTGCCGAAAACCCACCTGCGCGTGCAGGCGATGGGCGATGTCGATGAACTGAACTGCTGCGTCGGCCTGATGCTGGTGCAGACCCTGCCGGACGGCATCCGCACCCCGCTGGCGCGCACCCAGCACGAGTTGTTCGACCTCGGCGGCGAGCTGTCGATGCCGGGCTTCGAGCTGGTCAAGGAAAGCTATCTGGAGCGCATCGACAGCGAGCTGGAAACGCTGAACGAAACCCTGCCGCCGCTGAAGGAATTCGTGCTGCCGGGTGGCAATCCGGCCGCCGCGGCGGCGCATCTGGCCCGAGCCGTCGCGCGCCGCGCAGAGCGCGCGGTATGGGCACTGAATGCCGTTGAGGCGATCAGCCCGCTGGTACCGCAGTACCTCAATCGCCTGTCGGACTATCTGTTCGTCTGCTGCCGGGTGCTGGCCCGCCAGGACGGCGGCCAGGAAGTCAGCTGGAAGCGCAGCGAGTAGCCGTTAGACGCTGATCTCAGGGCTTGTTGCCGATCGGGTCCTTGTAATCCGCCGGATTGCGGCGCGGCACGCTGTTCGGCGAACCGGGACGGGTCACGCCCTTGGCGTCGTTGTTCTCGACGGCGGTTTCCAGGAAACGCTGTGAATCGTCGTTGAGATTGTTCGGGTCTTTCGGCAGATCGCCGTACCACTCCTGCAATTTTTCCAGGCGATCGAGCTTGCGTTCTTCCTCGGTACCGAGACCCGGCAGCCGCTTGGCCTGATTGCGGCGCTTGCGATCGCCCTTGGTCAGTTCGTCGACTTCGCCTTCAACCTTCACTTCCGGCAGCTCAGTGACCGGCGAGGTGTCGTCCTTGCCTTTCTCCGGCACCGCCTTGGGTGCTCCGGCCAAGCCCTGACCGTCCTTCAGCAGCAGTTGCGCGGTGGCGGCAGGCAGCACGGCCATCAGCGCCGCCGCCAGCAGCGGAGCGAGTACGGCGTGGCGCAGCTTGGGCTTCAGTGACATGAACGGCTCCATCGGAACTGCGAAAAGGGGGTGGGTTGGTCGAGACTGTAGCTCATGTCTCAATGACCGCCGGTGGCAGCTTCCGTGCCCGAACCATTCCCTGGCTGGGGTCGCGGCGTGCGGATCAGCGGCAGGATCAGCAGCACCGAAGCCATCATCATCGAGATCAGCGCGAACATGTCGCCGTAGGTCATCACCGCCACCTGCTGCTGCATCTGCCGCATCAGCAGCGACATCGCGCCGGCTTCGCTGCCGGTGATGGCCTGGCCGGTGGCCAGCATCTCGCGGACCGGCGGACGGCTGGCGCGCACCGATTCGCCGAGCATCTGCCAGTGCAGCCAGCTGCGTTCGTTGATCAGCGTGTTGATCAGCGCCAGGCCGATCGCACCGCCGATGTTGCGCATCACGTTGAACAGGCCGCTGGCGTTCTTGACCTCGGACATCGGCAGCGTGCCGAGCGCGATGTTGGTCATCGAGAACATGCAGAACAGGAAGCCGTTGCCGCGGAAAATCTGCGGCACGATGAATTCGACGACGCTCCAGTCGGCAGTCAGCCGGCTGTTCAGCCAGGCGCCGATGCTGACATTGCAGATGCCGATCGCCAGCATGGTTTTCGGCCGGATCAGCTTCGCCAGCCGTCCGGCCAGCGGCGCGCTGAGGAACATCGCCACGCCCTGGGCGATCATCACGTGGCCGATCTGCAGGCTGTTGTAGCCGCGCACCTGGCCGAGGAACAGCGGCGTCAGATAGATCAGCGTGTAGAGGCTGATGCCAACGGACATCGCCAGCACGGTGCCGAGCGCGAAATTACGATCAGCGAAGGCGCGCAGATTCACCACCGGATGCTCGGCCGTGAACATGCGATGGAAGAACAGCATGCCGGCCAGCACCGCGAGCACTGCACAGACCGCTACCGAATCCTGCGAGAACCAGTCGTTGCGCGGGCCTTCATCGAGCGTGTATTCGAAGCAGCCGAGGAACACGGCCATGAACAGCAGGCCGCGCAGATCGATGACCTTCAGCAGTTCCGGCTGTGGCTGGTCGATCTTCACCAGATGCCACACGGCGTAAGCGACTGCGAAGCCCGGCAGCACGTTGATCAGGAACAGCCAGTGCCAAGACGCCGACTCGGTCAGCCAGCCGCCGACCGTCGGCCCGATCGACGGCGCCAGGGTCGCGATCAGGCCGAACAGCACCTGCGGCAGCACACGTTTGGCCGGCGGAAACATCAGGTACATCGACGCCGAGGTGGTCGGGATCATCCCGCCACCGAGAAACCCCTGGATGACCCGAAACACGATCATCGATTCCAGATTCCAGGCCGTCGCACAGGCGAGGCTGGCGAGGGTGAAACCGAGTGCCGAGATGACGAAGTAGATGCGGGTCGACAGCAGCCGTGACAGATAGCCGGACAGCGGAATGGCGATCACTTCGGCGATCAAGTACGAGGTCTGCACCCACTGGATTTCGTCGGCGCTGGCCGACAGCCCGGCCTGCAGCTGATTGATCGACGAAGCGACGATCTGGATATCCAGGATCGCCATGAAGTTGCCGAACAGCATGGCGATGAAGCCGAACCAGGCCAGCCGGGCAAGCGCCCGTTCATCGACGGCCGGCGCGACAGCAGTGGGCGATATCGCGGCCACGTTGCGGATGCTTAGTGCTTCGCCGCGCCGGCTTCAGGCTCGGCGCGCGTATCGACGCTGGCCTCGACCGACAGCCCCGGCCGCAGCCGGCCGGCAAGCGCGGTCTTGTCATCGAGCGCGATGCGCACCGGCACCCGCTGGACGATCTTGGTGAAGTTGCCGGTGGCGTTCTGCGCCGGCAGCAGCGCCCATTCCGCGCCCGAAGCCGGCGAGAAGCTGTCGACATGGCCACGCAGCGCGGTGTTCGGAAACGCGTCGATCTCGATCTCGACCGGCTGGCCGATGCGGATCTGGGTCAGCTGGGTTTCCTTGAAATTGGCTTCGATATACAGCTGATCGAGCGGCACCAGCGACAGCAGTCGCTGACCGGGCTGAACCCTTTCGCCAAGCCGCGCCGACAGATCGCCGACGGTGCCGGCCACCGGGGCCATGATCGAAGTGGAAGCGAGATCGATCTCGGCCAGCTTGAGCTGTGCTTCGGACGCCGCCAGCGCCGCTTCGAGCCGGGCACGGCTGCTGTCGCTGAGCGTGGTCAGCGCCCGTTCGGCAGCCTGTACGCCAGCAGTAGCGCGAGCCACCGAAGCGACGGCGTTCAGATGCGCGGCTTCGGCGTTGTCGAGCCGCTGGCGGGTGGCGACGCCATCCTTCAGCAGGCTGCGGGCACGATCGAGTTCGCCACGGGTCTGCACTTCGCTGGCACGGGCGGCCGTCACCTGGGCACGTGCTTCGGCGATCGCGGCATCCTGCTGGCCGCGTTGCTGGCCGTTGCCGGCCAGTGCCGCCTGCGCTTCGGCAACGCTGGCGCGGGCGCTGTCGACACGGGCCGCGTAATCGCGGCGATCGATCTCCAGCAACAGATCGCCGGCGGCGACGGCCTGGTTGTCACGCACCTTCAAGGTGACGATTTCGCCGCCGACTCTCGGCGTCAGCACGCTGATGTCGGCCCGCAGGTAGGCGTTGTCGGTGGACACGAAGAAGCGCCCGACCGTCCACCAATGCCAACCGAAAACGCCGGCAGCGATCAGCACGACGAGCGGGATCGCCAGGCGCAGGAACCGACGCGGCGTGCTGGCAGCCTTGGTGTCGGCAATGGGGCCGGAAGCGGGCCCGGAAACGGGAGGATCGATCGTGGTGGCCATTGTCAGTGCTTCCGGGGTGCTTCCTGCAGAGCGGGTTGTCGAGCTGCTTGCAGCAGCGGAAACCGGCTGATAGTGTAATGAACGTTACATTTCATTTTGTGCTCCCGACGTGGCGAAAGTCAAACCTCCCGCAAAGCCTGAAGCCGCGACACCCGTGCTGGCCCAAGACAGGCCTAACGGCATGCGGCTGCCCGCACGCAAGGCGCCGGGCAAGCCCTCACCGGCAGCCGCCAATGTGGAACCGGAAGCACTTGGTGCCCGCGGCACGGCGCGGCGTGATGCGATGCTTGCCGCGGCGCTCGACGTGTTCCTGGAATACGGCTACGAAGGCGCCAGCATCGAGGAAGTGATGCGCCGGGTCGGCGGCTCGAAGGCCAGCCTGTACCGGTATTTCGGCAGCAAGGAAGGTTTGTTCGGGGACATCATCGTCGCTCGCTGCGACGAGTTCATGCAGGGCTTCAAGGTGCCGGCGCAGGCCGACGACGACATCGAAGCCACGCTCACCGCGCTGGCCAGGTTTCTTGTCACCATGTTCCTCGACCGCAAGCGGCTCGAGCTGTTCCGCATCATGATCGCCGAGATGCCGCGCTTCCCGGCGCTCGCTCAGCGCTTCTACGAGTACGGCCCGGCGCGCGGGCGCAAGCTGCTCGGCGATTACTTCCGCCGCCAGCACGAGGCCGGCCGTCTGATCTGCCCGGACCCGGAATTCACCGCCGTGCAGTTCATCGAGATGGTCAAGGCCAACCCGCAGCACCGCGCGCTGCTCGGCTTCGAACCGTTCCTGCCTGGCCGCAACGCCGCTCAGCACATTGCCGGTGTCGTCAGCCTGTTCCTGCATGGCTGCGCACGACGCCCTGATTCCCGTTGATTTGAAGATCCGAAAGATGAACCGCAGCCCCCAAGTCAACCGCGTCCTGAACCGCGTCGCGGTCGCCGCTTTCCTGTCGTTGACGGCCGTGCAAGCCGGTGCCACCAGCCTGCACGAAGCCGCCGAACGCGCGCTCCAGCAGGATCCTCGCCTTGCTGCCGCCCACCTTTCCGCAACCGGCAGCGCGGCGGAAGTTGAGGCCGCACGTGCCGGCTACCTGCCGAGCGTCAATGCCAGCGTCATCGGCGGCCGCTCGCGGCTCTACAGCGATGCCCAGTTCCCGCAGGCCGGTGCCCGTCAGCCGCTGAGCTGGGGCCTGGTCGCCAGCCAGCCGCTGTATAGCGGTGGACTGGTCAGCGCCCAGGTCGACGCCGCGCGCTCGAAGCATGAAGGTGCCGAGCAGAACGAAGCCGCGACCGCGCAGCAACTGCTGTTCGCCGCCGCCAGCGCCTGGCTCGACGTGAAACGCGACCGCGCCGTGATCGGCCTCAACGAAACCAATGTCCAGCGCCTTCAGCAAGCGCTGGACGACAGCCGGAAGCGCCTCGATGCCGGCGAAGCGACCAAGGCAGACGTCGCCCAGGCCGAAGCGCGGCTGGCCGAAGCCGGCGCCACCTTGTATCGAGCGCGTGCCACCGAATCGGTGAGCGCTGCGTCCTATGAGCGCGTGGTCGGCGTGCCGCCGGATCAGCTGCCCGGCGACTGGCCGAAGCCGCTGGTACCGGCGACGCTCGCCGAAGCGCTCGCGGTATCGGCCGATACGCCGGCCGTGCGTGCCGCCGATGCCGAAGACCGCGCCGCCAAGTCGCGAATCAGCGCCGAGCAGGCCGGCCATCTGCCGCGCCTGTCGATCGAAGCGGAAGCCAATGACGCCGACGATTCCACGTTCACCTACGACCGTCAGACCTACTGGTCCGTGCAGCTGAAAGCGACCCTGCCGATCTACGCCGGTGGCGCCGTCGCTTCGCGCGTCTCGGCAGCAAAGGCAGAAGCCTCGGCCGCCGCGGCCCGAGCCGCCGACAGCCGGCGCGCCTCGAGCGAATCAATCGCCCAGGCCTGGGCGATGTACCAATCTTCGGCGCAGGTGATCGCCGCCTACGAGGCCTCCGTCAAGGCCAGCGAACTGGCGCTGGACAGCGTGCAGCGCGAGCAGGCGGTCGGCACCCGTACCACGCTCGATCTGCTCGACGCCCAGCGCGAACTGCTGACCGCCACCGTCAATCTCGCCGCCAGCCAGCACGATCGCTCGCTGGCCGCGCTGCAATTGCTCGGAGCCACCGGCCGGCTGACGCTCGCCGCCATTCCCTGAATTTCCCCTAGCGCGGGATCGACAGCCGCCGGATGGCCCGGTCGTGCCAACGGGCGAGCAGCAGCATCGCCAGGGTCGAGCCGATCAGCGCCATCAGCATGTCGGACTGGGTATCCCACTGATCGCCTTGGGTGCCGAGGAAATCGTCGGCGTTCTGGCCGAGCGCCACTGCCGCCGCCCATTCGATCAATTCGTAGATGGCGCTGATCGCCATCGCCACGCAGACCGACAGCAGGCCGACGATGAACGGGTGGCCGACGACGATGCGATGGCGGATCAGCAGCTCGCGCGTCGCCAGTGCCGGCACGAAGCCCTGCAGCAGGTGACCGAGCTTGTCGTAGGGATTGCGGGACAGCGCGAACGCCTCCTGCACCCAGTTGCCGATCGGCACGCGAGCGTAGGTGTAAGCGCCACCGCCGATCAGCACCAGCGCATGCACGGCGATCAGCACATAGAGCAGTGTGGTCAGCGGAAAGCGCCGGCGGCTGAACCACAGCAGCGGTGCGACCAGCACCACCGGCAGCACTTCCATGACCCAGGTCATGCGATCGAAAGGCTTGATTGCCGACGCGATCAGCGCCACGGCCACCAGCAGGACCAGCGCCCAGTGCAGGCGGGAGTTGTCGTTCTTCACGGGGCTGTTTCCGGGTTGGCGCCGCGCCGCGCGGCTTTCAGACGATAGGCGAGCTGCGGCCGGGTGATGCCGAGCAGCCGCGCCGCCGCCGACAGATTGCCGCCGGCCTGCGCGACGGCGCGCTCGATCATCAGCGCTTCGATGCGATCGATCGACAGGCCTTCGGCCGCGCCGTTGCCGACGGCATCAAGCAGATCGGCGATGGCCTGGCTGGTGCGCGCTTCCGGCGGTACTTGCTGCGCAGCTGGCGCGGCTTCGGCCGCCGCCTTCTGCTGATCGCTGCGCAGGCTGCCACCGCGATCGAGGCTGAGCGTACCGCTGGCCAGTTGCTCGCCGCCGGAGAACAGGTGGAAAGCGTCGATCGCGCCGCCTTCGGGCGCCAGGATCATGCCGCGCTCGACGATGTTTTCCAGCTCGCGGATGTTGCCCGGCCAGTCGTAACCGAGCATCGCGTCGATCGCCCGTCCGGTGAAGCCGGTGACCTTGCGGGCATTGCGCAGATTGAACTTGCGCAGGAAGTGATTCATGAAGATCGGGATGTCTTCGCGGCGCTCGCGCAGCGGCGGCACGGTGATCGGGAAGACATTGAGGCGGAAGAACAGATCCTCGCGGAAGCGCCGGGCGCGAACCTCCTCGCGGAGATCGAGATTGGTCGCCGCGACCAGCCGCACGTCGACCTTGTGCGTGCGCGTGCCGCCGACTCGTTCGATCTCCCGCTCCTGCAGCGCGCGCAGCAGCTTGCCCTGCGCAGTCCAGCTGAGGATGCCGATTTCGTCCAGGAACAGCGTTCCGCCGTGAGCACGCTCGAAGCGGCCCGGCCGCGCCGTGGTGGCGCCGGTGAACGCGCCGCGTTCGACGCCGAACAGTTCGGATTCGATCAGGGTTTCCGGAATCGCCGCGCAGTTGATGGTGATGAACGGCCCAGCGCCGCGCGGGCTGACCCGGTGCAGGCTGCGCGCCAGCACTTCCTTGCCGACGCCGCTTTCGCCGAGAAAAAGCACTGTGGCCTGGGTATCGGCGACCCGGCGGACCATGTGGCATGCCGCGTTGAAGCCGGCCGAGGCGCCGACCACGTCGGTATCGCCGAGCAGGTCCTGCGCGGCGCTGCCGATCGGCGAAGCCACGCCGAGATCGGTGGGTGCCGACGTGGCAAGGCCGGCGGTCAGCGCGTCGGCGCGCAGGAAGGCGAGATCGTGGCTGGCGTCGTCCCATTCCTCGACCGGCTTGCCGACGATCCGGCAATGGCTGGCGCCCTGCGCGCAGCACTGCACTTCGCGGAACAGTACCGGCCGACCCATGAAGCGGCTGATGAAGCCGGAGGCGTAGCCGATCTGCTGCCAGCAGGCCGGTTCGCTGCCGATGCCGTACAGGCGGATGTGTTCCTCGGCTTCGGATGAACCGTGCCACAGGAACTCGCCGTGGAAGTGCCCCTTCTCCTCGTCGACCTCCATCATCACCGGCTCGACCCGCACCGTGCCTTCGAGCATGTGCAACTGCGGGCCGCCGTAGATCGCGTTGGCGGCGCCGCCACTGCCACGCAGTTTTCGCGACAGCTCGGCGTCGTGCGAGCCGGAGTTGTAGCCGATGCGGGTCAGCAGGCCGCGCGCGCGATCGGCACCGAGGCTTTCGATCAGCTCGCGGCGCAGCACCCCCAGCGCCGAGCTGTGCAGCAACAGCATGCGTTGGTCATCGAGCCAGATGCGGCCCTGTTCCGGCTGGAAGCGGATGCGGGCCAGCAGATCGGCGACGTCCGGATAGGTCAGCGCCGCCGGCAGCGCGCCCGGACTCTGGCCCGGCGGATTTTTCGCAGCGGCGGCGGGAGGCGATGCAGACATGGCCGTGGTCTCGAAGAGCGGCGGATTTGATCATCAGATTAAACCATTGGGTCAAGCTCGCTGATCTGCGCAATCGTCGAATTGACCAAATAATCAAAATCTGTCTAAAACCTCAGACGGGTCGTCGAGGCGCCAGGCGCGTCAAAAAGCCATCAAATGCTTTCTGATCAATGACCTGGGAGCCTGCCCGCGCCGCTTCAGCAGCGTTCGCGGCTACTGGCACGCTCGGTGCAATCTTACAGTCATGACGTCAGGCCAAGACCTGATCACCGGCACCGCTGAAAGCGGGCCGTCGCGAGACTGGAGAGAGAGAGATGACCGTCGTTTCCCCCATTGCCGAGCAACCCGCGGAGCGGGCCGCAGAGCCCACTGATCCCAGCGCCCAGCAGCGTTACGTCCGTCTGCGCGAGCACCGGCCGGATGGCTTCGTGATCTTCGATTTCGCGATCGGCGATCCCTCGCTGGCCTGCGAACTGATCATGCCGATGGCCGCGTATCGCGAGTTCTGCGCCAGCAACCACGTCGTCCACCTGAACGATGCCCAGGCCGCGCAGATCGATGCCGATGCACTCAAATGGCGCTACGGCCAGCCCGGCATCAGCGAATAACCAACAAGAAATAGCGAGGAGCCATCATGACTGTCGAGATCAGGACCAAGAGCGTCAAACCGCTCAGCAACAGCTTCGGCCATCTGCAGCGCCGCTTTGGCGACAAGCCGGCGACCCGCTATCAGGAGGCGACCTACGACATCCAGTCGTCGGCCAACTTCCATTACAAGCCGCTCTGGGATCCGGAGCGCGAGATGTTCGATGTCCGCCGCACGGCGATCACGATGAAGGACTGGTACGCGCTGAAAGATCCGCGCCAGTTCTATTACGGCAACTACACGACCACCCGCGCCAAGCAGCAGGACGCGCTCGATCGCACGCTGGATTTCGTCGAGAAGCGCGACCTGCTGCGGGCGATGCCGGCCGATACCCGCGCGCTGATCGAACACGCGATCGTGCCGCTGCGCCATTACGAGTGGGGCGCGAACACCAACAGCGCCCATGTCGCCGCCTACGCCTACGGCACCGCGGTCACTTCGCCGGCGATGATGAACACGATGGATCGCCTGGGCATGGCGCAGCACATCTCGCGCATCGGTCTGCTGATCGATGGCAACAGCGGCGAATCGCTGCTCGCCTCGAAGACCACCTGGACCGATCACGCCGACTGGCAGCCGCTGCGTCGCGAAGTGGAGCGCATGTTCGTCACCCGCGACTGGTTCGAGGTGTTCATCGCCCAGATCCTGGTGGCCGATGCGCTGGTCTATCCGCTGTTCTTCCAGCATCTGGATTCGGCGATCGCCGCCGGCAACGGCTCGGCACTGTCATCGCTGACCGACTACCTGATGCGCTGGTACGAAGAGACCGGCAAGTGGGTTGACGCCGTGATCAAGACCGCCGCTGCCGAGAACCCGGAGAACAAGGCGCTGCTGACCGGCTGGACCGTGACCTGGCGCGATCGCCTGGTCGCAGCCCTGGCGCCGATCGCGCAGAGCACGCTCGGCAACCAGTCCGAGGACGCAGTGGCAGCGGTCGTCGCGGCGTTCAATACCCGCGCTGTGAAGTTGGGCCTGAGCGTCTGATATGGCCACTACCAGCACTCAACCGGTCTTCATCGCGCTGCAGGCCAACAACGACACCATGCCGATCATCGAAGCGATCCGGCAGGACAACCCGAACGCCGTCGTCCACGAGTACCCGGCGATGGTCAAGATCGATTGCCCGGGACGCCTGGTGATCAAGCGCACCTCGGTCGAGGAACATCTGGGCCGCGACTTCGACCTGCGCGAAATCCAGATCAACATGATTTCGATCGCCGGCAATGTCGACGAATCCGAAGACGAATTCACGCTCGAGTGGAAAACGGCCTGAGGCCGTCATCGACCACTCCATTCCGAATCCACCAATCTGTCTGCTGAAGGAGAACATCCATGGCCGCTGAAGGCAATGCAAAGCCCGCGAAGAAACTGAGTCTCAAGGAAAACTACGCGCTGCTGACGCGCGGACTCGGCTGGGAACCCAGCTACGAGAAGCACGAGGAAATCTTCCGCAACATCAGCTTCGAAGGTATCAAGATCCACGACTGGGAAAAATGGGAAGACCCGTTCCGTCTGACTATGGACGCCTACTGGAAATATCAGGGCGAAAAGGAGCGGAAGCTCTACGCGATCGTCGATGCCTTCCAGCAGAACAACGGCCAGTTCAACGTCACCGACGCCCGCTACGTGCAGGCGCTGAAGATTTTCATCAACGGCATCACCGAACTCGAGTACGACTCGCATCGCGGCTTCAACATGCTGGCGCGCGAGTTTCCGGGCGTGGGCCCGCGCATCGCCGCGCAGATGCAGTCGCTCGACGAACTGCGCCACGCGACGACGCAGATCCACACGATCAGCCAGTACGCGAAGTACTTCACCGGCATGAACGAGTTTCCGTACCAGTTCGATCGCGCCTGGTATCTGTCGATTCCGAAATCGTTCTTCGAGGACGCCGTCACCTCCGGTCCGTTCGAGTTCATCGTCGCGATCAGCTTCGCGTTCGAATACGTGCTGACCAATCTCGCGTTCATGCCGTGGATGTCCGGCGCGGCCTTCAACGGCGACATGGCCACGGTCAGCTTCGGCTTCTCGGCGCAGAGCGACGAAGCGCGGCACATGACGCTCGGCATCGAGGTCATCAAGTTTCTGCTCGAACAGGATCCGGCCAATGTGCCGCTGGTCCAGAAATGGATCGACAAGTGGTTCTGGCGCGGCTATCGCCTGCTGTCGCTGCTGGCGACGATGATGGATTACATGCTGCCGAAGCGGGTCATGGCCTGGAACGAGGCCTGGGAAATCTATTACGAGCAGAACGGTGGCGCGCTGTTCGCCGATCTCGCCCGCTACGGCATCAAGCCGCCGAAGCGCGCGCCGGAAACCATCGCCGAGAAGGGCCACGTGGCCCACCAGATGTGGAGCGTGTTCTACGCCAACCGCGATGCCGTAGGCTTCCAGATGTGGCTGCCGTCCGACGAGGAAATGGACTGGATGTCCGAGAAATACCCGGACACCTTCGACAAGTACTACCGGCCGCGCTACGAGTACTGGCGAGAAATGGAGAAGGCCGGCACGCCGTTCAGGAACACCACACTGCCGCAACTCTGCCAGGTCTGCCAATGGCCTTGCCTGTTCACCGAGCCGGACGATCCGACCACGCTCAGCCTTCGCGAAACCGAATACAAGGGCGAGACCTTCCACATGTGCTCGGACGGCTGCAAGGACATCTTCGACGACACGCCGGAGAAGTTCGTGCACGCCTGGCTGCCGGTGCACCAGATCTATCAGGGCAACTGCTTCCTGCCCGATGTCGATCCGACCGCGCCCGACTTCAATCCGATGTACGAAGCGCTGCGTTACATGGGCATCAAGCCCGGCGTCGACGGCGGTGATTTCAAGGGCAGTGCCGATGCGACCAACTGGGAGAAGTGGACTTCACGCCCGGCGAACATCCACGAAGGTGCCTACACGGACGCAGTCCGTGCTACCAACAAAATCCCCGATGCCGTTCGTGACACCGGCAGCCAGTCCGACGCCGCCCGCAAAGCCAGCTGAGAGCCACCCATGCCCGTCTGCAATGTCATCGTCCTGAAAGGCCATCCGCAAGCCACCTTGAAGCAGCTGGTGGTCGAGTGCTCGGACACCCTGGCGCGGATCATCGGCGCACCGAAGGATCGGCTCGAAGTCTGGGTCACCGAAGTGGAGCCGGCGCTGTGGGGACTCAATGGCCAGCCCGGTGATGAAGTGCTGCAGACCATCTCGCGCAGCGAGATCGAGATGCCGTTCATCCGCATGGTGCTGCTGCAGGGCCGGCCGGTCGAGCAGCATCATCAGCTGATCGCCGAGATGACCGCGGTCGTCGCCAGAGTGCTCGGCGCCAATGCCGAGCGCATCCGCCTGCAGATCGACGAAGTGCACCCGGATCGCTGGGGCATCGGTGGTGTGCCGGCCAGTGTGCGACGGGCGGCGGAGATCGCGGCGCGGGCTGCGACGGCCTGAACCGACTACACCATAACGAGGAAACAACCATGCCCATCAAGGCCATCACGCCGGACTACCACGGCGATTTCAAGGACAGCCTCGACAAGTTTCGCGGCAACCAGATCGTCAACATCCATTGGGAAAAGCACCTGATGTTCGCCTGGCCGATGTGCGTGCCGCTGCCGCCGACGATGCCGTTCGGCGCGATGATCGAAGGCGTGCTGCCGGGCATCTTCGGCGCTCATCCGAACTTCAAGCAGATCGACTGGAGCCAGGTCGAGTGGAAGACCTCGAAAGGCCCATTCAAGCCGGACCCGGCGAAGTCGCTGGTCGATAACGGCATCGGCCACAAGGCCACGATCAGTTTCAGCACGCCAGGTCTTACCGGCGTCAATGGCAATGCCGTCTGCTGACGCTTAACTCCATTCGCAACATTCAACACCAGACAAGATGAGTTACGAACTCACCATAGAACCGCTCGGCCAGACCAGAACGGTGGCAACGCGAGTCACCCGGCGAGGGTTCCGTGCGAGCTGTTTGCACGGGATCGACGGCAAGACGAGCGGGGCCTGACCGAAATGGCTTACGAACTAACCATAGAGCCGCTCGGCCAGACCATTTCGGTCGAGGACGAGCAAACCATCCTCGACGCCTGCCTGCGCGCCGGTATCTGGCTGCCGCATGCCTGCTGTCATGGCCTGTGCGCGACCTGCAAGGTGCAGGTGGTCGAGGGCGACGTCGAGCACGGCGATGCCTCGCCGTTCGCCTTGATGGATTTCGAGCGCGACGAGAAGAAGACGCTGGCTTGCTGCGCCACTTTGCAGTCGGATGTCACCATCGAAGCCGATATCGACGAAGAGCCGGATGCCGAGATCATTCCGGTGCGTGACTTCGAGGGCAGCATCAGCCGCATCGAAGACCTGACGCCGACGATCAAGGGCATCTGGGTGCAGCTCGATGAAGCGATGCATTTCCAAGCCGGCCAGTACGTCAACGTGACGATCGGCGAGCTCGGTTTTTCGCGGCCGTTCTCGCTGGCCAATCCGCCGGCCACCGGCAACGAGATCGAGCTGAACGTGCGCATCGTGCCCGGTGGTGTCGGCACCGCCTGGCTGCATCAGCAATTGCATGTCGGCGATCGCGTGAAGATCGCCGGGCCGTACGGCCGCTTCTTCGTTCGCAAATCGGCGAGCAGCCCCAGCCTGTTCATGGCCGGCGGCTCGGGCCTGTCGAGCCCGCGCAGCATGATTCTCGATCTGCTCGAAGCCGGAAGCTCTGAGCCGATCACCCTGGTCTACGGCCAGCGGTCGATGGCCGAGCTGTACTACCACGACGAGTTCACCGCGCTCAGCCAGAAGTATCCGAACTTCACCTATGTGCCGGCGCTGTCGAACGAGCCGGACAGCAGCGACTGGTCCGGCTTCCGTGGCTTCGTCCACGATGCCGCGAAGGCCCATTTCGACAACGACTTCCGCGGCCACAAGGCTTATCTCTGTGGCCCGCCGCTGATGATCGATGCCTGCATCACCACCCTGATGCAGGGCCGCCTGTTCGAGCGCGACATCTATCAGGAGAGGTTCCTGTCGGCGGCCGATGCCCAGCAGGTGCGCAGTCCCTTGTTCAAGAAGATCTGAAAAGCGGGCTGACCCGGGCTTAACGCGGCCCGGTGCGCTCTGCACACTCGATGAAGAACGACGAAGCCGCTAGAGCTTCGCGAACGAACGGTTCGAGGAGACCTGATGACTGTGCAAACCACCGCTGCCGGCGCCACCGTTGCGCCGGCCGTCACTCGCCTGACGGCTGACGACGACGCGTTGCGTCACCACTGCAGCGCCGGCGAATTCCCGGTGCTGGTGATGACCGCCGCGCATCTGTCCGGCGATGCCTCGCTGCTGAAACCGGAGTGGACGCCGACTTATCAACTGTCGACCTACGCCAGCCAGCTTTCCGCCGAAGAAGAAGCCGCCGGCCGCACGCAGTGTTTCGAGGTGCTACGCGCCTTCCGCGACAGTGGCAAGCCGGTGCCGGGCCGTCCGGGCTACGACTTCATGCAGGCGATGCTGGTCTGGATCTGCGGCCGTGACGCCGAGCCGCTGCAGCGCCTGCTCAACGAGCAGATCGTGTTCGGCGACGACGATCCTCAGCGGCCGGCGTGGACAAAAGCTCAGCTCGCGCCCGATCGCGCGTTCCACGTGGTCATCGTCGGCGCTGGCGAAAGCGGCCTGCTGACCGCACATCGCCTGAAACAGGCCGGCGTGCCGTTCACCATCTACGAGAAGAACGGCGAGGTCGGCGGCACCTGGCTGGAGAACAGCTATCCCGGCTGCCGGGTCGACATCAACAGCTTCATCTACAGCTACACCTTCGCACAGCGCATCTGGCCGGAATACTTCGGCGCCCGCGACGAGGTGCTGGCTTATCTGAAGGACTGCGCAAGCCTGCTCGGCCTGCGCGAGCACATCCGCCTGAACAGCGAAGTGCTGGCGACGACCTGGGACGAGGCCGCGGCGCAATGGAGGATCAAGCTCCGTGGCCCGAATGGAGAAGAGACTGCGCGAGCGAATGTCGTGGTCAGCGGCGTCGGTCAGCTGAACCGACCGAGCTGGCCGAACATCGAAGGCCGCGATTCCTACGCAGGTCAGCACTTCCATTCGGCGCGCTGGGATGCATCGGTGAATCTCGAAGGCAAGCGGGTCGGCGTGATCGGCACTGGCGCCAGCGCCACGCAGTTCATTCCGCATGTCGCGCGAGTCGCCGCGCAACTCGACATCCACGTGCGCACTGTGCCCTGGCTGCTGCCGACACCGCATCTGCACGCGCAGACCGAGGACGGCCTGCGCTGGCTGATGGCGAATCTGCCGAACTACATCCAGTGGCATCGCTTGTTCACGTTCACGCCGCAGCTGATCGGCTTTCTCGATTCCGCGACCGTCGACCCGGACTATCCACCGACCGAAACCGCGATCTCCGCTGCCAACGATGCCGTGCGTCAAGCCCTGACCGGCTGGGCTGAATTCCAGATCGCCGATCGTCCAGAGCTAAGGCCGCTGCTGGTGCCGAACGTCCCGCCCGGCTCCAAGCGCCTGCCGCGCGACAACGGCACCTGGGTCGCCACCTTGAAGCGCGACAACGTCCGCGCGATCACCACGCGCATCGAGCGGATCACGCCGAAGGGCATCAGGACCGTCGACGGCATCGAGCACGAATACGACGTGCTGATCTACGGCACCGGCTTCAAGGCCTCCGAATTCCTGATGCCGATGCAGGTGATCGGCCGTGACGGTCATGACCTGCACGCGGTCTGGAACGGCGACGCCCGCGCCTATCTGGGAGCCACGGTCAGCGGCTTCCCGAACCTGTTCTGCCTCTACGGCCCGAACACCAACCTGGTGCTGCACGGCGCCAGCATCATCTACATCTCCGAGTGCGCGGCGAACTACGCCGTCGACGCGGTGCGGCTGATGCTGGAGAAGAACCTAAAAGCGATCGACGTGAAGCCCGAGATCTACGCGCAATACAACCAGCGCATCGACGAAGCCAATGCGCTGCGCGCCTGGGGCTATTCGAAAGTCAGCAGTTGGTACAAGAACGCCAAGGGCCGCGTCACTCAGAACTGGCCGTTCACCGCGCTGGAGCTGTGGCGGCGCACACGAGCCATCGAGCCGCAGGACTACACACTGAGTTGAGAACCGCCATGCATGAACCTGTCTGCGCAACACTCACCGTCGCCGGCATCGAAGCCCACATTCGCGCCTACTTCGACGCCTGCAACAGCGGCAATGCCGAACGGATCGCCGCCTACTTCGAGCCGGACGGCGTGCACTACTTTCCGCCCGGCATGTACGAAGGCCCGTTTCGCGGTGCGCTGACCATCGGCAAACGCTGGCAGGCGGCGGTCGAAACCCTGGGTTCGTACTGGACCGTCGATCACGTGATCGTCGATCCCGTGACACGCCGCGCCGCGATCGAGTGGTCGCACTTCAAGCGCCGCAAGGGCGTGCTGCTCAGAGGCGACGAATGGTATCGGTACAGCGAGCGCGGCCTGATCCAGGATATCCGGGCCTATTACGCGAGCCCGCAGGATGCATCGCTAGAACGGCTCGAACTCGGCGGCTGGGATTACGCCGGGCTGGGCTATCCGCTGACGGCGCCGCCGGAGGCCTGAGCTACCACTTGATGAACGGCGGCGCGCTCAGCGGATGCAGCTTGAACCAGCCGCCGGCGAGGCTCATCAGCTTCTTGTGGAAGCCTTCGTTCGGCAAGCGGGTCTTGACCTCCTTGACGAACGCGCCCGGCAGGCCGAAGCGGACCAGGCCCAGCGATACGTCGACCAGATCGGCTTTGCGGAACACTTCGGCGAGCGGGTAGCGCGCGTCCTGGTAGGCGCGCAGCTTGTGGTGTTCGTCGATCAGGCGATCGACCAGCGGAATCCATTCGGTCTTGCCGCGCGCAGTCAGGTAATCCCGGGCGCGGACCTCGGACGGCGGCAGGTAATCGATGGTGCCATCGGACCAGATGCCGAGGTCATGGAAGGCGGCAGCGATGATCAGCTGCTCGCGCTCCTCGGCCGTGCAGCCGGGCTGCAGCGCAAAGCAGAAGTTCAGCATCCGCGTGCAGTGATTGCGATAGGGCAGCAGGTCCGGCCCGAGCTGGTCGGTCCACTGGCCAAGAATTTCGTCGAGCAGCGGGAAGTTCGGTTCAACGGTCATGGCTATGCGTCCTGGGCAGTGGCTGATGGCGATTATCGAGACCGCAGGCTTGCTACCGTCAGTGGCCCGAACGACAAAAGCCGATAGCATCGGGCCATGCCAGCCCTTCACCTTTCCAGATCGATGCCGATCGTGGTTGTCGTCGCCTTCGATCGCATCAGCCCGTTCCATCTCGCCGTGCCCTGCGCCGTGTTCGGCGAGGAGCATCCGGGCCTGACTCGCTTCGAGTTCAAGGTCTGCGCCTCGGAGCCGGGGCCGCTGCGGACCACGGCCGGCTTTTCCTTGAGCGTTGACCACGGCCTGGAGGCGCTGGACGACGCCGGCCTGATCATCGTGCCGAGCTGGCGCGATCCGGCCGAACGGCCGCCGCAGGCGCTGCTCGATGCCTTGCAAGCGGCGCATGCCCGCGGTGCGCGGATCGTCGGCCTCTGCCTCGGCGCCTGCGTGCTTGCCGATGCCGGTCTGCTCGCCGGTCGCCGCGCGACCACGCACTGGGGTTATGCCGCCGAGTTGGCGCGCCAGCATCCGGACATCGACGTCGATGCCGACGTGCTCTATCTCGACGATGGTCTGATCACCACCTCGGCCGGCACCGCAGCCGGGCTCGACTGCTGCCTGCACCTGCTGCGCGGCCTCTGCGGCAGCGAGATCGCCAACAAGGTCGCGCGCCGGCTGGTGGTGCCGCCGCACCGCCAGGGCGGGCAGGCGCAGTTCATCGAACAGCCGCTGCCGACCACCGGCGCCGATACCCGGCTCGATGCGTTGATCACCTGGCTGCACGGCCATCTGCATCAGCCGCAGGATCTCGATTCCCTGAGCGCCCGCGCGCTGATGAGCCGCCGCACCTTCACTCGCCGCTTCCGCGAACGCACCGGCATGACCTTGATCGACTGGCTGACCGCCGAGCGTCTGGCGCTCAGCCAGCGCCTGCTGGAAACCACCGAGCACCCCGTCGAGCAGATCGCGGTACTCGCCGGCTTCGGCTCGGCGGTGTCGCTGCGCCAGCATTTCCGCAAGGCGCTGGGCGTGTCGCCGGGGGCTTGGCGAACGAGTTTCAGCGGCAGCTGATCAGCAGGTCGCTGCGCGGGCCGCCACTTCGGCTGCCCGCACGACGCTGGCTGGCGTGCCGCCGATCGCCCAGTCTTCCGGCGGAATCGGCCAGCAACCGCCGCGCACCAGACTGCGCTCGACGCCGAGGCAATCGACGATCAGATCGGTGAAGCCGGTCAGCAGCGCATGGCGCTCGGCCAGTGAACGGCCTTCGAGCACCAGGAAGTGGAAGTACGGGGCATCCGGCGTGCCTTCACTGACCAGTTCACCGGCAACTGCGACCAGCCGCTGCGGATAGAACTGAAGGTAAGCGCGCACACGGTCCATCGGGCAGCGCAGTACGTGCGCGTACAGCTGGCTGGACTCGACCAGCAGGCGCCGCTGCTGTGCCTCGCTGTAGCGGCCTTCGGCAAGATGGAAATGGATGATCGGCATCGTCGTGCTCCGTTGCGGCTTACGGCAGACCCTTGCGGCGACCGGCATCCATGAACAAGGTGCCGCCGGCCAGGGCATCGGCTTCCGGCGCCAGCAGCAGCTCGATCGCCCAGGCGATCTGCTCGACGGTCGTGAAGGCGCCGATCGCCGATTCGGCGCGCATCTCGTCTAGCACCGCGTCGGCACTGATGCCGTCGCGTTCGCCGCGGGAGGTCGCGACCCGGCGCAGACGATCGGTATCGGCCGGGCCCGGCGCCACCAGATGCGCGGTCACGCCGCGCGATCCGTAAGCCCAGGAATACTGGCGGACGACATTGGCAAGCGCCGCGTTGGCGACACCGGCAGTGGCGGCGTAAGCGGTGGGCTCGAAGCCGTAGTGGCCACCGATCGCGACGATGCGCGAGCCGCATTGCAGTTGGCTGTCCGCTGCGCGTACCAGCCGAAGCAGGCCGCCGACCTTGATGTTCACGGCATCGACGACGGCCGCCGTCGGCGCGCTCATCACCCCGCCAGCGGTGGCAACGCCGGGGCCGTGCACGAGCATCCGCACCGGGCCGTCGATCATCGCGGTGATCGCCGCGATCGAAGTATCCGAAGCGATGTCGGCGACGCAGGCGACGATGTTGGGCTGACCTGCGGCAAGCGCGGCAATGCTGTCGGCACTGCGGGCGACGGCGATCACTTTCAGGCCGCGTGCCGCCAGACGACGGGCGATGACCTGGCCCATCGCGCCGGTGGCACCGACGACGATGGCGATGTCCTGTTTCTGGTTCATGGGTTTTCGTCAGATGTGAAAAGGGCGGGCCTGAGCCCGCCCCGAGTGTTGCCGGAAGCCGCCAGACTCAGGTCAGCACGTTCAGGAAGCTTTCGCGCGGGGTGAAATCCTGCGAGAAGGTGGCCGCGCCGAGTTCGGTCGTGTCCCAGACCAAGGTCGGCGTGTCCGGGTAGTGGATGTAGCCTTCGGCGAACACTTCATTGCGATTGCCGTTCGGATCGAAGAAATAGATCGTCGAGCCGCGCGTCACGCCATGACGATTCGGGCCGACATCGACCGGCACCCGATACTTGCCGATGCGATCCGCGGCCTTGACCACGTCGTGCGCCGATTCGAGCAGGAACGAGGCGTGGTGGAATTTGTTCTTCTCCGGCTGCAGCACGAAGGCGATGTCGTGCGGCGTGGTCGAGCAGCTCAGGAACACGGCCAGCGAAATCTTCGCTTCGTGATGGATGAGCTTCTCGGACAGATCGAACTCGAACACTTCGGTGAACAGCTTCACGCACTCGTCAAGATTGTCGCCACCGAGCAGCAGATGATCGAGACGGTTGATGTTGAGGCCGCGGACGACACCGTCGTCCGGCACCACACCCGGGTTGTGCAGACCCATGGTGTTGCCGATCTGATCCTTGTGCGCATAGAGCTGCATCGTGTGGCCGGACGGCAGCACGAACTCCAGACGCCGGCCGCTCTTCGGATAGACCCCGGCGGCGATGTGCTTCACCTCGATGCCGAAGGCCTTGATCTTCGGCTCCAGACGATCGAGCGTCGCGTCGTCGTAAACCTTGAACGCGAAGTAATCCATGCCCGGACGGTTGCTGGGAATCAGCACGATCGAATGATGATCGTGCTCGTCCCAGCACTTGTAATAGACGCGACCTTCGGCGTCTTCGAGCACTTCATGCAGACCCATGATGTGGTCGTAATGGTGTTTCGATTTTTTCATGTCGGTGACGCGGATCGCGATCTCGCCGACTCTCAGGACGCCTCTCATAGACATATGCTTTCTCCTCGCTTTATCGCTGACCGGATTCGGTCGTTGGCTGCTGCATTCGGTGAAGAATCTTCTGGCTCGATTCCGCTCAGGCCGCCTTGTCGCTGAGCAGACCGCGCTCGCGCGCCATGGTCAGTGCCGTGTCTTCGATCATGTCTTCCTGGCCGCCGATCATCTTGCGTTTGCCGAGTTCGACCAGGATGTCGCGCGCCGGCAGGCCATACTTGGCGCCGAGACGCTTGGCATGCAGCAGGAATGTGGAATAGACGCCGGCGAAACCGAGGGTCAACGACGCGCGATCGATGCGGACCATCTGATCCATCATCGGCACGATCAGGTCTTCGGCCATGTCCATCAGCTTGAACAGGTCGCAACCGGTGTCGATGCCCATGCGATCGCAGACCGCGACGAACACTTCCAGTGGCGTGTTGCCGGCACCGGCACCGAGGCCGGCAACGGAGGCATCGATGCGCGACGCACCTTCCTCGATCGCGGCAATGGAGTTGGCAATGCCCATGCCGAGGTTGTGATGGCCGTGGAAGCCGATCTGCGTTTCCGGCTTCAGCACGTCACGCAGCGCGCGAACGCGGCGCTTCACATCCTCCGGCAGCATGTAGCCGGCCGAGTCGGTGACGTAGACGCACTCGGCACCGTAGCTCTCCATCAACTTGCCCTGCACGGCCAGACCTTCCGGCGTGTTCAGGTGGGCCATCATCAGGAAGCCGACGGTGTCCATTCCCAGCTTGCGCGCGTAGGCGATGTGCTGCGGCGTGGTATCGGCTTCCGTGCAATGAGTCGCCACGCTGACGCTGCGTACGCCGTGGTCGTAGGCCGACTGCAGTTCCTTCATCGTGCCCATGCCCGGAATCAGCAGCACGGAAACCTTGGAGCGCTTGATGTGCGGCATCACCGCAGTCCAGTACTCCTCGTTGGAGTGCATGGCGAAGCCGTGCTGCAGCGAATTGCCGCCCAGGCCGCCGCCGTGGGCGACCTGCATCAGCGGCACGCCGGCCGCATCGAGCGCCGAGGCAACTGCGATCATCTGCGCCGTGGAAATCTGCTCGCGCTTGGCATGCATGCCATCGCGCAGGCTCATGTCGTGGATCAGAACCTTGCGGCCCTTGAGGTCGATGAAGCCGTCGTTGTTCATGCTGCCTCCTTCAACTTGATGCGTCCCGCAAGGATTCCTTCAGCAAACATCTCCGCCGTGCGCGTCGCAGCGGCGGTCATGATGTCGAGGTTGCCGGCATAGGTCGGCAGGTAATCGCCGAGGCCCTTCACTTCCATGAACACGGCCACCTTGTTGCCATCGAACACCGGGCCGTTGACCAGGCGATAACCGGGCACGTACTTCTGCACTTCGCCGATCATCTGCTGCACCGATTCGCGGATGGCGGCCTCGTCCGGCTTGTCGTCGGTGAGGCAGTAGATGGTGTTGCGCATCATCATCGGCGGCTCCGCCGGATTGACCACTACCAGCGCCTTGCCCTTGCGCGCGCCGCCGACGACTTCGATCGCATTCGATGTGGTGTAGGTGAATTCATCGAGATTGGCGCGGGTGCCGGGGCCGATCGACTTCGAGGCGACACTGGCGATGATCTCGGCATAGCTCACGCCCTGCACTCTCGACACGGCGCGGACGATCGGGATCGTCGCCTGGCCGGCGCAGGAAATCATGTTGAGGTTCATCGCGCCCTTGCTGGCGTGCTCGGCAAGATTCACCGGCGGCACGCACAGCGGGCCGATCGCCGCTGGCGTCAGATCGATCATCATCACGCCGAGCGCCGTCAGCTTGTCCGAGTTGGACTTGTGGACGTAAGCGGAAGTCGCATCGAAAGCGATCTGGATGCCGTCTTCGAGCACATGCGGCAGCAGGCCATCGACGCCTTCATGCGTGGTCTTCAGGCCCATGTCGCGAGCCATCCTGAGACCTTCGGAGTTCGCATCGATACCGACCATCCACACCGGTTCGAGCAGTGGCGAACGCTGGATCTTGTAGATCAGATCGGTGCCGATGTTGCCGGAGCCGATCAATGCACAGCGAATCTTTTTCATGATGCGGTCGCCTCCCGATGCAACTGGCCATTGACGCCGTTCACGGCAGCCGGCGTCGGCATCTTGCCGTTCTGTGCGGCGGTGACACCGCCGACGGAGAAGTCTTCGCCGCCCATCTCGTGGATCAGGATGCGGACGTTCTCGGGCTTGACGCCGAGCACCTCGACGACGGTCTCGGTGACGCGCTGGGCGAGCCTGCGTTTCTGCTCGACCGTGCGGCCTTCGAGCAGGTTGAACTGGATGATGGGCATGAGGGTTCTCGGGAAGTGGAATTCAGGGACTTTCGACGGCGGACATCGCATACACGCGACGGTTCGCAGCCGGCACTTGTCCTTCGGCGTCGATCATCTTGCGCAGCAGGCGCCGGACCTTGATCGGGCCCGCGTCGTTGCAGATCAGCACGGGATGCAGACCGAAGAAATCATCGGTGCCCATCTCGGCATGCACGGCTTCGATGACCGGTCCATCCTCGGTCTCGAACGCCGTATGCATGGCCTGGATCTTGGCCTTGTTGTACTCGGCGTCTTCCACCAGATGATTGCGTCGCGTCGCGAAGAAGTAGTGCGTGGTGTCGGCACTTTCCGGTGTGCAGGTATGCAGGTCGTACTGGCCGACGCAGTCGATGAGATCGAGATTCTTGCTGTCGTCCTGCACCGCGCCGACCGACAGCTGGATATTGGCGGGCGCCGTCCAGGTGATCTCGAAGTAATGGCGCGCGGGGCCCAGCGGCTCTGGCATGAACGGCGAAAAGATCATCAGCGGCGGTTGCTGCGTCCACTCGGATCGCGAGGTGATCGTGGTCGACGTCTCGGTCAGCTTCGGCGTCAGCGGCGATAGCTGGCCGCGTGTGGTGATGATCTCGCCATGCACGTGATCGATATGGCTCAAGTCCATCACGTTGTCGGTGATCAACTCGTAATTCGCCTTCATGTGCATGTAGGTCGCAGCCACCGCGTTGGGATGGCCTTCTTCAAGCGGGCTGAAGTCCGGCAGTTTTGCCGGGTCTGCGGCTGCCTCGCCCATCCAGATCCAGATGAAGCCGTAGCGTTCCAGTAGTGGGTAGACGCGCACGCGCGCACTCGGCGGCGTAGCGCCGGTGCCATGCGGGTTGAGCGTGCAGCGGCCGGAGCAGTCGAAGCGCAGCGCATGGTAGAGGCAGGACACTTCGTCGCCGACGCGCTTGCCGAGATGCAGCGGCGCGAAACGGTGCGGACAACGGTCATGCATCGCGACCGGCGTACCGTCCTGCTTCCGATAGATGAGCACCGAGGTGTCGAGAATCTTGCGATGGAACAGCGCAGTCGCGTCGACTTCAGTCGATATCGCAGCGACGTACCAAACGTTCTGAAGGGCTTTCATGGGTAGTCTCCTCAGGCCATCGCCGGTTCGGCGTGAGCGGCCGTACTGTTAGTCGCCGCGCCGTCGCCGTCGCCGGCTTCGGCTTCGGCACGCAGCATCTCGTCGAGCAGACGCAGGATCTTCGAAGGGCCGGCGTCGTGGATGATCGACACGGTCTGGAAGTTCGGCCGCTCGCTGACGCGGATGTGCTGCGCTTCCAGCACCTGACGATCTTCGGTGAAAGCATCGTCGAGGTTGTCGCGCAGCAATTCGGAAAGGCCCGGGAATTCGCAGTGCTTCGCCGCACCCCAGGAATAGTAGTAATCAACCGATTCGGCATCGTTCGGCGTCACCGCCTGCGAGGTCCAGGTGTCGGCGATCAACGGGCCGGTCGGCGCGCCTTCGTCACGGTCATCGGCGATATGCACGCGGAAATGCAGCACCCAGGTGCAGGGGATCGTGTGGGTGACGTCGAAGTGCAGATCGAACAGCGTGCCCGGCGGGAACAGGTGCGACAGGAAGGTGCTGATCGGCGACTTGCGCACCACGTACTCGGTGCGCATGCCGTTCGGCAGCATCGTGAAGGTCGGCTTGATGTGCGTGTATTTTTCGCGCGTCATCGGATCCGGCGCACCCAGCGTGTCGCGGTGGACCCAGACCAGATGGGTCAGATCGGCGAGATTGGCGATCTCCAGCCGATAGCTCGCGTTGACGTGCATCTGCGAGGTCTTGACGTTCCAGTCCGGATGGCTCGGACCGATGGCATGCGGGATCAGCTTCTCATCGGCCTTGGCCGGATCGCCCATCCAGACCCAGACCCAGTTGTCACGCTCGACGACCGGGAAGGCCCGCACGCAGGCCTTTGACGGAATGTGATCCTGACCGGGAATCTCGTTGCATTTGCCGTCCGGGCCGAAGCGCAGACCGTGGTACATGCAGCGAATGTTGTCGCCTTCCTTCTGGCCCAGCGACAGCGCCGCCTGACGATGCGCGCAGCGGTCTTCGAGCGCCACGATCGCGCCGGTCGGCTTGCGATACAGCACCACTCGTTCGCCGGCGATCTTGCGAGCGACCAGCGCACCCTTGGCCTGGCTGAGCGAGTTCTTCTGGCTCTGCGTGAACAGGTAGTCCCAGCCGGCGTTGTACCAGGCGTTCTTCACGAACATTGCACTCTCCTCCATCGCGGCTCTGCGGCCTTGTGTGGTTGCGAAACTCAGACGAAACGAAAGGACACCGAACCCATGTCCTGGAAGCGCGCGGTGATGCAGTCGCCCGCCACAACCGGGATCGCTTCGGTGATGCCGCCGGTCATCACGTAGCTGCCCGCCGGCAGCACTTCGCCACGTTCGGCGAGATGCTTGACCAGCATCACCACGGCGTTGGCCGGATGATTCAGCACGGCAGCGCTGGCGCCGAGCGCCATGATTTCGCCGTTCTTCTCGATGACCACGCCAATGGTGCGCAAGTCCATTTCGCGCGGATCGCGCGGCCGGCCACCAGTGACGTAGCGCGACGAGGAACCGTTGTCGGCGATCACGCTGACCAGATCGAACTTGAACTTCTCGTAACGCGAGTCGATGACTTCGACGGCCGGGATGATGTAGTCGGTCGCCGCCAGTACCTGCTCGACGCTGATGTCGCCTTTCAACTCGGCCTTGGTCACGAACGCGATCTCGGCCTCGACTCTCGGATGAACCAGTTCCTTGATGTCGATGGCGCTGTTCTCGGGCCGCGAGAAGCTGGCCATCAGGATGCCGAAGCTCGGTACATCGACGCCCATCTGCAGCATCTTGGCTTTCGAGGTCAGGCCGGCTTTCAAACCCACGCAGCGGTCGCCGCGGGCGATCCAGCGGCGGCGCAGTTCGTTCTGCACCGCGTAGCCATCTTCGATGCTCATCGACGGATATTCGTCGGTGAGCTTGGTCATGGTGGTCGCGTGATCCTGCGCATTGAGCACGCGGTCGGTCAGCTTGTTGATGATCGTGGTGTCGAGCATTGGCGTTTTCTTTCGATCAGACGAAACGGATATCGCAGCTGCCGAGGCCGCCGACGGTGCAACGCATGTGATCGCCAGCGACCACAGGAATCAGCGAGGACTGCGAGCCGGACAGGATCACTTCGCCGGCCTTGAACGGAATGCCGAGCGCACCGAGTGTGTTCGCGAGCCACACGACGGCATTGACCGGTCCGCCCTGCACCGCAGCGCCGGCCGCAGTGGAGAACAGATCGCCATTGCGTTCCAGCACCATGCCGGCGAGGTTCAGATCGAGATCGGTCGGCTTCTTCTTCGCCTTGCCGAGCAGGTAGACGCCGCAGGAAGCGTTGTCGGCCACGGTGTCCTGGATCTTGATCTTCCAGTCGGTGATGCGGCTGTCGACGATCTCGAAGCAGGCCACGACGTAATCGGTGGCGCGGATCACATCGGTTGCGGTGATGCCCGGGCCATTGAGATCGTGCTTCAGCACGAACGCCACTTCGGCTTCGGCCTTCGGCTGGATCAGGCCGGCCAGCGAGACATCCTGGCCTTCGACGAACGCCATGCCGGAGGTCAGCTGGCCGAAATCCGGACGGGTGACGCCGATCATGTCCTGCACCGCTTTCGAGGTGACGCCGATCTTCTTGCCGACGATGTGCTCGCCGGCTTCCAGACGCCGCGCGACCATGCGCTGCTGGATGCGGTAGGCATCATCGATGGTGATCAGCGGCTCGCGCGCCAGCAGCGGCGCAACGGTGGTGCGGGTGATCAGCGCGTTGTACAGCTCGTCGCCGTAATGCTGAATCTGGGCTTCGGTGAAGCCGGTCTTTCCGTCCATATTCATCTCTCTTTCGTAGGGTGGGAAAGCGGCTTCACCGCGCATCCCACCGTTTTCGGTGAACTCGTCACGAAACTGAGTTCACCTGGTGTTCAAGCTCCTCCAATCTGGCGGGATGCGCGGCCGAAACGCCGGCCGCTTTCCCGCCCTACAACTTGACGCAGACGTTGCGTAGCTCGGTGTAGAACTCCAGCGAATGCACGCCGCCTTCGCGGCCGATGCCGGATTGCTTGCTGCCGCCGAATGGAGTGCGCAGATCGCGCAGGAACCAGCTGTTGATCCAGGTGATGCCGACTTCGACCTTCGCCGCCACGCGATGGGCACGGGACAGGTTGCTGGTCCAGATCGCTGTCGACAGCCCATATTTCGTGTCGTTGGCCATGCGGATCGCATCGGCCTCGTCATCGAACGGCGTGATGTGGCAGCAGGGCCCGAAGATCTCTTCGCGGATCACGCTGGCGGTTTCCGGCAGGCCGGTCCAGATCGTCGGCTGCACCCAGGAACCGTTGGCCAGCGCGCCCGGCATCTCCGGCACGCCGCCACCGGTGACGATGGTCGCGCCTTCGGCCTTGGCCTTGGCGTAGTACGACAGCACCTTGGTCTGATGCTCCTTGGAGATCAGTGGGCCGAGGTTCACGCCCTTCTCTTCGGACGGTCCGGTCTTCAGCGCTTCGGCCTTGGCTTTCAAGGCGGCGACGAACTTGTCGAAGATCGGCCGCTCGACATACAGGCGTTCGGTGCCGAGGCAGACCTGGCCGCAGTTCAGGAACACCGAACGCATCGTGCCTTCGATCGCCGCATCGAAATCGCAGTCCGCGAAGATCAGGCCGGCGTTCTTGCCGCCGAGTTCGAAGCTGACATCGCGAATGCCGTCCGAGGTGTTCTTGATGATCGCGGCACCGGTGCGGGTTTCGCCGGTGAAGGTGATCGCGGCAACGCCTTCATGCTTGGTGAGGAATTCGCCGGCCGAGTTCGGGCCAAGGCCATGAACGACGTTGTAGACGCCCTTCGGCACACCGACCGCGTTCATCACTTCACCAAGCAGGGTTGCGGTGCCCGGCGTTTCCTCGGACGGCTTGACGATCACCGCGTTGCCGCAGGCCATGGCCGGGCCGACCTTCCAGGTCATCAGCAGCAGCGGCGCGTTCCACGGGCAGATCACGCCGATCACGCCTTTCGGCACGCGCAGCGCGTAGTTCAGGGCACCGGCGCCATCCGGCGTCGGCGTCATGAAGCTTTCGGTGGCGACGTTCTTGACCACGTCGGCAAAGATCTTGAAGTTGGCCGCGCCACGCGGGATGAAGGCGTGCTCCATCATCGATTTCGGCTGGCCGGTGTCGGCCATTTCGGCGGCGACGAAATCACCGAAGCGCCGGGTGATCTCGTCGGCCACCTTGTGCAGCAGGGCCGCGCGCTCATCGATGCTCATGCGGCCCCACGGCCCTTCCATCGCGGCCTTGGCGGCGGCGACAGCAGCGTCGATTTCCGGCTGGCCACCTTCCTGGACATGGCCGATCAGCGTGTTGTCCGCGGGCGAGCGCTTCTCGAAGGACTTGCCGCCTTTGCTGTCGACGAACTCGCCGTTGATGAAGTGTTTGAAGCTTTTCAGTGCGGCTGCAGCGGCAGGAGGCGCGCCGGCAGCAGAGGGATCATTGGCCATGAGTGGAGTCTTCGGGTTCAGGAATGGAGTGCTGCGGCAGCGGCTTCAGCGCAAAGAATGTCCTGCGCTTCCGAGCCGCCGGAAACACCGACGGCGCCGATCAGCTGCTCGTGGTCACGCAGCGCCAGCGCGCCGCGGATCAAGGTGAAGCCGGCGATGTTGAGCAGGCCTTCGCGCACCTGCGGACGTTCGGCGGCGAAGGCGCCTTCAAGGACTTCTGCCGGCAAGCCAGCTGCCGAAGCCACGCTCTTGGCCTTGGCGAGGCTGACCTCGTCCGAGATCAGAAAGGCATTCGGCATCCGCAGATAGGCAACCAGGCGCGCCGAGCTGTCGACGACGGCGACGCAGACGTTGATGCCCAGCGCTTCCGCCTTGGTGATCGCAGCGGCGGCCACGCGCATCGCGGCAGCGTGATGGATCACCGGGCGGGCCACGGACAAGGGCGTGCTCATGACGAGGTTCCGGCGGAGGAAGACGGGCTGCTGCGCGTGGTCAGGCTGCGGATCAGGTCTGCCGTGCTCTGCTGCTGCGCGCAGCGATTGACGCGTTTGCCGAGTGCCTTGAGATGGAGATCGCTGGTCGGCGTCAGCCGGCAGGCGAGCACGATCGCCTTGCTGCGGCATTCGTGGGTCACTTCGTCGATGCTCATCACACCCAGCTCGTAGCTGCCGGACAGCACCTGCACGCGGCAGACACCACAACCACCGCTGCGGCAGCCGATGGCGATCGCGGCATTGCTGCGGCCGGCCATCGCATCGAGCACCGACTGATCGCCGCGACAGGCGAACTCGGCACTGCTGTCTTCGATGGTGATGCGATGCTGCATCAGGCTCTCTCCTTGTCATGCGTCAGCGCCTCTGCGGGCGTTGTACGGACATCGTCCAGCTGGCGCAGCGAGTACTGCGCGTGATCGAAAAGGTAGGCCGTTCGACCTATACCGTCCATTACTTTTGGTTTGCCGTTGCGATACCTGAGCGGTATCGTTCCGCGGCTCAAACCCGAGCCGCTCGAATCGCCCTTCGCATGAAATTCGGCCCCATCGAGTTCCGTCACCTGCGCTACTTCACGGCTGTCGTGGAGTCGAAAAGCTTTCGCGCGGCAGCTCAGCGGCTGCATGTCTCGCAGCCGCCGCTGACCCGTCAGGTGCAGCAGCTGGAGGAATTGCTCGGCGTTTCCCTGCTCGAACGGCAGCCGCGTGGCGTCGAACTGACCGCCGCCGGCGCGGTGTTCTATGAAGAGGCGCGCAACCTGCTGGCGCTGGCCGAGCAGGCGATCGATCGCACCCAGATGGCCGCGCAGGGGCAGCTCGGCAGGCTCGACATCGGCGTGTTCGGCTCAGCGGTGTTCGATGCAATTCCGCGCGTGATCCAGGCGTTCCGGCTGGCCTATCCGAAAGTCGACATCGTGCTGCACAACCTCGATCGCGCCGGGCAGATCCGGGCGCTGCGCGAGCGGCGGCTGACCGTCGGCTTCAACCGCTTCTTCGTCGAGGAAGTCGATCTGCTCTGGGACGTGGTGCTGCACGAACAGCTGAACGTGGCCGTGCACGAAGCGCATCCTTTCGCGAAACGCGGGCGCCTGAGCTTCGACGATCTGGCCGATCAGCCGCTGATCGTCTACCCGCGCACCTCGCGGCCGAGCTTCATCGATCAGGTGCTGAGCATGTTCCACAGCCGTCATCTGACGCCGCGGATCGTTCAGGAAGTGGATGACGTGGTCACCGCGATCGCGCTGGTGTCGTCCGGCTTCGGCCTGACCCTGGCCAGCGATTCGGCGCTGACCCTGCGCCTGCCGGGCGTCGTCTACGTGCCGCTGGAAGCGACTGAGGCACAGATCGATCTGTGCATGATCCGTCGCGCCGACGATGAGTCCGCGCTGCTGCGGGCATTCATCGACGTGGTGCATGCGGTGCTGCCGCCCCGCGGCTAGGGCGCTGATCAGAAGGCCCGGCACGATCTTCACTACCGGGCCAAGCGCTTGATTTCAAAAGGCTCGGGGCATTTCTGCCCCTGACCGGTCGCCGATCGAAGTTCAACACCGGCGATCAATTATTTTTGACGGCTCCGTCAAATATTTTGTGCGTCTGCGACAAGCGGCTGATTTACAACGATAAATGGTTGACCATATTTCTTGACCTTGCCATCCACCGTGCTTATACTGCACCGCAACAACAGTCATTCACCGCAGTGCAAAAGTAGAAAAGCTCGATTGCACTGCGGATGTCTCCTCCAGAAAGGCCTAGCGCCTTTCTCGCACCTTGCCCCCTGATTCAGGGGGTTTTTTTTGGCGTCGATATTTCTTATGAGTTGTTATCGAGCGCTGCCGGAGTCTGCAGCATTCAATTTTGAGATTCAAGCCCAAAAAAGCCGATAGTTTTCGAAACCCGGCAGTTTTCGGGATGAACTTCGATCAGGACCGCCGTCGAACGCGCCGGAATCTGCTTGCAGGCGTTCGTCGACAAGCTTGTCGCGACGGTTCACGAGCCAGCCCTGCTGGCGATCTCGACCTTGGAATCCCGCTGCCTCGCCATCACGTGTATGTATGAGGCTCAGCCAGTGCACGCACGGGCAAGATGCGCCTCGATAAAAGGAATCTGCAACCCCATTTTCAAAGGCTTACGATGCGCAGCGCGACTTCGCTCCTGAACCCCGCAGTACCCATGAATGGCATGACCGGCCCCCTCACCGCTACGCGCGGCAATCAGCCCGAAGCGGCGCCATGACCGATCCATCTTTCAAGGTCGACCTCAGCAACTGCGATCGGGAGCCGATTCACATCCTCGGCGCGATCCAGCCGTTCGGTTTCCTGATCGTGCTCTCCTCGGACTGGAACATCGTCCGAGTCTCCGCCAACAGCGAGTTGCTGCTCGGCCTGACGCCGGATGCGCTGATCGGCAGGCACATCGTCGGGGTCTTCGCGGCCGAGGCGGTGCACAGCATCCGCAACCGGATGTTCAATCTGGTGACCGTGGATGTCGTCGAACGCATCTTCAAGCTGCCGCTGTTCGACGACGAACGCCTGTTCGACCTGGCGATACACATGTCCAACGGCCAGTTCATCTTCGAAGTCGAGCCCGCCAGCAGCGATTCGATCAGCCTGACCGGCACCCTGCGCAGCATGATGTCGCGCCTCGATGGCGCCAGAGGCATGAGCGATTTCTTCCGGGAAGGCGCCCGCCAGGTACGGGTGCTCACCGGTTTCGACCGGGTCATGGTCTATCGCTTCGATGAGAGCGAATCCGGCCACGTCGTCGCCGAGTCCGCGCGCAGCGGCATCGGCAGCTTTCTGGGGCTGCACTATCCGGCGTCCGATATTCCGGCCCAGGCCCGGGCGCTCTACATCCGTAACCTGTTCCGGGTGATTGCCGATGTCCGGGCGAAGCCGGTGGCGATCGTGCCGCAGCTGGACGAGAACGGCGCGCCGCTCGATCTGTCGCTGGCCGTCACGCGTGCCGTCTCGCCCATCCATATCGAGTATCTGACCAATATGGGCGTGGCCGCATCGCTGTCCATTTCCGTCGTGCTCGACGGCAAGCTGTGGGGCTTGTTCGCCTGCCATCACTACACGCCGCGCCTGCCGGGCCTTGAACGACGCTCGCTGGCCGAACTGTTCGGCCAGATGTTCGCGATGAAGCTGGAAAGCCGCGAGCGCCAGCTGATGAGCGATTTCCAGGCGCGGACGCGTGAAGTCTCGAGCAGCCTGCTCGGCGCACTCGCCAACGATGCCAAGCTGCTCGAAGATCCCGGCTGGCTGGGCGACACGCTCAACCGCGCGATCGAATCAGACGGCATGGGCGTGTCGATCAATGGTCGCGTGGCACTGGCCGGCCTGGCGCCCAGCGAAGCGGAGTTCGCGCAGATCATCAGGGCGCTCAATGGTGTCGCCTCCAGCAAGGTTTATGCGACGGACCGGATCGCAGATCTGCTGCCTGCGGCCGAACACTGGTCGGGCACTGCGACGGGCATGTTGTCGATGCCGATCTCGCGCTCGCCGCGCGATCACATCGTGCTGTTCCGTCAGGAGATGATCCGCACGGTGCGATGGGGTGGCGATCCGCACAAGCCCGTCGAGTTCGGCCCCAACGGCCCGCGCCTCACGCCGCGCAAGAGCTTCGAGAACTGGTCGGAACTGGTGAAAGGCCGTTCCAAGCCTTTCAGCCTCCAGGAAACCAATGCGGCCGAGATGCTGCGCACCACCTTGATCGAGGTCGTGCTGCGCTTCTCCGAAGAAACCAATGCCGAGCGGCAACTGGCGGCCAGCCGGCAGGAACTGCTGATTGCCGAACTGAACCACCGGGTGCGCAATATCCTGAGCCTGATCGGTGGCCTGGTTCGACGCACCAAAGGCAGTGCGGCGAATTTCGACGATTACGTCGAACAGATCGACAGCCGCATCAATGCCCTGGCCCGCGCGCACAACCAGATCACGCAGCAGCATTGGGGTGCGGCGCCACTCCGTTCGCTGATCGAGAACGAGACCGGCGCCTATTTCGTCGGCAAGCTCAACCACGTCAGCTTCTCGGGGCCGGATGTCCTGCTGGCGCCGCTCGCTTACTCCACTCTGGCGCTGGTGCTGCACGAGCTGCTGACCAATGCCTCGAAGTACGGCGGTCTGGCCGAGCACGGGCGCGTCCACCTGATCTGGCGTCTGGATGCGGCCGGTGATCTGTTCATCGATTGGCGGGAGAGCGGCGGCCCGGCGGTTCAGGCGCCGATCCGGCAGGGCTTCGGCTCGACCATCATCAACCGTTCGATTCCCTACGATCTCGGCGGCAACGCGGAAGTCCTGTTCAAGCTCACCGGCCTCGAAGCGAAGTTCTGCATTCCCGCCAGATTCGTGACGATCGATCGCTTCCCGGCCTCGACCAGAAGCACCCTCCTGTCGCCGGTGGAAGTGACCGCGACCGATCAACAGGTGCTGCTGGGCGAGACGGTGCTGCTGGTCGAAGACAGTCTCATCATCGCCCTCGATACCGAACAGGTCCTGAAGGATCTGGGCGCTGACCGCGTGTTGTCAGCCTCGAATGTCCAGCAGGCACTGGCGCTGATCGAAGACGAGCAGCCCAGCGTTGCCGTGCTCGATCTGAATCTGGGCGATCAGACCGCCATCCCGGTGGCGCTGCGCCTGCTGGAACTCGGCATCCGTTTCGTGTTCGCGACCGGCTATGGCGACAAGGCCGACTTGCCGCAGGCATTACTCGGCACGCCGATCCTGCAGAAGCCCTACTCGAAGGAGAGTATTGCCAGCGCGATCGGGCGGCTGGCTCAGTAGCACGCGCTTCAGATCGGCGGGTGCTGCTGCACCTGTTCGTACTTCGCGTAGCCCTTGCCGACGCCGTATTCCATGATGCCGTAGCCGATCTCGTCGCCGATCTTCACTTCGATGACGTGATCGCAGAGCGTGCGGGCCAGCTTGCGGATCGCCGGATCTTCGAGATTCCAGCGCTCGTGCTCGATGTGCAGCTTGCCCTTGTCGTCGCCGTGGAACCAGCCGTTCAGGCCGCCGTAAAGGCCGCCCTTGAGGTAGTAGCGGGCCGGCAGCGTGCGAATCTGCAGGTGATGCTTCGAGCCGTCGTCGAGCGACACATCGAAGCTCGCACTGCTGACTTTCTGGCCATTCGGATCGTCGGCCCAGACCACTTCGTGGCTGACGCCGCTCATGCGCTTGGCGCGGTTCGGCTTGGCTCCGAGCAGCGTGACTTCCTCGCCGGACAGATAGATGAACTCGCCCGGCGCCCGCTCCTTGAAGAACACGTGCAGGCCGCGATCGGCGAACTGCACCGTGGTCCAGGCGTAGAAGAACGGCGGATAGAACGTCAGCGGCGGTGCCGATTCATCGCTGCGCATCTCGGCGCGGATGCCCCAGCTGTGATCGCGCTGGCCGAGCCAGTCGTCCGGCGTGATCTCGTGACGCTGGCCATCCACTTCCAACCAGCCGCGATACGCGCCCAGTTGCTGACCACGCGCCATGTGCTCGGTGACCCGGCCATTGCGGCGACGGAAGTGCGGCTCTTCCTCATGTGCGTTCATGGTGCCGAGGAATTCGATCTCGAAGCTGAGTCCGGATTCGTTCGGCGCCAGGCTCAGACGATGCCGCTTCAGACCTTCGACGACCTCGATCTTCAGCGGGCCGACCGTGGTTTCCAAGGGGTTCGGCCGCAAGCGACGGGACGCCCGAAAGTTGTACTGCGTGCTGCCGATGGTGACGCCAGCGAAGGCGTCCATCACGTTGCGGTTCGGGTGATAGCCGAGGCCGATGTCGAAGATGATCTCTCCACTTCTCGGATGGCCGGTGTACCAGAGCCGTTCCATCCACGAGGGATCGCTGTTGCCGACGTGGTCGAAGGTGGTTGGCAGCTGATGGCCGATCAGGTCGTCTTGTGCAGTCAGCATTCAGTCTTTCTCCCGCGCTGCCAGGCCATGAAACGGAACAGCGCTCACATCAGGTAGATGCCCATCACGGTGCCCGCAGTCGCGATCACCCAGACCACGCCGGCGATCTGCCAGGGCCGCGGCGCTCCGCGCAGCTCCATGAAATGCGACATCACCAAGCCGACCTTGATCGCTGCGATCACCATCACCGCAACCGTGCCGGGCACCGGCGAAAACGTCGGCTGCGCGAACCACCAGGTCGAGGCGGCGGTGCTCAGCATCAGCACCAGCCACACGGCTACGACGGATTTGACTGCACTGTTCACGGGCTCACCTCACCAGATACAGCAGCGGGAAGATGCAGACCCACAAGAGGTCGACCATATGCCAGTAGGTGGCACCGCCCTCGTACATCGTCACGCTGCAACCGGCTTGTTCGGATCGGGACTTGACGGCCAAAACCGCGACGATGACCGTTCCCACCGCGACATGGCCGAGGTGCAGGCCGGTCATGATGAAGTAGTACTGGAAGAATGCGTTGCTCGTCAGGCCGATGCCGGCATCGAACTTGTGCCCGTATTCGAGAATCTTGGACACGATGAAGGCGACGCCGCAGGCCGCAGCACTACCGAAGAATCCAGGCGCGAGATGCGTGCGGCCAACCTTCAGCGCGTCCACGCCCAGCACCACCAGCATGGAACTGGTGAGCAGGATCAGCGTGTTGACACCGCCGAAGTTCAGGCTCAGCGCCTGGCGCGAGGTCTCGAACAGTTCCGGCGCGTGGTGCCGGTCCCACATGAAGCAGCCGAACATCAGCGCGAATACCGCCATGTCGGCATACACGAATACCCACACGCCTTCGACGCCGGGCAGGTGCCTGCGGCGCTTGCTTGCCGAGGGGTCCGTGATAGCTCCGGCCTCCAGATTTACAGTCATGTTCTCCCCCTGTGACGCTCCTTGGCGCCGGCGCACGCTCATGTCGGCTGGAACGCCGAACGAGTCATCGCTTCAACAGCTGACAGCCGACGGTCCGCGTGGGAGATCCGCTCCCCCATGCGGACCGTCGTGACGATTAGCTGATCGTCTGCCTCGCAACAGCCGCGGCAGGCCGCAGCGTGTTCGCGACCGGCAACGCTGCCTCCTCGCCTTCACCCACCTCGACGCGACGCTTGAGGTCGCCGAGCAGGTAATAGCTGGCCACGAACATCCAGATCAGCCAGGCCGGATACGGCACCCAGAAGCCGATCAGGCCGTCGTAGGCGAACGGGCCATTGCGAAGGATCGCGGTGAGGCTCGCCGGGAAGAAGGTGGCACCGCAGAAGATCGTCAGATAGCAGGCCCAGTTCGGCATCACCGGCACTTTGGCCTTCTTGTCATGCAGGATGCACAGCGCCATCGCCCACATCTGCAACGTGGTGCACATGTAGACGGTGTCGTTCATCAACCATCCGGCGTCGGTCAGCATCTGGGTGATTTCCGGCAGGCGTTCCGGCCGCTGGGCGGCGACCACCCAGCACCACATGCTGATCGACACCACCATCACGGTGAGGCAACCGCCGAGCAGCTGCGTATAGGCCAGCACCGGATAAGGGCCGGTCTCGATGCGCTTCATGCGTGCCGTCACGTAGCCGGTCCACGGCAGATAGAAGCAGATGGTGATCAGCGCCACCAGGAAGCCGACGCGGATCTCGGTCAGGTTGTTGACGTAACGATCGGTGAACGCCTGCGCCGGCCAATCCGGATGCGGCGGAGGCAGGTTATGCCCGAGGTAGGCCCAGAAGATCGCGAACGTCGTGACGAAGATCGGACCCATGTAGATCGACAGCTTCTGATAGAAAATCTTGGTTTGTTCATCCATCGCACGTCCTCCAGTGAAACTGTAAAAAGAGCCTGTCGCCAGGCCGATGAAGCGCTTCTGATCGGTTATCGAATGCGGTCGCGGACTATTCCGAACCGTTGGACATTTCCGCGAACATCGGCTTGGCCGAGGTCTGCAGTTCCCACTTGAGCTGGCGATCCATGTATTGCCGCAGCAGCATTTCGACGGCCTCGACGCGCATGGCATCGAGCTTCGGCGATTCACTCCACTCGATCAGCGCGCAGATCCGTCCATCGTTGTCATCGCGCACAGCTTCAAGGGCGCGTCCGCTCAGACCGGACGCGGCCACTTGCGGCAGCTCCGGCGCTTGCAGATCCAGCAGCAAGGGTCGCAGCGCTTCGCTCAGCGCGTATTGCGCAGCGAGCTGTTCGCCGATGAACGCCGGCGACCAGTCGGCGCGTAGCCGAATGCTGTTGAGCATGTAGATCAGGCCGAAAGCCTGGCCGCGGGCGAACTCGCTGCCAACCTGCGGAATCACTTCCTCGCGCAAGGTGGCAACCATGCCATCGATCAATCGATGCAAGGAACTATTCATGGCAGGAGCTTGGAAATCTGGCGCAGCACCGGCGCGATCTGCGTGCCCATTGCCGGCATCCGCATGTCGTTGAAGCGACCTTCCTCGAAGCAGCGCACGGCAGCGATATGGGTCAGTGCGAGCTTGACCAGCGAAAAGATCAGATAGAAGTGCAAGGACGCTGGCTGCACCTTGAAGCCAGCCTCGCGCTCGTACTGGGTGATGAAGTCCTCTTTCGACAACAAGCGGCAGACCAAACCCGAACCGCCGCTGTACTGCGGCAGAAACGCCCAGCCGAGGTCTTCGTGCGGATCGCCGAGGTGCACCAATTCCCAATCGAGGATCGCGGTGATGCGGCCGTCCTGCTCCAGAAAATTGCCGAGCCGGTAATCGCCGTGGACCAGGCTCACACGCGGTGCGACCGGCAGATTGCGGCGCAGCCAGCGCAGCGCCCAGGTGAGCATCGGATAAGGCTTCAGCGCCCAGCGCTGACGGTTCGCTTCCCATTCCTCGATCTGGCGGATCGCGGCGTTGTCGACGGTGATGCCGTTATCGGCAAAGCCTTCCCGGCCACGCCACTCGGCGGTGTGCAGGCCGGCGATCGCCGAGACGAATTGTGCGCCGATAGCCTTGCGCCATTCGTCGGTGAATGTACCGGCAGCGCTCTCATCGGCAGAAGTCCCGCCCGCCATCCCTGGCGCAGCCTCGCTCTCCGTTGGCACGCCCGGCCCGGACATCCCTGTCCGGGCGTTCGGAACTCCAGCGAGCGCTGCTCGCAAAGCGGAGTTCCTCACCCACGGCACGGGAGCCGAACCCGCCACCCGCTCACTGATGAAGAACGGCGCGCCCAGAATGGAGGAATCGTCACTCCACCAGTAAGAGCGCGGCGCTGGCACTGCCGTGCCTTCCAGCAGCTTGAGTGCTGCGTGCTGCGGCAGTGCGCTGTACGGCGCGAACAGGCCGTAGGGCGGACCCAGCCGCAGGATCAGGCCCTGCTCGACGCCGCCATCCTCGCGTGCATCGAAGCCATAGGTGATCCACGAGAAGCCGACGGCGTAGCGCGTGAACTTGCCGAGCGTCCACGAACGCGTTGTCTGCGCCTGCAGATAGCTCGCGAGACGCTCACGAATTCGAGCCTCGTCGGACAGCAGATCGGGCGCCTGGATATCGACGGCAGACATCGACATCAGCGCTTCTTGGCGCGAGTGGAGTGCTTCTTCGGTCCTTCGACCAGAACCTTGGGCGGTGTTTCGAGGTGAAAGCCGTCAAAAGCTTCGGAGTTGCATTCCTGTCGCAGCGGGCCCCAGCAGATGCGCGCGTTGGGCGAACCGCCATCGATGCGGATGCAGGCGCCTGTGACGTAGGCCGCGCCCGGCGACAGCAGATAGACGATGGCGCTGGAAATCTCCGACGCATTGCCCCAGCGCTGCAGCGGGATGGTCTTCGGAATCTCGCGGAAGTAGGCCTGCGCTTCCGGCTCGTAGGTATCCAGTCCGCTACTGGCGATGCAGCCCGGCGCCACCGCGTTGACTCGCACGCCGTAGCTCGCCCATTCGGAGGCCACGCTTTCGGTCAGCGTCCACATGCCGCCACGGGCCGAAGCCGAGTGCGCGTAGTTCGGCCAGCCGTTCCAGATGTCGGCGATCATGTTGACGATCGCCCCGCCATTGGCCTTCATCCAGCGCTTGTAGGTTTCGCGCATGAAAATGAAGCCGCCGACCAGATTGTTGCGGACCACGGCCTCGAAGCCCTTGGTACTGATGTCTTCGGCCGGCATGCGGTACTGACCGCCAGCGTTGTTGACCAGGCCGTCGATGCGTCCGTGCTGGGCGATGACAGCGTCGATCGTGTCGCAGACCTGCGCTTCCTCGCGGATGTCGCAGACATGGGTGCTGACCTTGCCGCCCACCGCTTCGATCTCGGCCTTCACGGCGTCGAGCTTGTCCTGCTTGCGGCCGACAATGGCCACCGTCGCGCCCAGCGATGCAAGTTCATGCGCGGTGCAGCGGCCGATACCGCTGCCACCGCCGGTGACGATGACCACCTGATCGGTGAACAGATCGCTGCGATAGATCGATTTGTAGCTCATGTCCCGTCCTTGTTTTCAGAGTGCGCTGGCGGTGTCGCCGGCGCGGCCACGATCTTTCTTGTCGAAGAATTGCTGCGAGCGTTCCATCACCGTCTGATTGCCGCCGCATAGCGCGTAGCCCCACATGGCTTCGACTCTCAGCTGGTCGTGCAACGGGCGGCCGATCACTTCGAGCAGGGTTTCCTTGGCCGAGACGATCGCCGCCTGATCGTTGCGCAGGATCCGCGAAACGAGGTCTTCGGTCGCCGGCATCAGCTCGTCGTGCGGCACCACCTTGTTGACCATGTTGTGCATCAGCGCGCGCTGGGCACTGAACGGTTCGCCGGTCAGGATCATCTCCATCGCGATGCCGACGCCGCAGGTGTTGAGCAGACGAACGATGCCGCCATCGGCCGAGTGCATGCCGCGGCGAACTTCGAAGGTGCCGAACTGGGCGCGTTCAGACGCGATGCGGATATCGCAGGCCATCGACAGCTCGATGCCGTGCCCGAGGCACCAGCCGTTGATCGCCGCGACGATCGGCTTGCCGATGCTCGCCAGCGGGCCGCGCGTGATGCCGCTCAAGCCGTCTTCCAGACGCTCGCGGCCGACCATCGGCCCCACCTTCTGCCATTCCGGCGCATGGGTCTTGAGGTCCGCGCCGGCGGTGAAGGCGTCGCCGCTGCCGGTCAGGATCGCCACCCGCAGCTTCGGGTCATCGCGGAAATCCCTCCAGGCCGCGCAGAGCAGCAAGTGAGTCTCGTAGTCGACCGCGTTCTTGCACTCGGGACGATTGAGCGTGACGTAAGCGACCTCGCCCTTCTTCTCGTACAGAACCTTTGCCGGCACTTTCGACATCGTCGATCTCCTCGAACGGAATAGCTGTTTTTCTTGGGCGCGCCGGCTCAGGCCGGAACGCGAGCAGCCTGGGGACTCTTGTCCAGCGACATGATCAGCTTGCGCAGTACACGCTCGAGCACGGCGAATTCCTCGTCATCAAGCCCGGAAAACGCGGCCTCGATCGGCTCGCGCAGGCGCGGCGCCGCTTCGAGCGCCTTGGCCCGGCCTTCGGCCGTGATGGTGATGACGTGACGGCGGGCATCGCGCGGATCGATGCTTCGGTCGACGTAGCCATCGTCGATCAACTCCTCGAGCAGCCGGGTCATGTTGGCGCGGCTGGTCCCGACCATTTCGCTCAGTTCACCCGGCGAGGCCGACGCGCTGTCGTTGGCGACCAGCAGACACAGCACGTGGAAGGTGTTCTCGGTCAGCCCCAGCGAACGAAACACCGGCTCGAAGTACCTGCTCAGCCCGAAACCGGTGATGCGCAGCAGACGCACCATCACCGTTCCCGGCATCGACAGCTCCGGCAACGCACGCGCCATCCGGGGCGTGCTGTCAGCAACCTGGGCCAGGCGTTCGGATCCTTTCATGATCGTTACGTAAATGTTTTACATGTGAACGATATGCTTGCAGACTTGTTGTATCGAGACAATGACCTCTCGTCGGAGTCAGCTGGCTGGAACGGCGATCGGTTCGCTGCGGCTTGCCGCAGCCCACTTGCGACCACAGCTGAACCGAAATCCGACGATTCGGTTCCAAGCTGTTGATGCTGCTGATTTAGTGGTGGGCCCTGTCGGACTTGAACCGACAACCAAGGGATTATGAGTCGGGCCCTCAAACACTAAGCCCATGATAGTTATGTGATTGTTGTTGCTTACCGGCATAGCCTAGTGCTGTTTAGAAACAGCGGGTTAGCGCAGTTTGGCGCGGTCGCGCATGCAGGATGTGTGTACCGCTGGCGTACCTCTCAGCAGCTTAGCTAGTACGAAGTCCGTGGTGTCGGGATGCTCGTGAAGGTCCCGTTACTGAAAAGGCCGCGTATAGACTCGGACAGGGTCACGTTCAAGGACCGGCACTGCTCAGCCGCTCGCTGTCCCGGAACCACCAGTATGGCCAAGTGACCCGTTGCAGCACGCGGCGTTTACCAACCGTCGCTTCGTGTCGCCGAACAGTTCCCTTACCGAATCCACCGCAGCACTTGGATCAGGCTCGTGCTGCCCCGTCAGCAGGATCGTTCTGCTTCCGCTGACTGCCACCGCGTCCGGCAGATACCCCTCACCAGACCATGTCAGCCGTACCGTCTTGACGGTCCAACTGCCCTCTCGCCAATTGGCATCGAACGAAATCCAGCGTGTCTTGCTTCCTAGCTCGGCAATTGCGTCCGGGGCCTGTTCGCAGGGCAACCTACCCGCGCAGTTATGCAGTGCTGGATGCTGAAATACCGCACTTTCGTATATCGACACGGCAACTTCCATGGGAGCACCACAGGCAACGCACTGATAACTGCCCGGCTTGCGCTTGGCGTAATCCGCGTGACGCATGGTCCCTTCGTGATCACTTGCGTACCGGACAGCTTCTCCCTCGTAGATCGCGATTCCAACTTTCAAGGTCGTCTCCTGGAAAAACCATTGGGAGACCGATTAAAAGTTGCGGAGAACCGCAGGAATAGGTGAAAACACGGTTCTTGTACCGTTCCGAATTCACCGTGCGATGACGCCAACCGAGCAGGACCTCCGAGCATTCCTCGACTGGCTTGCGTCCGAGCAACGAACGGATAGCGCTGCACGTGCAGCGCGACGCCTCGCCCAGCTCAGTCTGGAGGAGCTGGCGAATGGCCGACTGCCGGGGAAGTACCCGCGAGTTGCGCTTCGCGATTCCGGGCGAGATGTCGCCAGCATGACCGCCTCGGAGCAGGCGAAGGCGGATATTCGGACAACCGCACTTCATAAATTCTTCACTGGCAACCGCCGGCAGATCGAAAGCTGGATCGTGGCGAACGGACGCCAGGGAATCGTCGCGCTCCAACTTCGAGACCATCAGCCGGCCCAAGGTGCCGGCGGCGAAAAAGTCTTCTGGCTTGAACGCGCCGCGGTACCGACCACGGACACAGCGCCAACGCCAACCCCTGAAACCGACATCGGCGCCAACGTGCACGAAAGCTCGCCGTTGCCTGAGCAGCACTTGGTCGACTATCAGATGAGCTACTGCTCCGGCCCCGATCTGAGCGCATGGGGGCGGTTCATCTTTCGCGACGGCAGGCTGCGCCGCGGCCACTGGCGTTGGAAGCTGCTCGCTGCCCGGGTTCTCATCAGCGTTTTTGGCGCCGGGGCCGCTGTTGTCATCGCGCTGCTGATCGCTTTGACGACCAAGTCCGGTGATATCTCCCTGAAGCTGGCGTTCGAGGCGGCCATCTTCGCCGTCTTCTTGTACTTCAAGGCACGAGCATGGCACCAGACGATCGAAGATCGGTTGCGTAGCGCCCCTGACGAGCTGATAAGTCACGGCAACCCGACGCAACTCGAGATCGTTGGCGTCGGTCCGCAGGCCGAGTGGCGCATCGTTCGCTACACCAGTACCTGCACAGTCTGCTCAGGTGAGGTGCAGATCAGGCCGGGCGAGCCGGATTTCCCTCGGCGTATGGTCGGGCGATGCGCGCAAAGTCCGCGCGAGCACGTGTTCAGTTTTGACCGGATTACCCTGATTGGCGGCCCACTAATTATTCCACCGACAAGGCGCATGAAGGAGGCAGGCGAAGTTAGCGCCGAGCAGGATGTAGAGATGGGGCCGCCTGTAGCTGGTCCCTCGATTTTATGAAGATCAGGTGCAGATTTAGGCCGTAAATATCGCCTATCCTTGCTTCAATGCTGCTAATGACATCCTCCATGTTGGGCTGGTAGCAGCCCGGACGTTCGCTACGGCTGGAGTCCTGACGGCTTAAGCCAGGGTCGCGACCGCTTCGGTCGGCGCGTCGGATTTCGATCTCGTCCAAGGAATCAATCTGCACGAGCTGCCTGACCCCGAGTAGGCATGACTCCTGCTGGGCGGCCTGTCGAGAAAAACTGAGTTTCGGTCCTCTGGACAACCATGAAAACGTGGCCCCGCCCGCGGACCGAGCGCCGGCGGAAAACCGCCCGGGTGGTGCCGCCTATATTCCGCCCGCCGGTGCCTCGATGATCAAGCTCAAGCCGACTGCTTGATCTGCGTTGCTAGAAAGTTTCGAGCTGCTGCGTTGTGCTCGGGCGGGAGGTGCCTGACCCCTTGCTTCGACGGTGCCGTCAACGCGATGACCGAGCAGGGAATGCCTGCAGCGTCGAACTTCCGCCGAATGAACTCCGCCTCTCCCTGATCGTGGCTAGACATGATTAGCTGGTACTGCTGGATCTCAACCAAATTGCGCATCAGATCGACGAACGCAGCGGTGTGGATGATGTCGTTGTGCTGAAGCGGGTCGTCCATCAGCAAGGCGCGCCATCGTGACCACGGATAGGCAGTACTAGCGGCGCAAAGAATGCTGAACCCGTTCGCGGCGAGCTGTCCTTCGCTAAGCACTACCTGCGGTGGCAATCCCTTATCAATGAGGGCGTCATCAAGCTGATCTCGATTTCGAAGTAGCAAATCGAACTTCGTTCTATCCTTGTGATAGGTGGCGCTCAGATTGACCGATTCCCCGGGCGTGCACAGCAGCGCTTCATTGAAGTCGTCGATCAGGCTGTTCAGTGGCGTCAGGAATTGCTCGGAGAATCTTCTGGCTTCCTCCCTCAGCTTTTCGGCAAACGCTGCAACAGCATCGTGCGTTTCCTCCGTCAGCGCCAACGCACGACGAGCGGCGTCGCTGGCGGACTGGAGTTCGCCCTCGTGGATGTTCGGATCCGTTGATGCGCCCCTGCCCCCTTTTGCCTCCATGTCCGCTACCAGGTCGGACAATTCGACGTTCCGTGTCGAAACCTCAAAAGCGGTGGTGAGCACAGCCACTTCGCCTTCAAAGCGATCAATCGCTGACAATCTCTCCTGGAGATGCGATATCAGCTCTTCGACTGACTTTGCCTTTGGCGTTCCGGCAAGCCCAGACTGCTGCCACGTAAGCTGAAGTGCCGCCTGAGTCTCGGCCGCAGTCGCTTGCGCGCTCGCCGAGCGCTGCAACGCTTGCTGAGCTGCAAGGTGTCGCGTGCGTGCCGCCGCCGCTACTTCATCCGCGCGCCGGCGTTCGTCGGTCGCTGCCTGCAGTTCGACGCCGGAAACCGAGCGACGACCCCTTTCCTCGCCAAGTGTCGTCGTAAGCGAATCCGCTGTCGCACTCTCCATCCCGCCAGCGGAAAGACGTTCGACAGCAGACTGGCGCTCGGTTCCTACCACGAGCGTCTGGGCCTTGATCTCCGTGAGCTTGCGTTCCAGTTCGGCGATGTCGGTCTTCAGTTTCTGCCGGCTCGAGGTCTTTTCGGCCTTGCTTGTTTCGTCCCCCGCCGTAGCAGCTCTCGACGCCGCAAGCGCCTCCGTAGCCTGCTGTTCGCCGGCCAATGCAAACGCCGCTAGATCGTCGGTTGGCTTGGCTTGCGGGTGATGAAGCTGCGCTTCCAGTCGTGACACGGCGGTCGCGTCCGTGGTCGACGCAACGCGTGCCGCCTCGGCGCTCTGCAGGGTTACCTGAGCTTCCGCGATTCCACCGTTCGCCTTGGACAGTTGCTCCGACAGGTCCGCAAGATCCTGCTCGAGTCTAGACAGAGCTTCATCCTTGGACTTGGCCGTCTCGGCCGCGATCAAGCGCAGCTGCCCTACCTCGAATCGGCTTTTGCAGACTGGGCAATCCTGATCGTGGTCCTGCAAGTGGCTGGCGATAGCCGACACGGCGGCTGTCACCTTGGACGCCCGATCTTTGGCGGACGCTATTGCCACATTCAAGGTCGCCATGCTCGAAGCGAGACGGCTCCGCTCGGATGTCAGCGAGGCCTGTAGCGCCGTTGTTCGGGCGACGTCGAATTTTCGCAACGCGTCGGCACTGGCCGCAGCGCGCGCGCGCAGCGTAGGCAGCTGGCGGGCCAGATCCGCTTTTGTCGTTGCCGCGCGCGCGGTGGCTTCGAGACCTGCCAGTTCAGTCGCCCGGCCCTGGATCGCTGCGATCTCTGCCTCGAGAGCGCCGAGATTGGCACGATTCAGTTTGAGCGACTCGACTACCTGTGCCTCCTCAGTGCTGAGACGGGTCAACTCGGCGGTCAGCCGAGCCACCTCGCGGACGTCCACCAAGAAGGACTCCAATCGCACAATCCGTTGGTTGTCGGCCGAGACCGTCGCCGTCGCCGACGCCAAACGCGCAACCGCTGCCTCGACCGCGGCGAGCGCCTGCTGAAGGGTTTGCCGCTCCGCGAGCTCGGCGGCGCGCGCCGCAACCAGCGATGGCGCCTCCGGGTCGGCAAGAAGCGTCTCCGCGCCATACCTGGCGACGACTTCCGCTAGCGAGTCTGCACTGTGACGCGCGGAATTGAGATCGCTACGAACGCGCTCCAGGGATTCGCGCAGTCCAGCGAGGGCATCGCCAGAGGATTCACCTGGATCGAACTCGGAGACAATCTCGGTCACCTTCGAAATCAGCGCGTTCAGACGGGTCTCGAAGACCTCTGGCGCGAGGCCACCCGCGGCGCTCGTCGCTTCCCGAAGTCGCGCAAGGCGATTCCGGAGCTCTCGCCACTCGGCGAGCAGGCGGTCGGCTTCCTGAATTGCAGAGGTCTCGTTGCGAATCCTTCGATTGAAGGCCATCTCGGTCGCGCGCCCTCGAAGACCGGCTCGAACCTCCTCCAACCGATCGATCCCGCTGGGCCCTTTGAGCGACGCCCACTGTTGGTCACGCTCACGGCTCGTAAAGCGCTGCCCAGCGGATTGGCCCAGAAAGTGGGTAAAAGCGAGGTACGTGGATAGGTCCTGGATCTCGGCGGTCCAGGTGGGTCGCTGCAGGATCCGGATGACATCGAGCGAGTTCGGTTGCTCCAATTCGCTGCGGACGACAGCTTTTCCGTTGTCAAACCCCAGGGAGACTTTATGAGAGTCCGGCGGTGCGCCGCGTCGAGTTAGATAGCGGCCCTGTTCAATGGAGGTCGCGGCGCTCTTGAACCGACTGACCTCCCCGGTAAGGCCCCATTCCAGGGCGTCGAAAAAGCTGCTCTTTCCAAGCCCATTCATGCCGACGATAAGGGTCAGACCCGGAGCCGGAACAATCTCTGTCTCGAAAGTCCCGAACGTCCGAAAATTCTCAAAGCGCAACGAATTGAGGAATAGGCTGCTCACGATTGCTCCCTCCGAGACCATGATTCCACTAACTTCTGGACCAACTCGTCGGAGTCCTCGCTTTGACTTACGCCAAGCTCCATCCATTCATCCACGGTGTTTCGAGAGACCTTCACGTTCCAGGTCAAGGCAACGCGCTTGAGGTTGTCGAGCGCTGCCATAGTGAAGGTCCCTTCACTTCTCCAGGGCCGCGCAAGAAACGTGCGCTTCACCAGCTCATGGAAGCTGGCTTCATCGGCATCCTTGGATTCGGGCCGCAGCCAGACGAACTTTCTCGCGACACGGTCATCTCGCTCGACCGTCAGCGCTAGCGCTCTCCACTCTTCGTCGCGCTCACTTCCGCGAGGACCGATAAGGATTCCCTGCAGATCAAGTGCCTCGTTCGCCCGGAGATAGGAGCGCGCTACAACGCACTGGTTTCGGAATCGGCGCAAGGTTTCGTTAACCGCTTCTGCATTTGCATGGCTGGGCAGCATGCCGATTACGACCGAATAGCATCCCAGACGAACGGCCGCTATCGGTCGTAGTAGGTCCCCTGGACTCAGCCGTGCAGCGTCAGAATGTGCGCCGCCATTGAACTCCGGCTTGACCAAGGCATCCACGTCGGCCGAATTCAAACCCGCGATTTCTGCGGCCTTGATCAAGCGGGCGCGGGTTTCGATCAACTCGTTGTCACCCGAAGGTGCCGCAGCAGTTTCTATAGCCATGCCTACGCCACCTCGGCTCTGAGTCTCTCGAAATGCCTGTGCTCTACGCTCTTCACAAACTCGGTCATTGCCGCAAGCCCCGCCTCAGTAGCTGAATGAAACGCAGAGTCCAGAGCCATGAACATGCCGCCATTGCCGGGCTGCGACAGGCGAGGCTGCTTATCCCCTACTTCGGCTAGGCTGGACTGCGCCAGGAACTCGACCGTCGGCGGCGCAGTGAGGTGCGAAAGGAGGACAAAGTCCGTATTCCACATGAACGAAACCGCCGCGATGGACATAGGCCGACCGCCAATACGTTCGGCACCGCATGCATGACCAAAGGCGTCGAGCCCGCGCGAAAGATTGCCCGGCCGGCTGTTTCGCGGCGCGGTATCCTGCCAAGCAGCCGCGATCGCAAGCGCTGCTGCGACGGCTCTGGTAACGACCGACAGACGGTTCGGGCCCAGAAGAACCCGCGCCTCATCTTGGCGAGCGTCGTCGTCCTCAGCGCAGATCACGAGTCTCAGAAAGCGATCCAGCAACGCGTCATCAGCCTCGAACTGACCTCTCCAGACGTGCCAGATTGTCCGCATGGCGCTACGCAGATCCGGCGCAGCTACGAAGCCGACGGTATAGCTATCGTCGCGGCCTAAAGAAACAAATTTCTCGATAGTTACGTTCATTTGCCCCAGGAGCCATCGCGACATTCCCTTGTGAAGCGACAACGCAATGTCGTCCGACGTGGCGAGGGTTGGGTCTCGAGTCACACCACTCGGATTGGGGCGAATTGGCGGCGACGAGAGGTTTTCTGCGTGGGTCGATTTGCTCGTCCACTTTTCGACAAATGCCTTCCAGTCGGTAGGATCTCCGACGAAGCTCGCATTTCGTGCATGAAGGACGAGCCGCACCAGTGCCGCAGCAACGGGACCGAGCGAGTCAGGCGAGCCTGGAACCAGAACCTCTAATTCATTCTGTCCCGAATCCCAAAGTTGCGTGACCTCGGCAGGCGCGACATCGCCGGACCAGCGGATCATAGCTTCGTCTCGTTGGATTCTTACGGCATTCGGCTCATGCTGCCGGCGGTGGCGGACAGAGTGCTTTGCAGCGGGAATAAGAAATTCTCGAGCCTTAGCCTTGAGCGCAGCCCGAGCTGCTGCTCCGAGCCTGGGAACGATTGCATCCGTACCGTGTAAAGCCGACCAGTCCTTGTGGGCGTCCTCGTATCCAGCGAGCACGTTCGCAAAAGGCACACGAGCCGTGATTCGATCTGGACCTCGCCGAACGATAACTTTGTCCACCCCGAACCGCTGCCCACTACAGGTGAACCAATAGAGCGCGGGATACGGCAACGGAGAGGGAGCATCGCATTTCGCGATGTCCGCGCCGTGAAAATGCCTGAATTCAGCTTGCCCACCCAGCGCACATGCACGGATCACTAGGTAGGCCGCCACGCGATTGAGCGTCGCCGTCTCGATCGAGAACACTTCTGGTTTTAGCGTTTGAAGCGTGAGCCTCACCCCGCGTCGAAGTCTGCCGGCCATCCGTGCGATGAGTCCCATGCGTTCGAGATCGGGGCGAATACGGGCGTCGTACTCGCCGATGAAGTCAAACCCGCGGCCCTCGCGAAGTGCGGCGAGCGCCTCATGGTCAATGGCCAGTAGTTCGGAAGTGATACTGTCGATGTCCGGTTGATTGACGATTGCCTCGATGGTGCCGGCGTGATCGAAATTCGCGCTGGCTGCAGCAACCAAATCGATTAGACCGCCGTCCCCATTTCCGCTCACGAGGAATCGTGGAGTTGCGTTGCCTTCGAACTGCGGGCCGGGCACGCCCCCGTCTAGCCAGTAGCTGGTGTTTGGCACCCCGGGGAAGACCTCACCGGCTTCCAGCCCAAATCCGAAAGCCAGAAGCAACAGATCGACGACATTCCCGTCCTGAATTTGCCCGTCGATATCTCGGGATATTTCACCCACCCGGGGAGCGCGTCGAATATCCAGCTCCAACCGGCCACCAACGGGTCGGACGTCTCGAATGTTGTTTTGGGTATAGACGTTGAGCCGATGGGGAACCGCTTGTTTGATGGCAGCGAACTCGTCCGCAACGTCGTTGCGTACGTCGCGTGCAGGTCCAGATTTCCAATCCAACAGCGGGAGATCGGCTATCGAATCGTCGCTTGTGACATTCGGCCAACCATAGATGTGCGGGTCTAGGCGCCGCCGCGACGTAGCACGCTGCATCGGCAACACGTCGTCTTCACGCTCGTAGAGATGGACGTGCACATTACCCAGCAACGCTGCGGCTGCAGCGGCCGTAACGCCGGCTGCGCCGGCGCCCACAACTGCAACGTGCACGCCGTCGTTGAGAACTCCGGTCGCTTTTAGCGCGTGGACAATAGAGAGCGCCCTTACTTGTTGAGAGTAGAAGGTAATCCGGCTATCGAACGCACCGATCACGTATACCCGCGGATTGGTGGGTGAGCGTGCGCCTTCAAGAATGTCATGCGAATCCAGCGGAAAGCCCCCCAATCAGTTCATTTTTTAGTTTGGTCGCTCTCGTAATCGTTGCCAAACGACTGCGGTAGCGCCCCTATTCCAAATACGATCGCAGATGCCGCCAGAAGCAGCGAGCTGTAGCTTTTTCAATCATTTCGAACGAAAGGTCGGGAGTTCGTCTGCATCTACGAAGCAACGCCCGATAGGAAAGCTGTGGCTCTTTTTTGCCTCCGCCGCTAGCAACGATCCCCGCGGCGTCGGGGATATTTCTCAAGTCCACTCCGACGGGCTAGCCCGATTGATATTCCGGTCAGACCCGCGATGCCGACGACAAGCATCACCAACGCCCAACCCTTTTCAGCAGCCAATGCGCTGTCCCAAAGGGCCCATATCCCGATTACGCAGGCGACGCAAGACACACCGGCAAGCGCTCGCACCACAAACTGTATTCGGTCGACCGACTTACGGGTCCGCGCGCTGATATCAACTGCGGCGCGTTCTGCGTTCGCGATTCGAACTTCGTCTTCAGTTCGCATCCTTAATCCTTCGGTTCGACGTGTTGGATAAGGTTTTCGGCAGCACGCTGCATTTGCCCCTGAGATAGTTCGCCGTTGCGGATAGCGAGATCGACGAAGACATTGAAGAGCACCTTTTTCGCTTCCACGGGAACTGGGATCGCCGCCTTACTGAGCAAGGTCTCCCAAACGTCATAAGTTCGCTGCGCCATTTCAGCGGCGCCGGAGAGCCTATCCCCCGTCTCGGGCGCTACCGAGGGACCGAACAGCAGCCAGTCGCTGCTTGTGCAGTACTTCGAGTGCAAGGCTCGGAGAACCTCCGACGGGACGTCCTGCTTACCGCTCTCGTAGCTCTGAATGCTCCGGTACGAAACGCCGAGCTCTTCGGCCAGCTCGACCTGCGTCCTGCCTAGGCGCCCTCGCAGCTCCGCCAACCGGCGCCCTGTCTCAAGACGATGTGGATCAGCTTGTTGCAAACGATCCTCCAAGCGTGATAAAACGCATTGTATTGTGGTTACGCACATTTTTTTTCGTGTTCCGCCTCCGAGACACGCTCAGATGCGCCCACATTCAATAACCTTCACACGATACACGAGGACATGACATGAGCGAGGTTGTAATCCCGTCTCCGCTACTCACGCTCGAAAACTTGGCGGCGCTGCTGCATCGAACCCCTAGCGGCGTGCGGGCAACGCTTCATTGCCACACAGAATTTGCCGATCGGCTCAAGTCGGCGCGCGTAAAACTTGGCCGGCGCATTTACTTCCGACGCGACCTCATCGACCAACTGATCGTCGAATCGACCGGAATCTGAATCCCGTGAGGCAGCGCGAGTTCCGTCAGGACGAGCTTCGCGCGTTTGCGAGCAAGGACGACCAGGCTTCGATGGCCTTCCCGTTCTTTTCGCTTCGGAAAGGCGGGGAGAAGGAGCCGGTGAGCTTCGTAGACCCGCGAAGCGGCACGCGCATCGAGATCCTACCCTCGACGAACGGTTCAGCAACGATCTGGGACAAGGACATCCTGATCTACCTCGCGAGCCTCATCAGGAAGTCTTTGGACGCCGGGCAGATCATCAGCAACACGTTGGCCGTCACCGCAGCAGATCTGCTTGAGGCCATCCGGCGCGGTTCTGGTGGTCGGGACTACCGGGAACTTGAATGCGCGCTTGATCGACTCGTCGGCACCCGATTCAAGACGAATCTGCCGACCGGAATGATGGTGGAGAAGCAGAACTTCAGCGTCTTGACGGCATACGAGTTTCGCGAGTCGCGACAGGGCCGGATGACCTGCATCCACATCACCGTCAGCGAATGGTTCCTGCGCTCCATCCAGAGCAAGACCATCGTCACGATCGATCCGGACTACTTCCTGCTTGCCAGCGGCATCGCGCGGCGCGTGTACGAGCTGGCCCGAAAGCACCTCGGCGACCAACCGAGCTTCAAGATCAAGCTCACCCGACTTCAGCAGAAGTGCGGATCGACGCGAGCGCACCGTCAGTTCAAGCATGACCTCGGGCGAATCATCGGCGAGCGCCCCACTCGGCTGCTCGATTTGTGGGCTTTCCAGGATGGCGAAACGCTATTCGCCTTCCAGACTGAACTCGCGGCGAGTGCCGAAATCTGCGCGGCTGCCGCCCTCACCACAGTTCCGGCCATCGGGGTGTCCGCGATACCCCGATCAGCCGTGGTCGACGTATCGGCCAACAACGGGGCGGTTGTTCCATCAACGACGCGACAGTCGGACGCGCGCGGACCGAGGCCACTTCACGAGAATCGCGCGGCCAGCGGGGGCCAGGGCGCCGACCCAATCCTCCGAAGCGAGCGCATCAACGGCCCACACGACCCAGTGCGGCTTGGCGATGCCATCAGCGCTCTCTTGATTCAGGAGCGTCTCCGATGAGTCGCTCGTTCCCAACACATTCACCTGTGGATTCAATCGGGGGATCGCGGACGCCAACTCCGGGGTATCGCGGACGAATTCTCGGGGTATCGCGGACATCCATAACGGGGGATCGCGGACAGAAAGCGTCTTTTTCACGTGGGCAATCAATGGCCTGCAAAACCGTAACACGCGCGCGCGTCTTTAACTTTCTAACGAAAAGCTTTGGTAACGATTGGGGCCTGTGGATAACCACAGCTTTTTGGCGTCCCGGGCCGGCAAACAGCGGCGAGCGCCAAAGGATGCTCGGTGCAGTACCAGCGAGGCTCTGGTCGTGATCCTGACCGTAGCCAACACCAAAGGCGGCGTCGGCAAGACGACGATCGCGCTCAACATTGCCATTCGTCATGCAATGGCTGGCCGGGACGTCTGGCTGGTCGATGGGGATCGCCAAGCCACAGCGTCGAACGCAGTGGCAGTACGGTCTGAATCTGGCCGCACGCCCTCGATCGCCTGCTCCAGCTTTTCAGACGGCGTGCAGCTCCGCAGCCAAGTGCTTCAGCAGGCGCCGAAGTTCGCGGAGGTGGTGATCGATGTCGGCGGACGCGACTCATCTGCGCTACGGGCCGCGCTGGTGGTCACGGACGTGCTGCTGGTGCCCTTCCAGCCCCGCTCCTACGACGTCTGGGCGCTCGCGGATATCGCGCAGCTCATTCAGGAGGCCCGTTCGGTGCGCGATGGCCTGCAAGCGTTTGCCGTCCTGAACTGTGCCGATCCATCTGGCGGCGACAACCGCGAGGCTGCTGCAGCGGTTTCCGAGTATCCCGAGCTGGCCTATCTCGACTCACCGCTGCATCGGCGCAAGGCGTTCGCGAACGCCGCCGGGGCCGGTCTCTGCGTCTCGGAGCTGAAACCAGGAGACACCAAGGCCGACGCAGAACTCTCCCAGCTGCTACGGCGCCTGTATGTCACCGATCACCATTCGGCCAACGGTGATTCGTCGGTGATATGTAATGACAGGTCGGTGATTGGCGGTGATCAATTGATGATGTTCTCGCGCGAGACGCCGGTATGACCATCACTCGCGTAAAGCCCGGATTGCCCCGTGTCGATGGCTTCATCGCCGCTGCCCCCGATTCAGCTGCTGCCGGCCCCATGGAGCTCCCTGCTACCGGACTAAAGGCCAAGCGAGGAATCGATCGCAGCCAGATCTCGGTCGTGCTGCCCGATGCCGTGCGGACCAGGCTCGATGCCGAGGCCGAACGGCGATACATGAGCCGATCAGCGCTGATCACCATGCTGATCAATCAATTCCTTGAGCGCGGACAGTAGCGCGGCAACATGCCTGAATCGCACATCGCACCAAGTGCCGCCGCACCCCACCCGCCATCGCAAGGGTGGTCACCGGTGACTCACCGAATAGTCATTACATGTCGATGACTACGGGTAGTCCCGCCGGCTGCATGCGGCAAATGCCAAAGGTCACGTCGAGACCGGTTCCGAGTGACGCCCTTCTGAGCACGCACAATATCCCGCCGCCAGCAGAGGCTGTGCCATCGTCGGCCCGATCGGCGACCAACTTACCCACCGCCTGCGGGCTCAGTCTTGAGACCCTGCGGCCGTGGATAAGCCGGCCGCAGCCCCAGGGTCTTCGCCCAAGCAACGCTGCTCCGCTTCCCTGATTGGCCCGCCATCGTTCACCTTCAGACCGTCCGGCGCGCTGGAAGAATCCGCCAAGCATCACGGTCGAAATACCCTGGCTGTCCCGGTACTTCGCGGACCATGTTCCCGACCGCGCATGGCCATCGTCGCGGGCGATCGTTGGCTCATTCAGGTGGAACAACTGATGGGCCAGAGAGCCGACTTATCCGCGGCCTAAGGGTCCGTCAGTGATGCCCATAGACGGTGGGTAAGTCTGGTCGGACCGGACCGAGGCTAGCCCGTCGGCCGGAACATCCATGCCGCGTTCGGCGAGCCAGCTGGACGCTGTTCAAACTGAAAGCCCTCGACCCTGCGCGCGACGTCCAGCAGCCCCTTCTTCGGCAAGTCCGAGGACTCGCGCCGCGCGACTTGGCCGGCTGGCGCGAAGTGTGTCCAGCCCTCGGCGTCATGGCGTTCGCGGTGCAGCCTGCGCATCACCGCGGAGAGGATGTTCTCGACGGAGTCGGGCGGCATCACGACCGAGACTTCGATCGGTGTCTCGTCGCCGAGATGCCGCTCCATCGCCGCCATCAGCGCCGTACCTTCCGACAAATCTGCCCCGGCATTCTCCCAGCCTTCGACGAATGCGCGGACCATCTTGAACATGATCCGAGTCGCCATTGCGACTTCGGCGGCCACGATCTCGGCATCGGCATAGTCCCGGTCCAGCCGCTCGATGCAGGCGGTGCAGTCCTCGTCCGTCTGTAGCGCGCCATGGGTGGACAGCAGGTGGTGCGTCAGCCAGTTTCTGGCTTGCACGAACTCCTCGATTCGCCGCTCCCGGTCCGCCGATTTTTCGGCATCGACGCCGTCCAGATACCCAGCGATCAGCGTGCCGAGCGTCTGGTTCTGCAACCGATTCGACCGCGCCTTGAGGTCGGCAATTCCCGCATCGCTGAGTTCAATTTTCCGGAGAGGCAGCAGCGCTTTCAGACGCAGCTCGATCAGCTGACAGCGGAGCAGATTGCGGCCAATGCGCTGCTCGACTACGGGCTGCAGGTTTGACTTGATTGGGTGCATGTATTGGGCAGGGGAACAGGGTTATCCGCCGATTTTGACCGCGCCTGGAAGCATGGTCGGCGACACGCATCTTCGCCCACTCCGCAATCATCTTTCGCTGGAAGCCTTGCCGGTTTTCGCCCAAAAAGTTGCCGGAATCGTCCCAGATTCTTGCCGGAATTCGCCCGAAAATCTTCCGGCGTTTGGTCATTGAAATAGCGCCCTTGGACCGACTTCCAGAACCTGTCTAAACCACAGAACAGACCGAGAGCACCCCATCTCCAAAAAGCGGAGATGGGGTCGATAGCGACTGGCTTTCCGACCGGTGCCCCCCGCGAGCGGGTCCCTTCAGATGATCACACCCAACGCACCAATGGGGTGCTTCAACAAAAGTGACGTAAGCCTATGTTTCTCATGATTAAGAACATATAAAATTGGTCAGACGTATGTCTGACAAAGAGAACACAATCAGCCTACAAATTCAATAAAACCATGTTTTTATTGATTATTTTTGTGGTCTCTGTGCTCATATTCGTAACCCAGTCCCCGAGGATCTGAAGTGGACGACCGCATCACCATCAGGGTCCCCAAGAAGCTGCTCAAATCTATAGACGGCTACTGCGCCGCCAGCGGAAAGGGTCGATCCGAGGCCATCCGGTTCCTCCTGGAGCGGGGCGCCAAGGAAGTCAGCACGCGCTACAGCTGGAACGACCAGAGAGCGGACTGGACGAGGTTGCTGCGACCGGTCATGCGGTATTTCGACAATACCGCCCGGCAGGTTTTGGACGAGGCTGCGAAGCGAATCATCGACGAGCTTTACGTCGCCATGGCAGGTCTACAAGATGATTTCGCTCGAACTCAGCAGCAGCAGGGAGACCTGATCGAATCGATCGATGGACTGCAGCAGCAACTTAATAACAGCCCTGTCTGGTCGGCCGAACTCGCGTTGACGCTTGCCGAAGTCCGCGGGATGACCGCAGCGCTGATCAATGAAAAGAACTACGACAAACGCGCGTTTGTAGACATGGCGGTCAGTAGCGCGCGATCGATCGGCAAGCGCCTCGGGGTGAAGTCCGAGGTATTCCCAGGCCATGATTCGGCCCCAAAGGCATGAGCGCCGGACTGCAGCCTAGATCCTGATTCGCTCGATCTTTGCTGTGATCAAAGCCTGATGATTTGTCAGCTCACGCGCGGCAGTTCTGACCAGCCAGTTGTCCATGCCGGCGACCGATTTTCGGCCTTCAGCGACCATGTCTTTTTTCGCGTCCGACGCCAGCCAGCGCGACAGTTCGCCGCCCGTATTTCTGGTTGATTCGATCCACCCGAGTTGAGCCGCGTTCGTCGTTCTAGGCCGGCCGCGTCCTCGAATAGGGTCGCCTGCCGCTGGGTTTTCGGGCTCCGCTCCAGCAGCATCGTCCCGCTCTTCTTGTACCGGTACCCACTCAGTCGTTCTTCTTCTTGGTCTTATTTTTAAGTCTCTCAATCCGCTCCATCAACTCGGCTCGCTTAACCAGGCTCGCGGCCTCGGCCCTAAGTTCGCGGGGGGTCTTGTTCTTGGATCCCACAGGACGTGCCATTGGCGGCCCTCCTTAGCCAGTGGACACCTGCGCCCGTATGGGTTTGTCGCGACCCGCCAGCTTGTACCGCGCGAGTCGCTCCTTAAGCTTGGCCTCCTTGATCAGGTTCGTCCCTGCCGTTTTGAGTTCGCGCGGGGATCGATTCGTTGCGCCCTTGGTCCGCATCTGCAACTCCGTTAGCTCTGAGTACGCCTCGATTCTAAAATAGATATAGGGTAGAAGTAAAATGGAAATATAGTTCCCGGACCCGTCTCCGTCCAGATGTTTGGAGGTTGCATCAGCTGGATGGCACGACAACTAGAGGCGAATTCTCCCGACTTCATCAAGGCTGCCTCTCCCGGCCCTGCGCATCGTGCGGTCAAGCATCAATACTCGATCCGCAGATCGAGTTTGACGGCGTCGACGCGAACCCCGGCCAGGCTCGCGATTTGTACGCGCGACCAGTCCATCACTTCGGCGATGGTGCTCGGCACGGCCATGGACGGTGCCGCATCATCATCGATGACCTCATCTGCGACGGGCGCTGAAATCGCCACGCCGCCGATCTCTTCGATGAGCTTTTGGATCATGAAGACCGCGATCGGCGGGTATTGAGTGGCGATGCCGGCGCCGACGCTGGATGCGATGCCACGAGGATCTTCGTCCAGGCACACCCACATCCCGAAGTTGTCCGGGATCTTGTGGCCGTCCTTGATCCGAGCCGCATAGGCTTCGTTGAAGCGCTTCCTAACCTCGGCGGCCGGGAACAGGAAGACCTGGACGCTTTTCGGGTCATCCTTCGAGTCGGTGACAGCGACGAGCACTACGTCGGCGCCATCGAGCGTTTTCCAGCGGGTGCCGCCGTCGAGCGGGGGGAATGCGAACCAGCGGTCCCGGCTCGTCCGGATCGAGGCGACCTGCTTCTTGCCGTCTTTCTCGATGTTCCAGACGTTCGAGAGGCCGCGCCCGGGAACGCGGGAGAGCTTGTAGCCCTGCTGGCCCGCAGCCGTTTTGGCCGCTTCCACCATCAGGCGCCAGCGTACCGATTCAGAAAGTTCGTTGAAATGAGTGCTCATTGGTGTCTCCGTATATTTGGCGCGGACGATTCCGCGAGCGGATAATCCCCCAAATGCTATACAGCGTCAACACCATTTAATCAGTTTGAATTATGATGCTGTCTCGGCTCGGCTCATCCGGCGCGTTGCGGAAACAAATGGCGATTTCTTCAGAAGGTACGAAACCGTATGAATACCAAATAAACAAAATGGCCTTTTTGAAGCAAATGCTGGATGCCCTCACCGCTCGATGTGGCCGAGTAGCTCCTTCAAAAGGTCGCTAGAACTCATGCTGTCTTCTTCATCTAGCCACTCCTCGTCGACGCATTCGGCTTCGGTGGCTATGGTGATGGCCACGGCGTTCCTGATCAGGCGATGGAACGTCGAAGGGTCCCGAGGGTTAATGGCCCGACGCGAATGGAAGGCGTCGAGATCGATGTCCAAAATGTACGGAGCCGCTTCAAGGCTCGATAGGCCGAAGCACCGTGAAATCTCGGCACCTCGCGCGAGCTGATCATCGAGATACATCGTTTCGATGATCTCGTCGGAGTGCCGCACGTTGCACTCGTCGTTGTGAGGCATGGTGCTGCAGCCAATGAAGCAGTCGAAAGGCAAGGCGTAGATACGGTTACTGGCTGGCACATAGGTCATCGGCCGCGTCGGCGTTGCGACCGTCGCTCCGTTGGGCCAGTTTTCCTGACGGCTATTCCTGAAAGCGATTTCTTCGATCGATGGCGTTGCGCAGGAGTCGCTCAGTTGGATGCAGAAGGCGTTGTCGAGCACGCAGGAACATGCGGCCGCGTCGATGTGCTCGTCGTGTCGCAAGTTGGCAATGGCATCTGCAATGCTTTTGTTGCTGTGCCAATCGATCCGCGCCACGAGTCCTAGTCGGAATACTTCCCGGTCCTTTACGTGGCCTTCGTGGGTTTCCCAATGGGCGTGCCCCCGAAAGGCTTCGCTGGTGTCAGTGTGGTGGTCAATCGTGATCAGATTCGGAGGTTCGGCCAGAGATCGGCGGACGAGAGCCCATGCGGCTAACGCCTTGTGGTGGTCATCGACGACATAGATGTCCTTGCCCTTGATGACATGGTGTTGGAAGAACGAGGTGAGGGACATGGCGAGCGTTTGGCTTCTGAGCTTTGGGTGATTTTCTTCAAATCATGATCCGCTCAACCTCATCGAGGCTAACCTGATCGTCGCGCCGGTCGTAGAGGCCGGTGGTCCGCGCCGATTCGTGATTCGCCATCTGCTGGGCGACTTCGAGCTTGCCGCCGTTGCGCAGGTACTCGGTGATGCCGGTGGCCCGGAAGGTGTGACAGCCGATCTTGGTGGCGATGCCGGCCTTGATCGCACGCCGGCCGATCATCCGGTACACGTCCGACTGGCTCATCGGCTTTTCGGTGAGCTGCCCAGTGCGGCCAACTGCAGACCGGAACAGGTAACCCTTCGCCGCATCGAGCCCGGCCGCCGTCATGTAGGCATGCAGGTACTCATCGAGGTTGTGATGGCAGGGCATCTCGTGTCGCTTGCCGCCTTTCTCGTGCAGCCGCACCCAGGTGCGCCGGTTCTGCACATACACGTCCTCGACGCGCATCTTGATGACCGCGCCGACGCGGGCGAAGGTGTAGACCATCAGCCCGATCAGGGCGCGATCACGCAGGCCGACCAGCGAAGTCGTGTCGATCGCGTCCAGCAGCTCGCGCGCCTCGTCGGCGCCGAGCACCGGCGTCTTGCCCTTCTTCACCGAGTGCCGGGGTCCTCGCACCGAGCTGGCCGGGTTCATGGGAATGACCTGGCCGACCACCAGCCAGTCAAACAGCATCCGGATCGCCGCCAGCCGCAGCTTCACCGAAGGCGCCGCCAGCTCCAGACCCTCGACCCAGGTCGCGACATGCACCGGCTGCACCAGGCGCAGATCCTCGATGCCGACCGTCTTGCACCAGCTCGCGAACTCGGCTGCGGCCTTGGCATAGGCCTTCCGGGTGTTCGGGTTGCGGACATGAGCAGTGAAGAACTCCACCGTGCGCCGGGCCGCGTGGTCGTCGCCGGCATAGAGCGCCGGCACGGACTGGCTTGGCATACGCTTCGTTGCTGGGGCGTTCGTCGGAACGGCGACCGCTTTGTTCTCAGTCATATCGGCCTCGGTGAACGAATGGCAAAACCAGCAAAAGCGCCCGCCAGACAGGCGAAAGAGACCCGCATGCAACGGCTACGGCGCCGGCGCAGGGAAGGCGGCAACAAGCAGATCACGACTTACCTCTCAGCCGAGGCCGCGGGGCTGCTGATCCAGATGATCCAGTTCTCCGGGGAAACCCAGAAAACGCTGATCGACGAAGCGATCCAGCGATTAGCGTTCGACTACTCGTACTGGGGCGTTCAGCGTCGCTATGACGATGACGACGACTGGTTCGATAACCGAGACAGCTCGCATTACAGAGACTTTTACGGCCACTGGGTCGAGAACCCTCGTTATGGAAAGCCAACCCCGCCATGGATTGTCCGGCAGGAAAGGGAGCTGAGCGCGGAGAGCCGCGCCCTCCAGGCGGCGTGCACCGCCGAGGATGCCGACGGGCGAGAGGTCTATCGCCAAGGAGTCGACCGTAACAGGTTACGATAAATCCAATAAGTATCTGATATTTTTGATGTTGTAGATTGGTATTGACCAGCGTCGCAGAATTTGAGACCATTTTCTCAGTTGGGAGATTTGCGTCTCCGAGAAGCCCGCCATAGAGCGGGTTTTTTTGTGCCTGCAATTCCGCCCAGCGATCGGACCCGCCATCAGGCGGGTTTTTTGTTTCCAGCTGCAGGAAGCTAAACCCGATGCTCGCCTGGCTGGGCGGCGCTCCTTGGTCTGTTGTCGTTCTCGTTGTTGTCCTCCGCATGATCCGCATCCGTTTTGCCCGCACCGTCGAGGGCAAGAAGATTCGGACGGAGTTCGAGATCGGCATCAACGACCAGGGCAAGCCCCGTCCCCCTGTAACCCCGTAGGGGTCTAACTCCGAATTTTCAGCTGGTGGTTCGACGGCGATCACGGTCGCCTAATTATGACTGATAACGTCCTTTATCATTGATTAAAAAAGGTCTATGAGCTGTTCCTGTGGGGGGTTATCAAAAATTATGGTGGGCCTATAATTATCCTTACGGAATAACCGAGGCTAATTTATGAGCGCCATCTACAGTCGCCCCGAACTTGCGCGGGATATGGCGGGCCAGCTGCTGAAACCAGGCCCCCTCGATGAAGGCCTGCGCTCGGGATTGTTCCTTTCAGGGATTCGACGAACGGGAAAGACGACGTTTCTATTGAATGACCTGATCCCTGCGCTTGAGGCAGCGGGCGCCTTGGTGATCTACGTCGACCTGTGGAGCGACACTCAAGCCAGCCCCTCGACGTTGGTGCACACCGCCATAGCGAAGAAGCTCGACGAAATCCGAAGGCCTGCATCGGCGCTGCTGCAGAAGCTCAAACGCGTAACCGCCGCAGACGTCGAGGCGTTTGGCATTAAGTTTGGCTTCGAACTCAAAGCCATCGGCAAGGAAGGCGGCCCAACGCTCGCCGAAGCACTCACGGCCGTCGTTGACCAGGCCAAGGTGGATGTCGTCCTCATCGTCGATGAGGTGCAGCACGCAATTACCTCCGAAGAGGGCAATCAGCTTCTTCTTGCCTTGAAGGCAGCCCGCGATGCGATCAATCCACGGCCGGTAACACCAGGACACTTCATATTCGTCGGAACGGGCTCCCATCGTGCTCACGTCAACGAACTAACGACAAGGCGTAACCAAGCGTTTGCCGGTGCTACCTCTATCCCTTATCCGGTATTAGGGAAGGATTACATCGCCTACCTCATCGACCGAATCGACCGCGAACTTCCTGGACGCTGGCCCTCACTGGATGTGGCATTTCAAGCCTTCCAGACCCTTGGGAACCGGCCCGAGGAAATGTTGAAGGCGCTGCGATTACTGCGGCAGCAGATCACTACAGCTGGGGCTCCTGATCAGGTTCTCCCCGTGATTGCTGCGACGCTGCGATCAGCAGCTGCCGATGTCGAACTGGCGAAGGTCGAGAACCTAGGGAGCCTTGCGCAGGCGATTTTCGATCGGATCACCCAAGCACCAGAGAACGCCAAGGGAATTTTCTCCGTAGAAGCGGCGGCTGCTTATTCGGCTGCTATCGGCAGAGAGGTCCGGGTGGAAGAAATTCAGCCCGTTGTAAATGCACTCGTGGCGGAAAATATCATCATGCGCCCAGCGCCCGGTCGGTACAGCGTCACTGATCCGTTCGTGCAGGAGATCTGGAACGAGCGCAAGGCGCTGACTAGGCAGCCTGATGGGGGCAGAAACTGAAGATGGTGTGTGTGTCTTCTGCCACTTTAACTGGGATGCCTTTGAGGTTGGTCTTATCGCCTGCCCAAAGTGCGGGGATCACATGTCCGTCTCGACGCGGGAAATCCTGACGCCGCCGTCGTATTGCCCCTTCCGCTTCGTTCTGTCGGGCAGGTGACTAAAAATCCGAACGCGGTATAAAGTACCGTCCTCCGGTTCCCAAATCCGCTGATACCAAGACTTGCCATGAAAACCTTCGGGACCATCCTTTCGGAAGCCCGCAAAGCAGCAGGAGTAAGCCAGAAGGAATTGGCGGCGCAGGTGCACAAGGAAGATGGGCAGGCGATTTCGCCGCAGTACCTGAACGATGTCGAGCACGACCGCCGCAATCCGCCGTCAGAGTTTTTGATCGGTCAGTTTGCGACAAGGCTTAAGGTGTCGAAGGACATGCTTTGCGCGGCAGCAGGAACACTGCCAGACGATCTAAGGAAACTCGCCGCGGCGCAGCCCGAGAAATTTGAGCAGGCGTTTCAGGCATTCAGACGCACGGTGAAGACCGGGAAGTGACAGTGCGCTGGATAACTGACAAGACCAAGCGTTTCCAGCAGCGCCCGTACTACACGGAACCTGAACTCGACCTTGAATGCGAGAGGGTGATTTCGGACTTCCTTCGGAAAAAGTATGGCCGTGTCGAGTATCCGATTTCGACCGACGATCTGACCGTTCTGATCGAAAAGAAGGCAGATCTCGATGCCTACGCCGATCTTTCTGGCGAAGGGCATGACGTAGAGGGGGTCACGGAATTTCGGCCTGGGAAGCGACCGATGGTCAAGATCTCCGAATACTTCGGGGACCAAGCCAGCCGCGAAAATCGTTTGAGGACAACGCTGACCCACGAGTTCGCGCATGTTCATTTTCACGGGATCATGTTCGATTCAGAGTTGCAGAGCTGCTCCTTGTTCCCGGCAACTACCAAACCCGTCATCAACAAGTGCAACAGGGACAGTCTTCTCAGCGCCCAGGAGACTGACTGGATGGAGTGGCAGGCGGGGTACGCCTGCGGGGCTCTTTTGATGCCGATTTCGGCCTTGAACAAGGTAGTTCTTGAGTTCTGCGCCAACCACAGTATCTCCCCCAAGGGAATCGGAACACTCACGGCCTTAGGTCAGCAACTCATCGCTGCCGTGTCGATGAAGTTCAAGACGTCAAACGATGCTGCGCGCGTAAGGCTCATCAAGAAGGGCATTCTCGTTGAGGGCGATCGATTTCCGGAGGGAGACCTGCTGTCTTGACACAGTGTTTTTGTAGGCCTATAACTACTCAAATCCGCTGATTAGCCGTTTCGAGTACAACTGAAGGAGGCACTGCGATGGCGAAGAAGGAAAGCTGTTCCACTGGCTTGGATGGGCGCTGCCGAGATCTCGATGGCGAGATTCGCCAGAAGCGCGGAGACACCCTTGTTCGTACCCTCCGCGAAACCTATGGCGAAGACTTCGCTTCGGGGGTTCGGAGCGATATGCGTCTCGACACCCTCCGCGATCGAACCGGCGGTCTGTCTCTGTCTCAGATCCTCAAAGCCAAGTAGGAGGTGACCAATGGCTGACTGTGAAATCACCTGCATCACCAAGCCCCACCCCAGCAGTGCCCATGAGCACATCAGCCACGTCGGAGATCCGCGTGTTCCTTGGAAGTGGCCACGCGAACAAGTTGTCGCCAGCATCGAAGCGAAGACCAATACGTTCTTCGTGCGCGATTCTCAGACCGGCAAGCGTGCCGACGTTGGCGTTGTAAGGGCCGCTGGGAAAGCTCCGTACCTTCGGACCTACGCGGATGGTGTTTGGACGGACAATCTGCTGTCTCTGAATCAGTGCCCTATCTAGCAGTTCCTCTCCCTGGCAGCACCGGAGATCGTCAATGCTTTCCATCAAAACGAGTGGCTTAGACAAACTGCAGCGCGAGCTAAAGGATGCCCAGGCGGCCATGTCTTCTCTCGATGGCACGATTGCTACGCTGAAGTTTGATCCCGAAGACCCGGCAAGCGTGCAGGCCGCAATTCGGCAGATGGAAAGCGCGATCGATTCAAAGGTCGGCCGCTTTCGCCAGAATCCGATCGTTGGCCCCTTGATCGTAGCGACCAAGAAGCAGTTTCGTGATCGCATCTTGGGTATGAGGAAATCCTAGCGCCGAATTACTGCACCTCTGCATCAGATCCTGATGCGTTCGATTGAAGGTCAAACCGTCCTCGATTGCGGCCGACGCGGCTTTCGCCTTGAATTCGGCAATAGGGAGACACCTCTAGACCTTGAGCCGATGAAAGACCGCTATCACATTGTTGCGACAATCGCAGCGGTTTGTTCGGTGCTCAGCGCGGGGCATGCGGAGACGTCGATCACATACTTGATCGCCGTGACTCCCCGAGGCGAAACGTAGTCGTCAGGAAGGCGGGGGAATGTCCCCTCGACGAGAAACACATTTACATCGCGCAGGGAGAAGCGGAGCAACGCGCCGGATTGCCGCAGTCCGTCATGCCACCCGATTTTTCGGAGTGCGACGTCGAGGTTGTCGATTGCCCGACCCTCACTCGCCAGCAGCTCAATGACGTTGTCGATCAGGTCGGCCACCGTGGTCTCACCGCCAATCGACCGCTCGACCATCACGCTCGCAAGCAACAGCTTCTTCCCTAGGGGCGCCCGGAGCTGATCCAGCCGAGAGATCTCATGCTTTTCTTCTGAGCGTGTTGTGGTTTTGACCTCAAGGTGTGCGCCTAGACCGGCAAAGTCGTGCCGCTCCCGTGCGGGGCCACTCCAAATATCGACTGAGCGTGAGCCCAACTGGGGGATCAACACATTCGCGAGCACCCAAAGTTCGCCGAACAATCCGATTTGCTCGGTCACTCCGAGTTCCGACTGTACGGGCCTGAATGCGGCCCGCACGTCATCGATCGTTGATTCAACCGAGACCACTGGGTCTCGGCCAGCAACCAGGATCGCAACCAGAATCTTGTTCACCAACATCGTGAAGAGATCCTCATGATGGTTTTTGGCCGAGACATCCAGCCATACGCGGTCATCCTCCAATACTCGTACCTGGATGCTGGCCAAATCCGGCGGGAGGCCGAGTGGTTCCATCGCGACGGCGACAAGGAAATGTAGTCGCGCATCGTCTCCAACCCCCAGAAGGAGACCTTCCCGTTCCGGCGAAAGGGGCTCTACGTAGAGCGACTCCGTCGTACGCCTGAGTCGCAACGAGTCCCATCGATCGGCGCCGAGTTCAACCATTGAGCAGGCCGCGGTTGACGATGTAAGCCCTCCCGTCATCACTTGTCAGGGGGAGCGATAGAGCAGCGCCCAGGACCGCACGTGTTCCTGCCTGGAGTGGCACAGGATCGAGTGGATAGAGAAGCAGCAGGCCTCGATCAGACGGCCGATCCTGTCGCATCGCCCGCGCATTGAAGGAGCGGCCGGAGCGGTAGTGATCGGGCCCGCCATTGAGATCTGCGCCCTCATGCCGGGGTTCCGTTAGGATTCCGATGCCGTCGCTACCAGACAGCGAGCGCTGTACCAACCCGTAGGAGCGTCCACCAATTCTGACTCGTCGCTCTCTTTCCGGGTTTGCGACGAAGATCGTCCATGTCGTTAGCTCGCCGGCGGCGGCTCGCTCGTTAATCCAGTCGGCGAGTTCTGCACCCTGGAACGCGATGGCATTGGGATGCCCAACGAAGCTCCGCAGAAAGTTCGCGACATCGTCGGCGGGAACGTCGTGGGAGAGAGTCCCGCCGAAGGCCGACTGAGTCGGAGGATGGGCGGTCAGTAGCCTGTCTGCCAGGGACAGGTTGTGCTCCAGGGCCTCAGTATCCTGCAGAGGAAACAGAATGGTCTGAGGATTTTCGGCAGACCAGGAACGCGCCACTTCCTCAAGCATCCGACTTTTGACCTTGCTGGTCAGCAGCAGGCGCGAGTGGGCGCGCATGCGGATCGCCATTTCATCTGGGCGACGTCCCGCTCGGTTCAGTGCAACGATTGAGTCCCTCAGGCTCTCTTCGACGAGGGCTAGTTCGACGAACCATTGCGCAATACCGTTGGTCGTCCAGATCCGGATGAGATCGTCGTATCCGGTTCTGAAGCCATACCACCGGGCCATCTGAAGCAAGGCGTCCGCCATGGTCGTAGTCCGCAGGAAATAGGCGACCGTCAGTCCCTCCAGCGTCAATCCTCGCGACAACCGGTTTCCGCCGACGGCAATGAGCTGGCGTCCTGGAAATTCTTCATAGGCAAGTTCATCGCCAGTCGTGCTGTTTAGTACGACGACCTGCAGTCGCGCCAAGTTGGTTTTGGCTTCACTAAGAACCGATTCGACCTCACCCGGCAACACCACCTCGCCAAGATCCGTCAGCGCCGACCGCATCATCTTCTGGATCACGCCGGGCTCGGCACTTTCGTGATTGAACCAAGCGCGAATGCGTTCGTCGATCGCGGCTCCGATACGGATCTGATCCGCCTGCAGACGGGAGACATGAACCAGCATCGTGTGAGGACTATCGCCATGGCCGCGCAGCTTGCGAATGCCGCCGATCAGGGCGAAGGTGAGCAGCGCGTCGCAAATCGACTGGGGCAGATCGGCCGGTCCGTATGCAATCAGCGGCTGTCCCCGCTTGCGTGGCTTGGATTTCAGTCCCCGGACATCGTTGTCGTCGACGACACGAAGGACGTTGCGATGGACTGCGTCTACCCCGAACAATTCCTCGGTCCCGGTGTAGCCGTCGGGCCGTGGAAGCTGGACCACGAAATCCTTCGGGAACAGGTCCTCACCTACCCGCGCGTCCGTGGCCGTAGGATCGATCAGGATGTTGGCGAAGGGCGTTGCGGTGTAGGCGATGTAGGTGGCGCGAGGGGCACGTGCGAGCAGGTCGCGGATCAACTCATTGGTGGGGGAGGGTGCATCTGCATCAACGGCGCTGCCGTCGTCGACGCTGGCATCGGTTCGGTTGCCCCGCGTGTTGATCGACGCCTGATCGGCCTCGTCATCAATCACCAGCAGGGGCACACTGCCGAGTCGCCCCTCCAGCTTTGCGAGCCAGCGGTTGAGTCGCTCGAGAATCGGCACGATCTTCTTCGCCACGATCAGCACGGTGCCGGCGGCTTCGAATCCATCGGCCACAGCGGGTTCGACGAAATCCGAGTTGCGGTCCGTCAGCGACTGCCAATCAACACCCACGTTGATGAGTTCGCGCTCCAGGCGCTGCTGCGTCTGATTCCTCAGCGAGTCATGGATACCCGACAGGACGATGATGAGCTTGTATCCGACATCGGCGCCCCGCGCTGCAACGGCGGTGAAATTGGCGGTCTTGCCGGATTGCACGTATCCGACGACTAGGCCGCGGCACTGAAAGGCGGACCGGCTCAGCGGTGTGGTCCTGGCGATGATGCGCAGGGACTCGTCGGCAACCGAATCGACCTGATGGGGTTTCCACCTGGACTGCGCCCGCAGAAAGGACTCGTGTCTCGACCAGTTCGTCCACCGCGTCCCGTCGGTCCAGAGCGGGATCTTCGGCCTCAACGAAAATGTGCGGTTTTTCTCACCCGGCATCGGGTGATCCCACCAGCACCGACATCACGCCGGCGATCTCGAGCACGCGGAGAAACTCCGAGAGGGCGGCCTTGGCGTTGGCGTCCTTATCCAGGGTTTGGATGAGCGCCACCAGTTCCGGGATGCGCTGGGAAACCTCGACCTGCTCGCCCGCAAACCCGTTCTTACGCTCCCACGGCAGGGTTCCGCTCTCCACCAAACGAAACGGCGATCGTTCCTTGCGTGTCGGTGTCGTTGAAGCCGCGGGTGGGCGGGAGACGGGCGTCGGCGATGGCGATGTGCCCGCCGGTGAGGTCGGTGCGTTCGGTGTTGAAGGCACGGTGCCACCGCGCGCGACGCTGCCGGCGGTGGGAGCAGGTGGCTTGTAGCGATTCCGCGCATCGCTTCGCGGGGTTTTCAAGATCTCCAACAGCTTGTCCGAAACCGCGGGTGGAAGCCGAACCAGTTGCTTGCTGATATCCACTTGTAAATGCTCGTCGGCGAGCCGATCGAAATCGATCGCCACGCGGAGCAATTTCGTGTGCTCGTCTCGAGTAAACAGACCTTCCCAACCGCCCCATTTGATGAGCCGATGCAGGCGGTAGAAATAGAGGCCCTGTGCGTCGTTGGCGCGGCCGTTGAGGCTGAGGCGATCTCGTGCGGTCCTGAGTTGCTCCGGCGTGTCGGATTTGTGGTGCGCCTCGAACTCCGCTTCGTGGGGCGTCACATAGGCCCGCACCGTCAGGATGGCCGACGCGCCAGACTCCTGGTGAGAAGGAAGCTCGATGGTCCGTGAATCGTGGGGCCGGACCAGAACATGGCCCATGGGGTCGTTGGGGACCAGTGGCACCCCATTCATGTTGATCGTGACCTTGCGGCGTCCGGGAACCTTCCCCTCCAGATACCGATGAAACACCAGTTCCAGGTGACGGCAGACCGCAGCCCGTTCCTGCGCGTAGGGGTCCAGCCCCCTTCCGCGAAATTTCTCGACCGGTGGACGCATGTTGGTCAGCAGCACCGCCGTACCCGATGATCCGAGTTCAACGGCCTTAGCGTAGCGACCATCGACTGGATCGGACAGCAATGCCCAGCGCCGCGTCTTCGCCAGATGGTACTTGTCCCAGGTCAGTTGCGTTGCTTCGCTGTCGACGGTCTTGGAGACCACCGTGAGCGTGTCGGCCTGAGACCATGCCGCGCCTTTCAATCCGTAGCCGAACTTCCCCAAGTCGGCGTGATCGTAGTCGCGCTGATGGCCGATGCGCATGGCATTGCGCAGCTGCGCCACATTCATGCCCACGCCGTCGTCGTGGATGCACATCCAACGTCCGCCCTCGTTGGGATTGGGAAAGGAGATGTTGATCTCCTCGGCGTCCTTCGAAAGGCTGTTGTCGACCAAGTCGGCCACCGCGCTCGGCAGACTATGGCCGGCGCGGGCAAGTATGTTGAACAGGCCCAGGGGATCGGGCGCTGCTTCATCATCATCCTCCTCGCCTGATGAAACGCGGGTCGGGCCGCCAGGAGGTGATGCAAAAAGGCTGGGAAAGTGCTCGGCGAGGATGCCTCGGCAGTGGTTTGCCTCCTCACCATGAAGGGCGATCATCGCGGACTTGTTCAACCTCGCGGCTTCGCCGTGGTTCACGATTGCGGAGCGCGCCGGATGATCAATGGGGATGACCACCCAGGCGGCGTTCGCAGGCGTGATCGTCGAGTCCACGACCATCGCAAAGAGGACGCCCGGTTTGACGAAGGCGTACCAGGCACTGTTAGGACAGTACCCTTCAAGACGCCAGTTCTTGTCCTGCTTTTTCAGCCACTGCTCCTGGGTCACGACCGACGTGGCGTCCTCCAGGCAACGGCAGGTGATGTAGATCCGCTGTGAATCCTGCGCGGCGGGAAAGACCCGGTCGACCACATCGCCGTCGAAGTTGATGGCCCGCTGCCGGGACTTCTCCAGTCCGCTGCGGCGATATTCATGGAACATCCCGAGTTCGGAATGCGTGAGCTCGCGCAGGATCGTGAAGATCATCGAGTGCCCTCGGTCGTCATGATCTGCTCCGGCTCAACATTGAACAGGGACGTTCGCATGTCGTTGGCCACGGGAATGCCCAGGCTGCTTCGCATCGCGGTTGCGACTGCGTAAGCCATCAAGGGGGGAACCGCATTGCCAATCTGGCGGAAGGCGGGATTCATCGAACCCTTGAATACAAAGCCATCCGGGAATGATTGAAGTCGGGCGGCCTCTCGAACCGTGATCGTGCGCGCCTGCGCCGAGTCATAGTGAATGTGCGAGTAGGAGTCCTTGCCCAGGTGCGCCATCAGCGTGCGCGCCGGCTTTTCCGAGTGCAGTTTCCACCACTTGTTCGGAAACTTGTTGGGATCGTAGGGAATCCGCCAAGACGCGATGTAGTCGCGCACATCGGCGGTTCGGGCATCGGTGCTTAATCCCCTTTGCTTACGTTCCGAAAGCCAAGCTGAGATTTTCTTCTCGACGTAGGCATGGACCTCCGGGTACTGCCAGCCCTGCTCCATCTCCGCGAAGATCTTGTAGTCGCGCGGCAGGTAGCGGAAGACGTGACCGGTAGTGTGGCTCGTGGCAAAGCCGACCCATTCGCGCATTAGGCGGGCGTAGGCGGTGGCAGGCCGTGAGGCATATGCGATGGTCTCGGATGGATCTTTGGCTCCGCGACGCAGTTGTCCCGAGCCAAGCAGATCCAGGGCATTGAGGGGCGGAAGGTCGGCCAAGGCAGCGGACGCCGTCGTCCCCGGAATTGCAGTCGACGCCGGATCGGCCACCCAGCGATGATGCTCGGACCCCTTCTCTTTCAGCACCCGGCGCGCGGCGTTCTTCGTGCCGGCATACCCGGATGGTAGATCCACATAGTGGGTCGGCACCGGGAAAGCGGGTGCGATGCCCGCGTCGCGGTGAAAGCCGATCAGGAACATCCGCTCGCGGGTTTGAGGCACGCCGTACCAAGCGGCATTGAGCAGGGTGTAGGAAACCTCATACCCCTCCTCGGACAAGCTCTTGGCCACCAACTCGGCGACGTTGCTGCCGCCGTGATTCAAGATGTCGGGAACATTTTCCATCAGCAGCGCGACGGGCTTGGTTGCGCGAATGAAGTGGACGTAGCGCTCCCACAGATTCACACGGCCATCGACCATGAAGGCCTGTTCGGCCGTCGCCTCCTGCCGACGATGGGCCTGCTCTCGGAGTTTGGCGCGCCCCACGCGGGCGAAGGCTTGGCAGGGAGGGCCGCCGACCAGCACGTCGATCTGATCATCAACAGAACCGCTCAAGCCTATGTCCGCGAAAACGCTGGCCGCGTCCTCCGCGGTTGCATCACGCGGGCGATGATGGGCCGGACCATCACCGCCGGCAGTTCGGGGGCCGAAGTTCGCGCCATGGGACTTCGCGGCCCAGGGATCATTCTCGACTGATGCCACTGGCGTAAATCCAGCGGAGAGAAACCCCAGAGAAATACCGCCGCAACCCGCGAACATATCCATATAGCGGATGGAACCGCCCGCCCGGATTCGAGCGAGTTTCCTGACGATCAGACTCGCCCGTGATGCCTCGGGCAAGTTGAGCGCGTGCAGACCTTTCGTGGCCTTTGTATCGACGCGTAGACGCGCAGACGAGACCTCTGGAGCGGGCAATGTTGCTCCGAATTTGTTGGACTGCCTGGAAACCAAAAGCGTCACGTCGCATCCCCTTTTTTTTCACCGCTTCGCAACGCACGCTTGAATGATCGTGCAGGCCGTCGGGGGCGATTGACGCCCGCTCTCTCGCGTGGCTTGTTCGTCACCCGCTTCCCCGATTGAAAATCCATCACGACGGATGGATTGCCGAGCGACACGAATTCGCGTCGTTCCTGACCGTCGTCCGCTTCCAACACCCGTATCACCCGCTGTTGTTCGAGCGGCTTCTCGTCATGACCCTGCAAGGCCCTCTCGACGCGTTGAACGGATTCCGCCAGGTCGACAATGATTTCGTGTTCCCACAGACGGACAACGCTCCACCCTGAACTCTTCAGGTCCTGTGTTTGACGAGCGTCCCGAACGACGTTCTCGACGAGCTTCGACGACCAGAACGCATCATTGGAACGTGGCCGCGAGTAATGTAGGGGGCACCCATGCCAGAAGCATCCATCAACAAATACGGCGAGCTTTCGTTTCGGAAACACCAGGTCAGGTCGGCCTACCGGCGAGCGGGCGCTCAGGCGGTATCGAGCCCCGCGAAACCAGAGGGAACGGCGCAACAGCAGTTCGGGCCGGGTGTTACGGCTAGTGATGCAGGACATCTGTTCAGAGCGAGTCAATCCCATGGCGGCAACTAGAGCAGTGAGCTTTGTTTGGGTCTGGTCCAGGCACGACGCAAGGCTTCCGAACGATCAGGCCTTGGCCCCCGCACGCGACCCGGGACATGCTTCGTTACGTCCACGGTGAATCTCTGCACTCCGAGCTCGCGAAGAAAACCAGCTGCCGTGTCAATGGCGGCAAAGCGCCGGATTCCGCCGCGGGAGGTGCTAAGAATCCGCCGCGTTCGCTGATCGGATGAGCCGCAGGCTGCGGTGACGCTAAACCCCCCTTCTGGTAGCCCGACCACACAGAAGTCGCGCGCTGCCGAGACCGCACAAAGTTCTCTGAGCGAACTCTCCGGCAGGGGCGTGGGTGGTTCTTGCTCAGCGACAGACACCATACGGCAGCACTTAATATTAAACGATCCAGCGTTTATCTTAATTTGTCGCGCCCGAACATAAAAGGGTTGCGACTGTCCTCTGGTCGGTTCGCCTCTTTCGCCTGAGGTATCGAGAGCACTTCAGATTCGGTGCGTTGCGGTGCTCAAAGTGTGGCGACCATCTTCTGCGCGATCTCCGGCCTGCCGCCGTTGCGCAGGTATTCGGTGTCGCCGGTCGCACTGAAAGTGTGACAACCGATCCTGGTGGGGATGCCGACCGATCGGCGAACCGTGTCCTTGTCGAAATTGGTTGGGGCGCCGCCATGGGAGCGGACATCTCGCCATTCCCGACTTCCACGACCATCACGTACTTCGGTTCGGTCAAAGGCCAGCTTTGGCCACGCCGTTGCACATGTGCAACGGTCTGGCCAAGCGGGAACAGTCACCAGAAGTAGATATGCGGCTTGTGATTGCCGAGCGGCCAGACGACCCCAGCGGGATCGAGTCCTTGAGTGACCAAGTGGCAGAGATGGCGATTTAGGTGACGCCGCGGCCGGTTCATATGCAGCGTCACCCAGTAGCCTGGGGTCGTCATGATGCTGTTCGGGCCACGGTACTTCCGCTTGAGGCGGCCGTGCTCGTCCCGATCGCGACGGCGATTGGTTGTGGACATGCTTTAGCTCCTTGTTAGGTCCTAAAGCACGGCCCGCCTCCTGGTCTGGCTCGGGTGATTCATGGCGGGATTATCTCGCGGTGGCGGGCCGGGTCAGGCTATCGCCCACTTCGCGGGGGAAAGTGTTCGGGTAATTCGAACTTGTCGTCGACGCGCTGCATCGTGGCGTAGTGCTGCCCATTGCTGAAGCAGACATTGATGCTGTCGGGTGTGATGTCGCCGATGATCCGGGCGTCCCCATCCGGTAGCTGCGAACCGTTACCGTTGACCCAGTAGAACTTCTCCCCCAGCGGATCTGCGGCACGGTACGCACCGTCCATCATGACGACCCAGGTGCGGTTGCTGATGAACCAGCGACCGAAGGTTCCGCGAGTGCTGACAAGGCCATTGGGCCACTTCGCGTCGGGCTTGGTGAAGCCGCGCACGAACAGGTTCACGTGACCGTCCGGCATGAATTGGCGAAGCCATACCTGCTTGGTGCCGTCGTCTAGTTCGTAGGTCCAGGTCCAGTTACCGACCAGCACTTCATGCGGGATCGGTTTGCCGCCTGCCGTGCAGTCGAGCTGGTTCGATTGTCCTTGGCAGCCACTGGCAACCAGCAGGACAGCAAAGCCGGCGATTACTCGTCTCAGCATGCGGCGCCCTCGGCAACGACCATTCTCGCGATTATCTGCGGGCGCTTGCGAAGTACGAGGCGCAGGAATCGGGCGCCGCCGTCCTGGAAGTCATCGAGCTGCAGGCCCGCGACGCTGCCGACCCATTCCAGCACCGCGTGGGCAGCCGGCTTGCTGTCCTCGCTGAGCTGCCAGAGGTGGGTCAGCTGGACGGGAGTATCCATCGCTCCGCAGCACCCTGCGAGCAGCGCGCGGACGTTCTGGCTGTCGTGCATCCGATGCTCGATCCGGTCGAGCAGGAAGTCGACGGCCTTGCAGGCCGAGACGCCGGGTTCGTGTCTCGCCTTCCATAGGAGCGGCGCATCGGTCCAGATTGGTCCGAGGGCGTAATAGAGCAGCTCCAGGTCATTACCGATTTCAAGAAGCTTTTCGTGGTGGCCGACGCTGACTTCGATCGTCTCTTTTTGCATGTGTGCTAAACACCGTTGTTCTAAACCAAGTGGTGTTATATCGCACCATTCTGAGAATGGCGAGGATGCGCAAACAGCATCCCTCCATAGAGTTAGTTGGTCGTTCGATCCGGTCTCGACGGGAGGCGCTGGGCCTGTCTCAGGACGACTTCGCCGAGAAGGTGAACGTCGATCGGGCCTACTACAGCCATGTCGAGCGTGGACGGTACAACATCACGCTCGAAGTGCTTTTTCGAATTTCCGCAGGGCTAGGCTGCCCGCCTGCGGAGCTAATGCCGGATCTGTCGGAGTTGACCGATCTACCGCATACATCGCGCGCTCGCGGTCGCCGAAAGCTGTCTTAAGAACTAACCCGACATCACACCGCAGCCGCCACCGCTAGATCGGCCGCGATTTCACTCGATCCCGGCGGATCGTCGTTAACTCTTCGAGCCGCATCACGAGATCTTCCGCTCGAAGATGGGTGTAACGCTTGAGCATCTGCATCGATTTGTGGCCGCTGATCGCGGCGACCTCTTGGTCGCCAAGGCCTGCCTCGACGAAACGGCTGACGGCTTCGTGTCGCAGGTCATGGAAGCGAAAGTCCTTGATGCCGACCTCTGCCTTCACGCCGGTCCAGACCTTGTTGAATTCGTAGGGCCTACGGATTCCGTCGCGGCCCGGCTCGCCGAAGAAGATCAGATCGGTGTCGATAGGGCGAACTGGATGATGAAGGGCTTCCTCGAAAAGCGCTGCCGCGGCCATGGTCAGCGGGACGGTTCTCGGCGAGGTGTTCTTGGTTTCCAGCAATCGAACGATCCGGCGCTGGATGTCGACTTGGCTCCGGCGCAGCGAGGTGATCTCCGACGAACGCATCCCTGTCTCTAGGGCGATACGGACGATCCACCGCAGCATCGGATTGCTGTGGCCGTCGATGCGCGCCAGCAACTTTGCTTCCTCATCTGGCGAAAGCCGACGATTGCGCCCGGGCCCACGGGCTGGCTTCCGGATGTTCTGGACCGGGTTGTACACGAGGCCCAGCCGCCATTCCTTGATCGCCACAGTGAACACGTGACTCAGTAGCGCAAGCTCCAAACGTACCGTGTTCGCCGCCCTCGGCCGACGCAGGCCGGTTCTGGGATCGACATCACCGGCAAGGCGACGGTCCCGAAAATCGGCAACCAAGTCCGAAGACAGGGCGGCCATCGAATACCCACCGAGCAAGCGCTTCAGCGAATCGATCCGGCGGAGCTCGGTTGCCTGAGAGCTGGCCTTCTTCGTGGGGGTCACTTCCCGAGCGTAGCGATCGAGCGCGGTGCTCAGCGTCATACGCTCAGCCGGAGCCCGCTGGATGAAGACGCCGCGGATCATTTCGTCTTCGGTCCGCCGCGCCCAGTCTTCGGCGTCCTTCTTGAGGCGGAAGGTCTTGCTGGTCGTCGGCCAGCCGGTGAGGCGGACCAGCGCCTTGTACCTGAATTCCTGCCTGCGGCTTGCACCCTCCGACAGAGGCGCCGTCATCTTCGGCTTCACAGGCACTTTCACAATGGTCGCCACGGCAATCCCCGGTGCACCGCTGTACCAGATTTGTACCTGCGGCCAGTTTCTCGGTGAATGGTGGGCCCTGCCGGACTTGAACCGGCAACCTAAGAATTATGAGTTCTCTGCTCTAACCAATTGAGCTAAAGGCCCTTTATCGACATTCACCGTCTTAGGGAAATTTGAAGGAGCGCGTGCCTGCCGTCAATGACTTAGGGATTATGAGTCCCCTGCTCTAACCAATTGAGCTAAAGGCCCGTTTGCGCCGACTGCATGGATCGCGGCGGTATTGTGCCAGCGTCCGGGCCGGTTTCCGGTGTGGTTTCGACTTGGTTCAGCGATTCGCGGCCGCGGCACTCGGTACGGCGTCGATCTGGGCGCTGCGGGCGGCGCGGCGGGTGCGGCCGGGGCCGTAGCCGTGGATTTTCTTGAAGGCGCGGCGGAACGCGGCTTCGGTCTGGTAGCCGAGCTTTTCGGCAATCGTCGCCGCGGAGGATTTCGGATCGGCGAGCAGGCGCAGCGCTTCGGCCATGCGCCACTCGGTGAGGTACTGGTAGGGGCTCACACCCAGCACTTCGTTGAAGTGTTGAGCGAAGGCGGTCCGCGATTGATGGGCGAGTTCGGCGAGCATCGCCACGGTCCAGGCGCGGCCGGGGGCGGCGTGCATGGCTTCGAGGACGCGGGCCATGCGCGGGTCGATCAGCGCGGCGATCAGGCCGCGGCGTTCGTTGCTGCTGGCGATGTGCTGGCGCAGCGCCATGACGAACAAGGCGTCGGCGAGCTTGTCGAGTACCAGCTGCCGGCCGAACGATTCCTGGCGCGCCTCGTGGGCCATCAGCCGGGCCAGATGGCGGAACTGCTGCTGGCTGTCGGCTTCACGGACGACGATCCAGTCTGGCAGCGCGTCGAGAATCGGATTGCGGCTGCCGGTGGCGAACTCGAATTCGCCGCACAGGATCGAGGTGAAGCGATTGGCAGCCGGGCCGGCATCGGTATCCGGCGGGCTGCGCAGGGTATGCGCGGCGCCATGCGGAAACATCACCAGATCGCCGGAATGCAGCAGGAGTGAATCGCCGGTACGGGCGAAGTCGACCATGCATTCGCCTTCGTCGATCAGATGGAACATGCCGTGCGGCAAGGCACGTTCGGCCTCGACGAAGCTGCCGCAGTAGTGCGGGTTATCGCTGATGTAGGCGCGCAGCTGATGGGCGCCGAGCACCGCGGCAAACGCGGCTTCGGCCGAGCGATCGAGCATGGGTGGACAACTCTTGCGCCGCCGATGCCGGAGCGGCGTGGGTCAGCACGGGCAGTATAGGAAATCGGCTGCGCAGCGATCTGCCGGTTGAACGGACGGCCGCGCTTCGTGGTCACTTCCCGGCGCGTCGAGTGGCCAGCCGTAACACCGGCGGTCAGCGGGAGCCGGTACAGTTCGATACCACCTTCAGCCCTCGCGGGCTCATTCGAAACAGGAGCAGACAGATGAGCATCATCAACAAGCGCAAGCCGCTGGCCGTGGCCCTTGGCGTGGCATTCGCGATCGGCGGCGCGGCACAGGCTTCGTCGTTGTTCGTGGCCAGCGATCTGGCGGCCGGCTACATGGTCGCTTCGATCGGTGACAAGGCTGGCGAGCATTCCTGCGGCGAAGGCGGCTGCGGCGGCGACATGAAGGCCACGCCGGCAGCGGCCACCAAGGACGCCGCCCAGAAGAACAGCGCCGAAGCCAAGGCGGCTGCTGACAAGGCTGCTGCCGACAAGGCCAAGGCCAGCGAAGCCAAACCGAAGTAAGCGGATCGCTGATGCCGAACCCGGCCACGACCGTCGCCGCGCCGCGTCTCGCGCAGCCGGCGGCGGTGCGCGGTGCCGGGCTGGGCCTGCGTAGAGCACTGCTGGAGCCGCTCGCGGAGTTGAAGGCAGGTGCGATCGATTTTCTCGAGATCGCTCCGGAAAACTGGATGCAGCTGGGCGGCCGATTCGGCCGGCAATTCCGGGCGCTGACCGAGCGTTATCCGTTCGCCGCCCACGGCCTGAGCCTGTCGCTGGGCGGGCCGGCACCGCTCGATGAAAGCTTCGTGCTGGCGCTGAAGCGCTTTCTCGACGAGCACGGCATCGCCGATTACAGCGAGCATCTGAGCTACTGCAGCGATGCCCGCGGCCAGCTGTACGACCTGATGCCGATCCCGCATACCGAGGAGGCCGTGGCGCACGTCGCGGCCCGCATCCGCCGCGTGCAGGATCTGCTCGAGCGACGCATCGCGGTCGAGAACGTCAGCACTTATGCCGCACCCGGCCAGCGGATCAGCGAGCTGGCGTTCATCAACGCGGTGATCGCCGAGGCGGACTGCGATCTGCTGCTCGACGTCAACAACATCCACGTCAACAGCATCAATCACGGCTACGACGCCAGCGCCTTCCTCGACGGCCTGCCCCTGTCGCGCGTGCGCTACGTCCACATCGCCGGCCATCACGCCGAAGCGCACGATCTGTGCATCGACACCCACGGTGCCGACGTGATCGATCCGGTCTGGGCACTGCTCGCGCAAGCCTGCGCGAAGCTCGGCCCGCTGCCGACTCTGCTGGAACGGGATTTCAATCTGCCGCCGCTGGCGACCTTGCTAGTCGAGATCAACCAGATTCGCGCCGTGCAGGCGCGCCATGCACCAGCTCAGGCGGCGACTGCGCGTGGCTGAGGATGACCTGCAGACGCAGCAGGCGCGCTTCGCCGCCCATCTGCGTGACCCGGACACCAATCCGCCGCCGGATGATGTCGCGCCGGAACGCATGGCGATCTATCGCCTGCTGTTCTTCAACAACATCGAAAGCCTGCTCGCCAAGGCTTTTCCAGTGCTGCGCCGGATTCTGGCCAATGAGCACTGGCTGGCTCTTGTGCGGGATTTCTACGCCCGGCACCCGACGCGTACGCCGCTGTTCCACAAGCTGGCCGAGGAGTTCGTCGACTGGCTTGCCGATGGCCGTGGCGAGCATCCGGGCGATCCGCCGTTCCTGGCGCAGCTCGCGCACTACGAGTGGGTGGAACTGGCGCTGAGCACGGCCGAAGACCCGCTGCCCGCCGCCTTGCTGGTCAATCCGAACGGCGATCTGCTGAACGCACCGCCGGTGATTGCCCCGCTGTGCTGGACCTTGGCCTATGACTGGCCAGTGCAACGCATCGGCCCGGATTTCCAGCCCACCATTGCCAGCGGTGTGCAGACCTTCCTGCTCGTCCACCGCAACCGCAGTGACGAGGTGAAATTCGTCGAGATCAACGCCGTCACCGCGCGGCTGCTGACCCTGGCGGAAGAGCAGCCGGAGGCCTCGGGCATCGAGCTGCTCGAACAGATCGCCGACGAATTGCAGCATGACGATGTCGACGCTGTGGTCGCTGGGGGTGCTGAGATCCTTGAAAGCCTGCGCGAACGCGGCATCTTGCTCGGTACCCGACGTCGCTCGTCCTGAATGCCTGAAGCCGCCATGTCCAGCCCCAAGCCCGCTTACCGCAGCCTGTTCCTCAGCCATGGCGCGCCAAGCCTGGCGATCAGCCAGCACACCGCCAATGCCTTCCTGCGCACGCTCGGCAAGACCTTGACCAAGCCGAAGGCGGCGATCGTGGTGTCGCCGCACTGGATGACCCGCGGCTTCCCGGTGAAGCAGGCGGCGCGCTATCAGGCCTGGCATGACTTCGGGGGTTTTCCGGCCGAGCTGTATCAGTTGCAGTACTCGCCGGCCGGCGATGCTGCGCTGGCCGAGCGCGTGCAGCAGGCGATCCGCAAGGCCGGCCTGCCGACCGCGACCGACAGCAATCCGCAGATCGATCACGGCGTCTGGGTGCCGCTGATGCTGATGTGGCCGGAGGCCGATGTGCCGATCGTCCAGGTCAGCACGTCCAACGGCGATGCCGCGGCGCACTGGGCGCTGGGCGAGGCGCTGCGGCTGCTGCTTGATGACGGCGATGTGCTGCTGATCGGCAGCGGCAGCCTGGTCCACAACCTGCGCGAGATCGGCCCCGAATTCTCGCCAGCCACCGACTGGGCGATGGCCTTCGATCACTGGATGAGCGACAAGCTGCTGACGGCCGATCGCGCCGCCCTGCTCGACTACCGCGCGCAAGCGCCATCCGCTGTTCGCGCTCACCCCACCGACGATCACCTGATGCCGCTGTTCACGGCAGCCGCAGCCGGCAATGCCGCCACCAAGCTGCATGAAAGCTATGCCTTCGGCGGCCTGAGCATGTCGGCTTACGGCTTCGCCTGAGCCTCAACTTCTGGCCTCGCGGCACGCTTTGCGACGATTGGCCCGAGCTTTGCGAACCCTACTGACAGGCCGCGCCGAGCGGCGCTGACGCGCAGCCGGCGCCTGAACAAGCGCTGGGCAACAGGGGCAAAGATAGGCAGCCGGGGAACTTTTACCCGTCTGCTGGGGGTCGCAATGAGGTGAACAGGAAGTTGCCAAGCCGGCGAAGGATCGCCAGCGTACGAAACTGTGCGCTGCCGATGGTGCTGCTGCCCGTCGTCCTCGTGGTCGGTGGCTGCGCTTCGCAGTCCACGGAACTGCCGGGATTGATCGATCCCGGCCGCTACCAGCTGGCCTTGAACACCGACAACCCCTTGCAACGCGGCAGCCTCGATCGCAACTCGCTGCTCGATGGCGCGCTGCGCTTCGCGGCACCGTCCAGCCTGCTCGACTACGACGCCCGCTACTCGCTGCTGCCGTCGCTGCCGCCAACCGATGTCGGCGTTGGCATCGACGCCCCGGGCAGCGAAGTCGCGCTCATGCCGTCGCAGTTGCTCGGCAACGAAAGCCTCCAGCAGAACCTGAAGATGCGGGTGCCGTTCCTGTTCGAGCAGCCGCTGATGATCACGGCCGAGGAGCGCACTCGCGGACTGCTGACGCCGGAAACCCTGGCGACCAGTCGCTCGGCGCAGGTGAAATGGGCACCAGCGCCAGTGGCACTGGGCCTGCGCTGGACGCCGGCGGACGCGGCCGTGCTGGCACTGCCCTTCAGCTGCCAGCTCAGCGGCACGCTTGAGCTTCCCGGCACGCGGCTCACCGGCCGCGACGACGACGGCCTGAAGCTGCAGGGCCAGGGCTGCCGGGCCAGCGCACCGGATCGCGGCCTGCCCGATGTCGATGTCGGTCGCTACTCGGCTACCTGGCAATGGCAGCGCAAGCGCTCGAACAGCAGCGTGCATCTGCTGGTGCTGGAGGCGGCGGATCGTCTGAACGCCGACGCGTCCCCGCAGACACCCGGCTACGAGTTCGGCGTCAGCCGCTCGCAGTCCATCGGCGAGGTGACCGCAGGTTCAGCGGTTGCCCTGCGGCATGCCAGCAGCCCCGGCGATGCCCGAGCGCCGTTCGACTGGTCGGGCCGCGCCAGCGTCAGCCGTCAGTTCACGGATGTGTTGCTCTCCGCCTCGCTGCAGCGCGAAGCCGATCCGCTGTGGTTCCTGCCCAACGAGACGGCACGCATCGGCCTCAGCACCAACAGCGTCGAACTCGGTGTGGGCTTCGATCGCTGGATCGCCCGGCAGCTGTCGACGAAGCATGTCGGGCTTGGTCTGGTCGGGCGCTGGACCGAAATGCCCAACCTCAATCAGAGAAGCAGTCAGGCCGTCGATCAGACCTACGACTACCAGGTGCTGTGGAACCTGACGTTGACGCCCTGAGCATTTGTATCTGGACGGCCGACCCCAGACCCTGCGATACAATCGCGGCCCGCAAGTTTCCCGTGCTTCCCCCGGCTGCCCGTTGCCATGACTGCTGTCTCCCCCCTCGCCGAAGCCGCCGCGCTGCGCCGCACCTTCGCGATCATTTCCCATCCCGATGCCGGCAAGACCACGCTGACCGAAAAGCTGCTGCTGTTCGGCGGCGCGATCCAGCTCGCCGGCACCGTGAAAGGACGCAAGGCCAGCCGTCATGCCACCTCGGACTGGATGGCGCTGGAACAGCAGCGCGGCATCTCGATCACCACTTCGGTGATGCAGTTCCCGTACAACGGCAAGATCGTCAACCTGCTCGATACGCCGGGCCATGAAGACTTCAGCGAAGACACCTACCGCACGCTGACGGCGGTCGACTCGGCACTGATGGTCATCGACGCCGCCAAGGGTGTGGAGCCGCGCACCATCAAGCTGATGGAAGTCTGCCGCCTGCGCGACACGCCGATCATCACCTTCATCAACAAGTTCGATCGCTTCGGCCGGCCGCCGCTGGAGCTGCTCGACGAAGTCGAGAAAGTGCTTGGCCTGGCCTGCACGCCGATCACCTGGCCGCTGGGCATGGGCACCGAGTTCGAAGGCGTCTATCACCTGCTCGAAGACCGCTTCTATCTGTACAGCGGCGACAAGCACAAGGTGTCGGACATCGAGACCGTCGACGGCCTGCACGCGCCCGGCCTCGCCGAGCGTTTCGGGCCGGTCTACAAGACCTTGCTCGACGAGATCGAACTGCTGCAGATGGCCGGCACCGCGTTCAACATCGATGACTACCGCGCCGCCAAGCTGACGCCGGTGTTCTGCGGCTCGGCGATCAACAACTTCGGCGTGCGCGAACTGCTCAACGGCTTCGTCGACTGGGCGCCCGGCCCGCAGCCACGCAAGGCGACGTTCAACGCCATCGAGCACGACATCTATCCCGAGCACAAGAAGTTCTCCGGCTTCGTGTTCAAGATCCAGGCGAACATGGATCCGAAGCATCGCGATCGCGTGGCCTTCCTGCGGGTCTGCTCCGGCACCTACAAGAAAGGCATGAGCCTGCACTCGGTGCGCCTCGGCGGCCCGGTGCGGATCAACAGCGCACTGACCTTCATGGCGGCGGATCGCGAAGCCGTCGAGGAAGCCTTCCCGGGCGACATCATCGGCCTGCACAACCACGGCACCATCGCCATCGGCGATTCGTTCACCGAAGGCGAAGCCCTGAACTTCACCGGCATCCCGAACTTCGCACCGGACCTGTTCCGCCGCGTGATCCTGAAAGACCCGCTGAAATCCAAGCAGCTCAACAAGGGCCTCGATCAGCTCTGCGAAGAAGGCGCCACCCAGGTCTATCGCCCGATCACCAACAACGACGTGATCCTCGGCGCCGTCGGCGTGCTGCAGTTCGAAGTGGTGCAGTACCGGCTGCGCGACGAGTACAGCGTCGAATCGATCTTCGAAGCGGCCACCGTTTCCACGGCACGCTGGGTGTCCTGCGACGACCCGAAGAAGCTCAAGGAATTCCGCGACAAGAACGAACTGCGCCTGGCCATCGACCACGCCGGCTATCTGGTCTACCTGGCCAGCAGCAACGTCAACCTGCAGATGACCAAGGAACGGTTTCCGGATATCCGGTTTCTGGATACGCGGGAACAGGGGGCCGCCGTCGAGCGCTGAAGCGCCACAACGGCGACAAGGTTCTAGTCGCCGCCAGCCATGCTCTGAAACACGCCGTCACGCCGCACCCAGGCATGGAACAGCGCGGCGGCGAGATGCAGCAGCACGGTGGCGAACAGCAGGAAGGCCAGCCAGGTGTGGGCGCAGCGGAGCACGGCGTAGAGCGCCGGATCGTGCGGGACGATCGCTGGCAGGTGCACCGAGCCGAACATCGGAATCGGATAGCCGCCGGCTGACAGCATCGACCAGCCCACCAGCGGCATCGCGAACATCAGCGCGTAGAGCAGCAGGTGCGACAGCTTCGCGGCGATCGACTGCAGGGTCGGCAGATCGGCCGGCAACGGCGGTGGTGGTGACAGCAGGCGATTGATCAGCCGCACGATCACCAGCAGCAGGATCGCGATGCCGACCGGCCGATGCAGATCGACCAGCCACGGCCGCTGGGTGATCGACGCGACCATGCCGACGCCGACGAACAGCATGGTCAGGATCATCGCCGACATCAGCCAGTGCAGCAGGCGCGCCGGCAGATTGAAGTGCTTGGACGTGCTCATGGCTTGCCTCCGGTCGAGTTGCCCGCTTGGCCGGTGGCGTCCGGCGCCTTGCCGGTGCCGATCTCATGTTCGCGACGGTTGAACGACACCGAATAGATCGCCGAGCGCGCCGCGAGGATTGGATCGTCCGAAGCTTCGATGCCGGCCGGCAGCACCAGCGGATCGAAATTGATATCGCGGCAGGCGCCGTTGATCTGCGGTTCGGTGCGATCGACGACCAGAGTGCCGACGACGATCTGCTGCCGGTCCTCCGGCCAGGCCTTGGTCGGATCGGCCACCGGATCGTCAGCGCCGGCAACGGTCACCACCAGATCCCAGCGCAGCGGGCCTTCGGCCAGACGCGTGGCGAGATCGGCACTGAGGAAATTCGGGTCTGCGGCCTTGAGCTGTTCGGCGTCCATCGCTTCGAACGGCGTCTGCGGGCGCATCGACCAACGCACATAACGGTGACCGCCTGCAGCATCGACGAAGCGGAACGCATTGACACCGTTATAGGTGGTGCTGGCCAGGCTGGTCGACCACGGCGCGGTCTTGGCCCATTCGAAGAACGACGCGGCTTCCGGGTGCGCCTGCCCGAACGCGGCCATCTTCGCCGGGTCCGGCTTGCCGGTCGCGGGATCGGCTGTCGAGGCCACGTTCAAGTCGTAGAAGCCTTGCGCGGTGGCGACCATGAACACCGGAAAGCTGTTCATCGCCGTGCGCCATTCCTGGCCGTCATCGGCAATCAGCTGCAAGGACAGGCTGCGAACGCGACCACCGCTGTCCGCCGCATGCGGCGAGCCGCCGCCGATCGACATCCGCCCGAGTACCGGCAGCTTGCCCGCCGCGAACACCCGCGCCTTCGATAGGGCCACTCCGGCGCCATTGCTCTCGAAGCTGCCGGCCACGCACAGGCCCTTGGCATGCGCGCGGCGATAACCCGCGCTGACCTCGCCATTGGCTTTCTCGATGACATCGACGAAGCGCGCCGGCGTCAGCTTCGCTGGCGTCAGCCAGCCGCCGACCCAGGCGAAGGCCAGCGCCATCGCTGCGACGATCGCCGCGATGGCGGCCAGTGCCGGCAGCGGATTGCGGCGCGGCTTGCCGGCCTCGGGAGGAGTTGCGGGGTCTGGCATGGTCGGCTCTGGCGAATGGCTGTCTGGCTATCTTGCTTGCGCCCTGGCGGCACGCTAGGTCCGCCTACGCAAAATTCTTCTGCAGTGTGCACTGTGCCGGCCATTGGCGATGGCTTCTGTCCGCTGCCGTACCAATCAGGGCACGGCCGCAGACAGGCTCATCCGCGAGCCGCGCAACATGCACTGGCCGACATCGCCGGGCCGGACGGTCGCTGCGGGTAGCGATCGTGATGGCGCACCCACTCCATCTTGTAGGGCACTTCGCGTTCGTCACGGCCCTTGGGCACGAGGTCCAGAAGGGCGTAGGTGCCCATCATCACTTCGACACCGCGGCCGTAGGTCGAATAGGTGCGGAAGATGTCGCCGGCATCGTCCTTGTAGAAGACGCTGATGCCCGGCGCTTCCTCGCCCTGGAAGGCCTGCGTGTCGAAGTTGTAGACGGGCTGCCCTCCGGCCTTGTCTTCCGGCGTGAAGCTGACGCGGAAGTCGTAGTTGAAGTCGTTGCCCTGCGAGGAAACCCACGGGAACTGCCAGCCCATGCGGTCGCGAAAGCGCTGGATCTCCGCCAGCGGCGCACGCGAGACCGCCAGCAGGGTGACGTCGCGATTGGCCAGATGCGGGTTCATGCCGTCGCTGTGATCGGCCATGAACGAGCAGCTCGGGCAACCCTGCGGCCAGCCCGGGCCGAGCATGAAGTGCTGCACCAGCAGCTGACTGCGGCCGTCGAACAGCTCGGCCAGCGTGCGCGGTCCGTGCTGCGTGTCGAAGACGTAGGCCTTGTCGACACGCAGCCACGGCAGTGCACGGCGCTTGCGGGCGACTTGGTCGCTCAGACGGCTCAGCTCCTTTTCGGCGTCGAGCAGCTCCATTCGCGCCGCCAGCCAGTCTTCGCGCGTTGCCGTCCGGTGGTCAGTGATCGGAAGGCTCATGGTCATTCTCCGCTTGGACGGCGCACGGCGCGGACCTTGCCGCTCGGCCCGCCACCGCAGTAGAAAAGCGCGGCGCCGTCGGACTCCATGCCGCTGACGCCAACGCCCGGCGGCATTTCCAGCCGCTCGAGCACGGTGCCGCTTTCCGGGTTGATGCGGCGGATATCGCTTGCGTCGCCTTCCCAGGTGCCGTGCCAGAGCTCGCCGTCGACCCAGGTGACGCCGGTGACGAAGCGGTTCGATTCGATGGTGCGCAGTACCGCGCCGGTTTCGGGATCGATCTGGTGGATCTTGCGCTCGCGGTACTGCCCGACCCACAGGCTGCCCTCGGCCCAGGCCATGCCCGAGTCGGCGCCGTGGCCGGGTGCCGGGATCGACGCCACGATGTCGCCGGTGGCAGGGTCGATCTTGTCGATCCGTGCTTCAGCGATCTGATAAAGGTGAGTGCCGTCGAAGGCGGTGCCGGCGTCGCCGCTGCGATCGAGCGTGCGGGCGATCCGGCCGCTCTCCGGATCGAACGCGAGCAGCTTCGATCCGGTGGCGGCCCAGACACGCTTGCCGTCGTGGCTGACGCCGTGAATGGCGCCGATGCCGGCGAACGGGCCGTACTCGCGAACGATTTCCGCCGCACGCACGCGTGCTGCTGCCGGGGTCTTGCCAATCCGTTCTGCTTTGCTCTGGTTCATGGTCTTTGCTCCTGGTTGATGCGCTGCTGAGCAGCGCGGCAAGGCCAATCTAGGCTAGCGCCAGCGCAGCAGGGAGTAACAAGTTCGTCGTGAATCCTGTCAGCGGTGGCGATAGCCAGCGTTGCGATCGTGCGAGGCCGATCGAGCGCACGCGCCCTTCGGCCTCAAGCTCGACGAGCGCCCGCTGCACCGTGCGCTGACTGTCGCCGAGTGCCAGCGCGAGCGCCGAGGTCGACCAGGCCATGCCGTCGGCCAGCAAGGCCAGCAACGAGGCCTGATCGCCTTCGATCGGTGGCAGCAGGACAACGACGGCGTGATTGCCCAGCGGCCTGAGTGCGAAGCCGCGCGCACTGGCCTCGATGCGCGCCAGCGGTGCCGCGATGGCGCGCAGACGGCCGATCTCGACCCGCAGCCGGGCCCTGTGCGTTTCGTCGAGATGACGAGTACTGAAAGCACGTGTGATCAGCAGATTGCGATCGACATCGCCAGGCCAGGCTTCTGCCAGAGCGCGTGCCAATGCGAACAGCAGCGGCCGCCGCGCCAGCGGAAGCCAGTTGCTACCAACCCGCAAGCCGCGGCGGCAGCCGTCGATCACCAGCGCACCCGAAGCATGCAGCGCTTCCACTTCATCGAGCCGCAGCAGCTTCTCCTGGCCGGCCTGGATCGAACGGGCCGCGGGACGATCGAGCGCGGCGCGCGCTTCAGCCACTTCGGCCAGCAGCGACGGCACTCGCGCGTGCTCGGCGGCCTCCCGTGCACGAGCGAACGCGGCGCGCGCCACCGCCGTGTTCAGCAAGCGCAGCGCCACTTCGGCAGCGGCCAGTTCGGCCACCGCCAGCAGCGACGGCGGCGCGCCTTGCGTATCGAGGCTGCTCAGCGCGGTGGCAGCCTCATCGACATGACCCAGCAGCAGCAGACGACGCGCACCGATCAGGCGGGCGTGCAAGGCATTGGCGCGATCGGCGCGTGCCTCCAGTGTCAGCGCCGCGACGGCCAGCGTGCGCGGCGAGCCGCGAAGATCGCGCATCGCCAGGGCCACTTCGGCTTCGGCGACGACACAACGGGCGCGGGCCCGCTCTTCGTGCGCGCCGAAGCCACGGGCAGCTCGGCGCAACAGATCGCGAGCGCGTGCATGTTCGCCGAGCTGGGCCATGGCGATACCCCGCAGTGCGAGCGCCGGCGGATCTTCTCGAAGGGCGACGCGCTTCAATGCACCGAGCGGATCGCCGGTAACCAGGGCACGCGCCGCAGCGGCGATCAGGGAGTCCATGGCGACAGGCTACCTCGACTTTCGACAGCGGCAGCGCGTGCAAGAAATCGAACGGCTCACACGAGCAGCACGACCGCCCAGATGGCACAGAACCAGGCAAATCCGCCTGCTGTAACCGGGTGAATGCGACGTTCGACAAACCAGTCGTAAGCGAACAGCGACAGGAAAAGACTGCTCCAGACCAGTACGAAGAATATCCACCAGTAAAAGTCGATCTGGCTTTCGGAGAGACCGGTCAGCAAGGGCTCCAAAGGATCGAAGGCCCGCGACAGGACCGGCTCGAGCATGAACAGCGTTGCGATGTAGACGAAGCGCCTGTGCCAGTCCGGCCGCTTACGGTTGAGATATCCCAGCAGCACCAGCAGCGAATAGCTGGGCAAGAGCAGCCGGTTGGCTTTCAGATAGAACGCCATCGCGTCCCAGCCTTTCCAGACCACCACGAAGATGTGGATGGTACTGAGCGTCACGCCCAGGGCGGCGATCAATCCGACGATGCCAAGCGTGCGATGCAGCCGGACATTGCCTGCACGCACGAGGCTGGCCTGCACGAACAGCATCAGCACCCAGGCGAGGCAGAACAGCCCATGGATGATGAATTTCGGATCGTGATTGCTGGCTTGTCCGACGTTCCAGATGAGGTTGTCGGAGAAGCCCCAGAGCGATAGCGCGAGGACAAACGCGCTGACCGAGGAGAAGTAGTATTTCCGCAGCCATCTGCTGGCGGGCATGGCCTGCGGTCGTTGTCTCGATTGCATATCGCCCCTCGCCCGGCTCGGCGTTCAATGTGCTCCCATTCTGGAGCCTGCACTGGAGAAGCGACATGAAACCCAAGCTCTACGCGCACCCCTTCTCGTCGTACTGCCAGAAGGTGCTGGTCGCGCTGTACGAGAACGACACAGCGTTCGAGTTGCGCCTGCTCGGCGAGCAGGCGGTGGATGCCGAACTGGCGGCGCTGTGGCCGCTGAAGCGGTTTCCGGTATTGGTTGATGGCGACCGCACGGTGCTGGAGGCCAGCATCATCATCGAGCATCTGGGGCTGCATCATCCTGGCCCGCTGCACTTGATTCCCGATGATCCCAAGGCAGCGCTGGAAGTGCGGCTGATGGATCGCTTCTTCGACAACTACGTTCAGACGCCGCTGCAGAAGGTGGTGTTCGACAGCATCCGGGCGCCGGAGAACCGTGATCGGCAAGGTGTCGAAGACGCGCAGGCGATGCTCGGCCTCAGCTATGGCTGGCTCGACGGCGTGATGGCGGATCGCGAATGGGCGGCCGGTGATGCGTTCACGCTCGCCGATTGCGCGGCGGCACCGGCGTTGTTCTATGCCGATTGGGTGCGGCCGATCGACGAATCGTTCGCCCATCTGCGCGCTTATCGCAAGCGCTTGCTGGCCCGGCCTTCGATGGCGCGGGCCGTGGACGAAGCACGGCCGTTCCGTGCGTATTTCCCGCTGGGCGCGCCGGATAGGGACTGAACAGATCGAGCATCGCTGTTACAGCGCTCAGCCGCCGATCGGAAACGCCTCCGGCAAGGCCGTCGAGGCTGGCAAGCGGATGTGCTGGCCATACAGCGCCGATGCTTCGTTATTCTCTGGATTGATCTCGACCATCCGCGCGCCACGCTGGCGGGCGCGTTCGGCGAAACCCGCCGCCGGCCAGACCGCACCGGAGGTGCCGATGCCGACGAACAGCTCGGCATCGTCAACCAGCATCGCCGCATGCTCGAATACGGCTTCGTTCACGGCATCTTCGAACCAGGTGATGTCTGGCCGTAGCCAGGGTGCGCGATCAGGTGGGCAATCCGGGCAATGCCGATGGGCGTAGGCACCCACCGCCAGATCGTCGCGAATGCCATGCACCGGGCAGCGCAGGCGCCACAGGCTGCCGTGCAATTCGGCGACGACGACGACACCGGCGCGTTGCAGCAGACCATCGATGTTCTGGGTGATGACGTGGATGCCCGGATGCTCGGCCTGCATCGCGCGGATGTGCGCGTGGCCGGCGTGTGGCGCGCAGCTCAGCACCTTGGTGCGACGCAGTTCGTGGAAGTCCAGCACCTGCACCGGGTCACGGTCGAAGGCACGCTGGCAGGCGTAGTCCTGATAGTTGTATTCGCGCCAGATGCCGCCGGCACCGCGATAGGTCGGCACGCCGCATTCCGCCGACAGGCCGGCGCCGGTGAACAGCACGATGTTGCGGAAATCTCGCCAGTGGCTGAGCGCGGCGGCGGGCATTGGGGTCGGTGATGGTGTCGTGACTGGACGGAGTTCGATCGAATTCCCGGCACAAGCTTGCCTCACTCCGGATTACCGTCGCCGAACCATCTGCGTCGCCGCCGGTCGATAAGGCTAATCGACAGGTCAGTTCTCGTTCAGCTTGCGGTGCTAACCTGCAGAAACTTTGCAACCTGTTGAGGGAGACCCCGATGTACAAGAAATCATTGCTGGTGCTGGCGCTTGCCATCCTGACCGCTTGCGGCCCTGCTCCACAGCCGCCGGCCGATCCCGCTGCTGCGCCGACTGAAGCGGCCGCCGCCGCGCCGCCAGCCGCAGCACCGGCCGCAGTCGAAGAAGCGCCGGCTCCGAGGCCGAAGCCGAAACCGCGTCCTGCCCCGGCTCCGGAGCCTGTTGCGGCAGCCCCGGCTCCGCCGCCGGTTTGCGGTGATTGCGGCGTGATTTCGTCGGTTGCCGATGAGCGCGTCAGGGGCGAAGCCTCGGCACTCGGCACCCTCGGCGGCGCCGCTGCCGGTGGTGTGGCTGGTTCCCAGTTCGGCAAGAAGTCCGGCAAGATTCTGGCGACCATCGGCGGTGCGGTGATCGGCGGTTTCGCCGGCCGTGAAGTCGAGAAATCGGCACGAGCCGAATGGGTTCACCACGTCACGGTGTCGATGGATGCCGGCGGTACGCGTACGGTGACCTTGCCGCGCATGGGCGGTCTGGCAGTGGGCTCGAAGGTTCGCGTGGTCGGCAACGACCTGGTTCCGAACTAAGCCTCAACGGAAGTACCCAGGGTCTGAGCTGTCCCGGCAACGGGGCAGCTCAGACCCTTATTTTTGCCCAGCGTTTCTGTTTCCAGAGCCAGGCGAAGATGCCGGTCTGGAAAGCGCGGTAGCCGGTCATCAGGATCCAGATCCCCGGCAGGCCGCTGCCGAGCAAGGTCACCGCGGCATAGCTGCCGGGCAGAAAGAAACCCCATTGCAGGCCGACAGCGACCAGCGCCACCGCGCCGCTGGCGCCGACACCGAGCAGCGCATTCATGAGGATGAAGCCGAGGCCATCGAGCGTGACGGCGAGGCCGATCAGGCGCAGCGGCAGCCGGCCGACATCGACCAGCACATCGGCTGTGGCCGGATCGGCGAAGAACACGCGCAGGACGGCGTCCGTCGCGAACAGCATCGGCACCGCGAGCGCTGCGAACACCCACCAGGTTGCTCGGAACACGTCCCAGGCCCAGGCGTAGGCGTCGTCGATATCGCCACGGCCCAGTGCGGAGCCGGTCAACGCCGCAGCCGCCAGCCCGAAGGCGATGCCCGGCAACACGGCCGCCAGGGTGATGTTGATCAGCACGTTGGTGACCGCCAGTTCCGCCGTGCCGATCTGGCCGATGATCCACAGCAGCACCGAAAAGCCGCCGGCGAACAGCAGGTTCTGCACGCAGGACGGCAGGCCGATTCGCAGCAGATCACCGAGTTGCGTCATCGACGGCAGGCGGCGCATGAAGCCGGCCGGCCGGGCTTCGCGCCAGGCCAGCAAGAGGTAGGCGCCGGCACCGGCGAGTGTGCTGATCAGGTTCGCCAGCCCGGCGCCGCGGGTGCCCATTTCCGGCAGGCCCAGCTTGCCGAAGATCAGCAGCCAGTCGAGCAGGATGTTCAGCGCGCTCATGCCGCCGAGCACGTAAAGATAAAGCCGCGCACGGCGGATCGCGCTCCAGTAGCCACGGAACGAGAAGTTGATGCCGACGGCGACGATCGCCGCCAGCCGGAACTGCAGGTAAACCGTGCCCTCGGCGCCGACTGCCGGGTCTGTGTAGAGCGTCGAGAACAGCCAGGGGGCAGCAGCGATCAGCACCAGCGACAGCGGCAGGCCGATGGCGATCGACAGCAGCAGCCCGCCATTGAGCGACAGCGCGGTTTCATCGAGCCGGCCTTCGCCGTAGCGCCGCGCCGCCATCGCCTGCACGGCGGACGACAGGCCGGTGATCGCCGAGAACGCAGTGAAATGCAGGAAGCTGGCGGCGCCGACGCCAGCCAGCGCATTGGCGCCCAGATGGCCGACCATCGCCAGATCGACCAGATTCAGCAGTACCTGGGACAGCATCGCGCCGAGAATCGGCAGCGCCAGCGACCACACTTCACGGAAACGCTGGGCAGGCACGGGGGAGATTCGATCCTTCGGAGGGAATGAGGGAAAGACGCCGCGCTGTTCGGAGCCGGGCAGGCCTGACCGGTCGCGATGGTACGCGAGCAGCGTGACAAGCCGGCATTACCGCGAACGCCAGCCCGCCGGGCTTTGCTGCATGTTGCACTGCGGGTCTAGGCGGCCGTAAAAAATGAGGCTAGTCTCCGCTCCATCAAGCCTTCTGCTGCAGCAAAAGGTTCGAGGTTTCCGGCCACCGCGGCTCGCCGGATCATTTTTGGGGGGAGGGTTTGAGGCGGGGACCGAAAGGTTCCCGCTTTTTTGTTGGCCGCGAGAGCCCGCCGGGTGCCTCAGTCCCCGGTGAAGGTCAGGCGATTACCGAAGGGATCGCTTACCGACAAGTCCCGGCCCCAGGGCATCGGCTCGATGCCGGGCCGCGCATAGGGGTAGCGCTTTGCCAGCAGCTCGCGATGGAAAGCACCGAGATCGTCGACCGGAATCCGCATCGCCGCACCCGGGCTGCAATCGCCGTGATGCTCGGACAGATGAAGCAGGCAATCGCCTTTCGATACCTGCAGGTAGAGCGGCAGATCAGGTTCGAAGCGATACTCCCAATCAATCCCGAAACCCAGGAAGTCGACGTAGAACTCTCTCGCCTTGGTCTCATCGAAGATGCGGAGTATCGGCACCGGCTTGCCGAAGTTCATCTGTAAACCTCCTGCGCTAGCGCCGCTTTTCCTCGGCCACGTTGACCACCGCGGCCACCAGCTGGAACGGCTGATCACCAAGCAGCGCACTGACGGCTTTCGGCAGATGGCGCTTGTCGATCTGGATCAGCGAAACCTGGGCGAAACCCGGCGTCAGGCCACCGGTGGAGCCGGCCCAGGTCTGCGCCAGCGGACCGTCGCCGACCACCGTGGTATCGATGCCGAGTGCTTTCAGCTGCTCGCTTTCCGGCAGCAGCGCGCGAGCACCGTCGACGAGATCGGCGGTCGAGGCGCGAACATCGACCCAGGTATTGACGTCATGACGGATCAACGGCGCCGCCACGCGGCGAATCGCCGGCACTTTGAGCGTCATCCGCAGCAGGCGGCCGACACCAGCGGCGGGCAGGCTTTGCGTGTCCGGGCCGGAGAGCGCGTCGCGAGCCTTGCCCGGGGATGGCAGCGGCGTCAGCGCGCTGGCCAGATGCGCCTGCAGATGCGCGCGCAGCCGGAAGCGGCCGCCATCGCCCAGTTCCTCGCTGAGCATTTCCAGCTTCAGGCGCAGCAGCGGCGCATCGGCGGTGAGTCCCGGCAGTTCGGCGGACAAGGAAAACGATTCACGGCCAGCCAGATCCATCGCCCGGCCGGCGATGGCATCGAAGCCTTGCCCCAGCCCTCGACGCAGGCGATCTATGATTGCCAAGGCCATGATTGACTCCCTCTGGCGCTCACGAAAAACGAATTGCCGACATGCAGGAATCTTACCGCTTCGTCGTCACCGGCCGGGTCCAGGGCGTGGGCTTCCGGGTCGCGACCCGGCGCAAGGCCCAGGCGCTGGGCCTGCTCGGCTGGGTGCGCAACTGCCCGGACGGTTCGGTGGAAGGGCTGGTTGCCGGCGCCAGTTTCGACGCGGTGATGAGCCTGCGCGACTGGCTGCGCCGCGGACCGCCGACGGCCCAGGTCGAAACGCTGGAATGGCGCGCCGTCGATGCGCCGGTGGCGGACGACGCCGGCTTCGTCGTGCGGCGCTGAAGCAGCGCCGCACGACGAAGACTAGATCGTGATCACGCGCTTGTAGATGAAATCGAAGCTGAAGTCCCGGGTGCCGACAGCCTTGCCGTCCAGGTAATCGGCCATCCGCGCCAGACGAGCCGGAATCTTCATCAGCTTGTCCTGGTACTCGCGGCCGCTGGGTGACAGACCGGTCATCGCGCCGATCTGCCAGTGCTCGAGCAGTTCCTCGACGATCGCCTGATAGTTGCGCGGGCCGTAGATCTCGGCACGGCGGACGACATCGGACATGTGGTCGTAGCCCGGCATGTTGTGGCCGGGCATCGCCAGCGCCGGCATCACCTTGAGCAGCGAGTACAGCGCGTTGTTCGGATCGCGCTCCAGGATGCCGCCGAAGCAGGCGCGGTAGAACGCGTAGTGGCGCGACTCATCGCCGGCGATGTGGGCGAGGATGCGCTGGATGCGCGGCTCGTACTTGCCGCAGGTGCGGCCGGTGTTGGCATGGGCAACCTGGGTCGCCTTCTCCTGCATCGAGGTGTAGGCGAGCAGGCGATACGGGTCCTGCTGCCAGTCCGGATTGAAGCCGGCTTCGATGTAGTGGTACTGCATCTTCTCCAGCGCGCCCATGTTGAAGATGCGGGCGTCGCGGCAGTAGTCGCGCATCGCGCAACCGTGGCGGTCTTCCTCGGCCGTCCACATGTTGTTCCAGGTGCTCCACGGCGATTCGTTGCCGAGATGCGTGGCGATCAGGCGATGGAAGTGCGGCAGGCCTTCCTCGGTCAGCAGGTTCAGGGCCAACGCGACACGGATGGTGTCCGGCAGGCCGCGCGCGGCTTCGCGCACTTCGGCGATATCGGCATCGGCGGCTTCGACGTCATGCGCGTCCGCAGACAGCAATTCGTTCGGGAACCACAGCTTGCGGCGTTCGAGATGCTCGGCGGTCTGCCGCTCGACAAAGGCTTGGAGATCGACCATGACGGCGATCTGGTCCGGCGTGCCGAACGTGTGACGAGGCGCTGCGCTGCCCATGGCTCTGACTCCGGAAATACAGGGCGCGGCAATCGATATGATCGCTACGCCGGATTGGAACTACGGCGATTATACGAACGTGACGCCGGCCCGTAACAATCGATACGGTGCCTGACCTCCGATCGGATTCAGCCGCGGATCAGGGTCAGGAACTCCTGGCGGGTGCGCGGATCGTCCCGAAAGCGGCCGAGCATCATCGATGTGGTCATCGACGAGTTCTGCTTTTCGACGCCGCGCATCATCGCGCACAGATGTTTCGCTTCCACGACAACGGCCACGCCCTTGGCATCCGTCACTTCCTGCACGCAGTTGCCGATCTGCTGGGTCAGCTTCTCCTGAATCTGCAGGCGGCGCGCAAACATGTCGACGATGCGCGGAATCTTGGACAGGCCGATGACCTTGCCGTTCGGCAGATAGGCAATATGAGCCCGCCCGAGGAAGGGCAGCAGATGGTGCTCGCACATCGAATACAACTCGATGTCGCGGACGATCACCATCTCGTTGTTCGAGGTGGTGAACACCGCATCGTTGACCAGTTCCTTCAGATCCTGCTTGTAGCCCTGGGTCAGGAATTCCATCGCTTTCGCGGCACGCTGGGGCGTGCGCAACAGGCCTTCGCGATTCGGGTCTTCGCCAACGGCTTCGATGATCGCCTTGTAGTGCTCTTCCACGGACGTTCCTAATTGAATGAAAAATGATTCGGGACAGGTCCGGCGCGCAGATTGCAGCGACTCGAAGACCGATGTTCGGATGGCGACCCGCGCTGACCGCATGGCCGCGCGCTTTGATGGTTCAATATCGGGATTATCCCACAGGGATCAAGCCACCCCTTGACCGTACCGGGCGAAACCATCCGCCGCATTCCGCTGGACCTGATCCGTCCGGGCACCACCCAGGCCCGGCGCCGTTTTGCGGCCGACGCGCTGCGCGAGCTGGCCGAGTCGATCCGCGAGTCCGGCATCATCCAGCCGCTGGTGCTGCGCTCGCTCGGCCATGGTCCGCGCCGCGAGTACGAGCTGCTGGCCGGCGAACGTCGCTGGCGTGCTGCGCAACTGGCCGGCCTCCACGAAGTACCGGCGCTGATCCGCGACGATCTCGACGAAGCCGAAGCCCGCGTGCTCGGGCTGATCGAAAACCTGCAGCGCGAATCGCTGTCGCCGATGGAAACCGCCGATGGCCTGCGCAAGCTTGGCGAGGCGCACACCTTGACTCACGAAGCGATCGGCACCCGCATCGGCAAGTCCCGCGCTTACGTCACCAATTTCCTGCGTCTGCTGGCACTGGCACCGGCGGTGCAGACGATGCTCGACGAAGGCTCATTGAGCCTCGGTCACGCCAAGGTGCTGGCCGGCCTGCAGACCCAATCGCAACTGCGCTGGGCCGAAGCCTGCGTGCGCGAGCGGCTCAGCGTGCGGGCGCTCGAACGACGGCTGGCCATCGGCGCACGCGTGCTTGCCGCCTCGACCAAGCCGGACGACTGGCAGAAGCTTGCCGGCAAGCTGTCCGATCATCTCGGCTACACCGCCGCGTTCAAGCCGGGCAGTGCCGGCAGCGGCGAGTTGCGCGTGAAGTTTCATGACCTTGACGAACTCGATGGTCTGCTCGCCCGCATCGGCTATCGCGAAGGCTGAAGCGGCCGCGCTGCACCGTTCGTAGCGTCCATTGGCACGTTTGACGCGTAGCACGAATACAATTCCCCAACTGTTGCAGCCTTGCGCCTCATGATTGCTTCCCTCTCGATGAACCTTGCCGTGACCCGCGAAGCTTCGGCTCGCGCTGATCGCGTGCTCCGGCTGCACTGATGGCCGATCTGCTCGGACCCTTTGCGCCGCTGCAGCTGACCGAACGCGTCAGCGCGCGGGCCCGCAACATCCGCATTGAAGTCCGGCCCGATGGCAACGTGCTGCTGGTGATTCCGAAGCGCGTGCCGCGGGGCACGGCGCACGCCTTCCTGAAGAGCCGTGAGGAATGGATCCGCATCAAGCTCGTGGAACTGAAATCGCGTGCCGCTCGAGTGCCGACGCATCCGCCGCTGCGCTGGGATGGCAGCGACACCATTCCGCTGCGCGGTCAACAACTGCCGCTGCGCATCGTGCTGTCGCGCATCGCGCGGCCGCTGGTCCGCTTCGATCATGAAGTCAGCGTGTTCTGCTCGACCGCCGACAGCGTCCGTACCGAACTGCTGGCGCAGACGCTGCGCGCAGCGCTCAGCAAGCTGGCCCGCAACGATGCCCGCAGCCTGCTCGAAAGCGAATCGCAGCGGCTCGGCGTGAGCTTCATCGGCCCGCGCATCGCCGATCAGAAATCGCTGTGGGGCAGCTGCACGCCAGATGGGCTGATCAGCCTGAACTGGCGGCTGGTGATGGCGCCACGCGAAGCGCTGCGCTATGTGGTCATCCACGAGCTTTGCCATCGCCGCCATCTCGATCACTCGCCGCGCTTCTGGCGGCTGGTCGAAAAGCAGATGGACGATCACGTGCACTGGCGCGCCTACCTGCGCGAGCACGGTGCGGCCCTGCATGCGGTGCTGCCGAAGGCGGGCATCGAACCGCCGCCGTCAGGATTGTTCGACGGCGCGCTATGACGGGAAAGCGGGCTCGCCCCCTACCTCAGATCGAGTGATCCCGGTTGTTTCCGCTGCACCCCCGCGCTACTGTCGCCGCAGGTGCAGGGGAGAAAACTAGAATGGCAACGCTTGATTCGGTCAAGGTCCGCGATTACATGACGACCAAGCTCGTCACCTTCCGGCCGGACATGGAAGTGATGCACGCCGTACACACGCTGGTCGAGAAGGGCATCTCCGGTGCGCCGGTCGTCGATGCCAAAGGCAACCTGGTCGGCATCCTGTCGCAGCGCGACTGCCTCGAAGTGGCGCTGACCGCCGCACAGGACACCTGCATCGCCGGGCCGGTCGCCCAGTACATGAGCGAGAAACCGGTGACCGTCGATCCGGAAACCAATCTCACGCAACTGGCGACGATGTTCACCACCGCGCCGTTCCGTCGCTATCCGGTGATCGAGAACGGCCAGCTGGTCGGCCAGATTTCGCGCTCGGACGTGCTGCGCGCGATCAGCCACCTTTGCTGATTGAGGAGCTGAGCTCAGGCTGTGCGCCTGAGCAGGCCAAGCTTCTTCAGATGCACCAGCAGCAGTGACACGGCCGCCGGCGTGACGCCGGAAATGCGACTGGCCTGCGCGACGGTCTGCGGCCGATGCGCCGCCAGCTTCTGGCGCACTTCGTTGGAAAGACCGCTGACCGCCGCGTAATCGAGATCGACTGGCATCGGCGCATCGTCATAACGCACGGCGCGCGCGATCTCGACCTGCTGGCGCTCGATGTAGCCGGCGTACTTGACGCGGATTTCGACCTGCTCGGCCACTGCGTCGTCGATGTCTTCGCTCATCAATCCGAAACGCTTCAGCGCAGCGATATTGGCTTCCGGCCGGCGCAGCAGATCGAGTGCCGAGGCACCGTTGTCGGCCGACGCCGGACCAAAGGCCTCGACCATCGCCGGCGTGCCGAGCTGTGTGGGCTTCAGCCAGTGCGCTGACAGCCGCGCGCTTTCGACATCGATCGCATCGCGCTTAGCCCTGAACGCTTCCCAGCGCGCATCGTCGACCAGATTCATCTCGCGGCCTACCGGCGTCAGCCGCAGATCGGCGTTGTCCTCACGCAGCAGCAGGCGATGCTCGGCGCGCGAGGTGAACATGCGATACGGCTCGGCCGTGCCGCGCGTGATCAGATCGTCGACGAGCACGCCGATATAAGCCTCATGCCGCGCCGGGCACCACGGCGCTTCATCGCGTGACTTGCGGGCGGCATTGATGCCGGCCAGCAGACCCTGCGCCGCCGCTTCCTCGTAACCGGTGGTGCCATTGATCTGGCCGGCGAAGAACAGGCCGGCGATGACCTTGGTTTCCAGGCTCATCTGCAGATCGCGCGGATCGAAGTAGTCGTACTCGATCGCATAACCCGGCCGGGTGATGTGGGCGCGCTCGAAGCCCTTGATCGAATGCACCAGCGCTTCCTGGATGTCGTACGGCAAGCTCGTGGAGATGCCGTTCGGATAGACCTCATGGGTGTTCAGACCTTCCGGTTCGATGAACACCTGATGCGAAGTCTTCGAGGCGAAGCGATTGACCTTGTCCTCGACACTCGGGCAATAGCGCGGCCCGGTGCCTTCGATGATGCCGGTGAACATCGGGCTGCGATCGAAGCCGCTGCGGATGATCTCGTGCGTGCGCTCGTTGGTGTGGGTCATCCAGCAAGACACCTGACGCGGATGTTCGGCGACCGATCCGAGGAACGAGAACACCGGCGTCGGCGTGTCGCCTGGCTGCTCGATCAGGCCGTCGTAGTTGATCGTGCGGCCATCGATGCGCGGCGGCGTTCCGGTCTTGAGGCGGCCCACGCGCAGCGGCAGTTCGCGCAGACGCGCAGCCAGCGCATTGCTCGGCGCATCGCCAGCCCGGCCACCCTGGTGATTGACCATGCCGACGTGAATCTTGCCGGCGAGGAAAGTACCGACGGTCAGCACCACGGCGCGTGCGGTGAAGCGCAGGCCGGCGCGGGTGACGACACCACGCACTGCTTCGCCTTCAACGATCAGGTCATCGACTTCCTGCTGGAACAGCGACAGGTTCGGCTGATTTTCGAGCAGCTCGCGCACAGCAGCGCGATAGAGCATGCGATCGGCCTGGGCGCGAGTCGCGCGCACCGCCGGCCCTTTCGACGCATTGAGGATACGGAACTGGATGCCGGCGCGATCGGCTGCATGCGCCATCGCACCACCAAGGGCATCGATCTCGCGGACCAGATGGCCCTTGCCGATGCCGCCGATCGCCGGGTTGCAGGACATCTGCCCGAGCGTCTCGATGTTCTGGGTGACCAGCAAGGTGCGGGCACCGCTGCGCGCCGACGCGAGCGCGGCTTCGGTGCCGGCGTGGCCGCCGCCAATGACGATGACATCGAAATGCTGCGACATGAGACCACCCGAACGAACTGCGCGCCTCGCGCGGGGCGAATTCTACGCCCCGCGTCCGTGCCAGTTCAGAACGGAATGCGCCCGGTGAGCATGTCCTTGAACATCACGAAATCGCCGGCGAGGCTGTAGAACGGTGCCTTGAAGGTCGCCGGGCGGTTCTTCTCGACGAAGAAATGGGCGACCCAGGCGAAGCCGTAGCCGAACAGCGGCATGAACCACAACGCGGTGTAGCGGCCGGTGAGCAGCGCGTAGACGGCCGTTGCGATCACCAGGCTGGTGCCGATGAAATGAAGGCGCCGGCAGGTGCGGTTCGCGTGCTCGCCGAGATAGAACGGATAGAACTCGCGGAAGCTCGCGGTGGGTGGATTGGCTGCTGCTGCGTCGCTGGTCTTGCTCATCGCTGATCTCCTGGCTTGAACGCGGTCAGGCGGATTTCGCCGTAGCACGCCGGGCGCTATGCATGCGCCAGGCTTTCTTGTACTCGTCGAACAGGTAACCGACAAATGCGCCGAACACGCCGAGCTTGAAATTCGGCTTCAGGCCATCGGCCAGGCGCATCACCTGCAGGTAGTACCAGCCCTGCTGGCCGAACACGTTGATCAAGCGCAGCAGATGCACCTTGGTGGTCGGCGCGAAGATGCCGGGGCCAAGCTGCATGCGCTTCTCGTAGCGCGGCAGTTCGCTGATCGCGCCGCTCAGCAAGCGCTTCGGCAGATCCGGCTCGCCACACAGCGGCCGGCCGAGGCCGATCAGATCACAGTCGCCGCTGGCCAGCGCTTCGTCCATGCCGGCGCGGGTGCGGAAACCGCCGGTGACCAGCATCGGCATGGTCGCGACCTTGCGGATGGCCGCCGCATATTCGAGGAAATAGGCCTCGCGCTTGCGCGTGCTGTCCAGCTGTTTCGGGAGCTGCGGCTGCGCTTCGGCCTGATCCGGCGCGCGATAACCGGCCACGTCCCTGGCCTTGCCCTCGTAGCCGAGCAGACGCGGCTGCTCGTAGCTGCCGCCGGAGACTTCGAGCAGATCGATACCGGCCGCGTTCAGCCAGTCGACCACCTTCAGGCATTCCTCGTTGGTGAAGCCGCCTTTCTGGAAGTCCGCCGAGTTCAGCTTGACGCTGATCGGGAAGTCCGCGCCGACGGCCTTGCGCGTCGCCTTGATCGTCTCCAGCAACATCCGCGCGCGGTTCTCCAGGCTGCCGCCCCAGGCGTCGGTCCGCAGATTGGTGACGCCGGACAGGAACGACGACAACAGATAGCCGTGCGCACTATGAATCTGCACGCCGGTGAAGCCCGCTTCGCGCGCGGTAGCCGCGACATTCGCATAGCGCTGAATGAAATCGAGGATCTCGGGCTCGGTGATTGCCCGCGGCTTCGCGTAGTTGGCGAGCAGCTTCAACTGCACCGCGCTGGGCGCCAGCGGCTCCATCGTCACGTACATCGGTGACTGCCGGCCGGCGTGGCTGATCTGCATCCAAAGATGGTTGCCGGCGACAGTGCCGGCCTTCGCCCAGGCCTTGAGCCGCTGCATCGTCTCGGCATCCGGCCGCGCCGGGTCGATCGCGACGTTGCCCGGCCGTTCCAGCACCCGGCGATCGATCTGCACGTTGCCGGTGATCAGCAAGCCCGCGCCGCCCTCGGACCACTGGCGATACAGCACCTCGTGGCGAGAAGTCGGTCGCAGATATGCATCGGCCACACCCTCGGTCATCGCGCTCTTGCACAAGCGGTTGGGCAGCACGGCGCCGCAGGGGAGGGTGAGCGTGTCGGCGAGTTGCGGGGTGGGCACTTCGAACTCCTGTCTCGATGATCTGGAACATTCCGCTCGCCCGCCATCATGGGCGTCGTCGGCAAGTAGGGCGACGAAGACTAGACGCTCTCGGCGAGCTGACGCTATGGCGGATGCTCGTCAGCTGAAGCAAGCGAATACAGACAGCGAAGAACATCGAGCCGAATGACCTCCCCGTTCAGCGCAGTGGTTCGAGAGGTGAACGGCGGCTGCAATCGAAGCAATCCCCTCACGGGCGGAATCCTGATTTTTCAAAACTGTCGCTGAGCAAAAGCTTGTTCATCTGCGTCCGGTGAAGCAGATCGGATCTGACCTCTGTCATTGCCGAGCAAAATAAAATTTCTCGCTCGAGTACCTTTTTAACCAGCCCGCAATAGTCCGAAGTTATCTTTGGACATCAATTTCTTGGGTCAGGTACCTAAACTATTTTCTTCGATGTCTGTCCAGGCGAGGCTCAGAACGCATTATTCAGGTACGAATATTGCTGGATACATGAAGATACTTGTTCACTGTAATTTTACTTTTCTTCGGAAAGACTTTTACTGGTTCTTGGAGATATTCAGGAAAGATAGGCTGGGAAAGCGAGTGAAAATGAACTCTTCAGCGCTTTACACGGCTTTTTTCCTGATGCTTGTTGTATTTTTCCATATACTGCTTTCCGCCAGCGACCAGCTGCAAGACTGCCTTTGAAGGCAGCAAGGATCGCCCAGGCACTACGTTTCAGATTCTGGCTGTCCGGACATCGCTGTCGTTAACGGGATAGATGCCTTGGATTAGTCATGACGTACTGGCGGGCAATCTCGTTTGCCCGCTAATTTCAAGTTGTCATCGGGGGATACTATGTTTGGGACCAGAGCGATCTATTTCGCAGCCGCGCTCGTGCTTGCTGCTTTCCGCCCCGTCGGCGCCGCCGCTCCCACTTGTAGTGCATCCGACATCCAGTGCATCACCAATGCGACGCCTGGATCCACGCAGACCAGCGGAACCCGAGCCGCGGTTGCCGGTACCGGTCTAGGACGCATATTTCCGTCCAAGATTTCCGTGAACACCGGGAGCTATCGCATCAATAGCGGTGCTTTCACCTCGGCGCCAGGAACCATTGCGAACGGCGACAAGGTCACGCTTCGCCTCGATGCCTCCAGCTCTTACAGCGCCGCCGTGACGCAGACGCTGAGCATCGAGGGTCAACCCAACAGGATTTTTCGGGTCATCACCCTGGAAACCGATCCCAATCCGCCGCCGCCCCCACCGGTCGTCGTTCCTGAACCTGTCGCGATACGTTGGTCTGCATACGGGAAACTGACCCTGCCAGTCGACCAGGATGGGAAAGCCGGCGCCGATGAAATCGAAGCTTCCGCTCTCGACAACTACTCGTCGACTTACTGGTACCAACCTACATCCGGCCAGCGGGCACAGTCGGGATATAGCGCCACAGGAGGGGAAACAGTGTTCTGGACACCCGTGAACGGCGATGGAACCACCGAAAGCTCCTCGTATGCACGTACCGAAATGCGCGAGCAGGTGGTGTCTGGCAACAATCGCATCAACTGGGGCCTCGCCGGCACCCATATCCAGAAGGGAACAGTGGTGGTGTCCCAACTTCCGACCGCGATCAGTTCGACGTCGAAAACGTTCTTGGTTTTCGGGCAAATGCACAGTGTCGATAACTCGCCGCCGATGAAAATGATCTTCCAGCGCCTGCCGAACGGCACCACGGAAGTCATGTCGAACTACAACACCAAACGGGCAGGCGGCGCGTCACAGAACTCCACCGTGCGGGTTCCAATCCGGATCGGTGAGAAATTCACTTATGAAATTCGCCTGATCGATGGAACGATCACGACACTGGTCAACAACATCGTGCTGGATGTCCGCGACATGTCTTCAGGCTGGAACGGCGCGCAGTTGTTCTTTAAGGCAGGCAGTTATCTTGGAAACAACGCGCAGACTGCGACCGGCTACGGAGAGGTGGTGTACTCGACTTTCGAGGTCGTCCACCAGTAGCGCACGGCGCGGCCGTGGCTCCCGCCGGTCGCGACTTCAGCGCTGGCAACCCGGACACCAGCAACTAGCCCGGTTGCCCAGCCGCAAGCCCTTGATGATCGTCCCGCACTTCCGGCAGGCCAGGCCCTCGCGGCCGTAGACGTACAAATCCTGCTGGAAGTAGCCCGAGGCGCCATCGGCACCGGCGAAGTCACGCAAGGTGGTGCCGCCCTGAAGGATCGCTTCGCTCAGCACCGAGCGAATCTCGGCGGCCAGGCGCGCGTATTCGGCGCGGGTGACACGGCCGGCGGCACGCTTCGGCCGGATGCCGGCCCGGAACAGCGATTCCGCCGCATAGATATTGCCGGCACCGACCACCACCTGACCGTCCATGACGAAGCTTTTCACCGCCACCTTCTTGCCACGCGAGCGCTGGTACAGGTAGTCGCCGCTGAAGGCTTCCGAGAACGGCTCGGGGCCCAGCGAATCGATCAGCACGTGGCCGATCTCGGCCTTGGGCCAGGACAGCACGGCGCCGAAGCGGCGCGGGTCGTGATAACGCAGCAGCCGGCCGTCATCGAGCACCAGATCGACGTGATCGTGCTTCTTCAGCGGATGACCCGCGTCGAGCACCAGCACCCGGCCGGTCATGCCGAGGTGGACGATGATCCGGTCGCCGCCTTCCAGCGCGAACACCAGATACTTGCCACGCCGCGTGACGCCCTCGATCCGCTGGCCACAGGCATAGACCGCGAAATCCACCGGCACCGGCCAACGCATCCGCGGCTCGCGGACCACGACCTCGGTGATGCGACGGCCGACGACATGCGGCTCGACGCCGCGGCGGACGGTTTCTACTTCGGGGAGTTCGGGCATGGCTGAAGCTTAAGGGCGCGGCGCAGCAGCAGGCGCTGGGACCAGCTTCAGCAAGCTTTCCGCAAACCCCGGATCCAGCTGGTAACTCACGGGCAGATCGAGCCGCTGCAGATAGCGGCCACCCGCCTTGTCGATCAAGGCGTAGCGGTACTCGCTGCCATCGGCGAGCGTGATGCGAACATCCGTCTTCGCAGCAGCGCTGCTCTCGGCCATCGGCGGCAAGGTCGAGATTGCCCGTGCGCTGCGCCAGCCGTCGACCAAGGCTTGCAGTGCTGGCGAGGTCGCGGCTTCCGTAGCAGGCGCTGAAGTCCAGCCGGGACCGACCGGGCTTTTCGAGACGATGAGCCCCGGTACTTCGATGCGGGCGATATCCGCCTCGAACGGCAGCAGGGCCTTGTTGGCGAGATCGGTGAATTCGCCGTCGACCAGCTCGGGTGGGAAATCATTGATCAGGCGGATGCGCGCATCCGGCTTGCCGGGATTCACTTCGACGTAACGGCTCTGCTTCAGCGGCTCGATGTCGCCGATGGCGAGCACGGTGCCGTCGAGTTCGATGAGGCTGTGCGGCGGATCGAGGCCGAGTTTGGCGCGCTCGATCTTGCTGCCGTCGATGTCGCCATGGGTTTCGGCGCCGAGCAGTTCGGTGATGGCGCCGATCTCGACCAGATCGGCCGGCAGCTGCACCGGCGCGGTCAGCTGCCAGCCGATCGCGGTCTTTTCGAGCTGGATGTCCGGGCTGCCGGCGTTGTGCAAAACGATGTGGCGCACGGCGTTGCCGTCGATGGCGGTCAGCGGCGGTTTCGGCGCGATCGCGGCGGACAACTTCTCTTCCTGCTTGGTCTGGTCGACGACGACAAGGCTGGCCAGACCGACGGCGGTGATCGCCAGCAGCAGATTGACGGTAGCGGTTTTCATGGCGGGTTTCCGGATGTCACTGGCGACGGCGGATCAGCCAGCGGCCGATGCCGAAGCCGAGCAGCAACAGCGGAATGATCGCGGTGAAGCCGGCGCCGGCCAGCCAGAACGCCCAGGGCGGCAGGTTCAAGGCGATGTCCGGTGCGCGCGGCACATCGACGTCGATCAGGGCATCGCGCGACGACAGCCATTGCAGCAGAGCGACCGCGAGGGCCTTGTTGCCATCGCGCTCGAGCATCAGGTCGGACAGGAAATCGCCATCGCCGAACAAGGCGATGCGCTGATTGCGTTTGGCTTGCTCGCCAGCGGCCGGAAGTTCGCGGCTCATGCTCAAGCCGATGGTCAGCGGGCCACGGCGGTCGACGTCCTTGTCGAAGGCGACCTCGCCGTCGATGCTGCCGGTCTCCAGCCAGGCGTCGGCCTGGGTCTCGATGATCGGCGCGTAAGTCCAGCCGGCCACCTTCGGAAGCGCAGGCGTATCGAACTCGAGGGCGCGCGCCAGCGGGAACGAGGTGATCTTCGCAAACTGCCCCGCCGAGGTTCCGGTGATCGGGTTCGGCGGATAGCTGGCGGTCAGGAACACGGCCGGGCTCGGCGAGCCGACGGCGGCGTAGTTGGCGAAGATCACCGTGCCGTTGAGCCAGTGAACGCCGAGACTTTGGGCCAGCGGTTCGAGGCCAGCGGGGTAGTCCGGATCGGTCAGCCACAGCAGATTGCCGCCGGCCTCTACATAGGCGCGGATCGTCGCGATTTCGCCGTCGAGCAAGGCTTGAGTCGCGCTGGCGATGACCAGCGCCGAGGTGTTGTCGGGAATCTTCGGCGTGGTCAGCAGGTTCAGCGGCAGCACTTTCAGACCTTTCTCGGCTAGCGCTTCGGCGAGCAGAGTGAGATCGTACTGGGTAGCACCCGGCCCCGGCGTGATCGAGCGTTCGCCGTGGCCCTGCAGGAACAGCACGTAGCGTTCGCCGGCGTCGGCGAGCCGTTGCAGGCTGGCGGCGATTTCCGCTTCGCCGAGCTGCTCCAGCGTCTCGTGGCGGCCCTGATATTCGAGCACCGCGACACCGGCCCGGCTGATCTTGTGGCTGCGCGCCTTGATCGGCTCGGCACCGGGATCGATGAACTCCAGCGACAGGTTCTTCTTCACGCGCTGATAGCGCGCCACCAGCGCCTGCACTTCGCCGCGGGTTTCGCTGTTCGGGTAGTCGAAAACCAGCACGCGGATCGCATCCGGCATCGCCGCCAGCTGGCGGCGGCTGCCTTCGGTCAGCGTGTTGCGATTGCCGTAGGTCCAGTCCGCCTCGATCTTGTAGCGCGTCGACACCATCGCCGCGAGCAGCACCACGATCACAATCAGCACGGTGTTCAGGCGGCGCTGGAAACGCCGGCTTGCGAGTGTCTTCATGAGCGCCATCAGTTGCGCTCGCTGTCCAGCTGCAGCACGGCCAGCCACAGGAACAGGATCGTGAACAGCAGGTAGTAGACGATGTCGACCGAGGAAAAGATGCCGCGCCGCAGGTTCTCAAAGTGGCCGACCATCGCCAGATAGCCGAGCAGCTTGCCGATCCAGCCCGGCTGCGAACTGAGCACCTGCATCAGCCAGAGCATCAGCAGCAGGCCGAAGCTGGCGACTGCGGCAATCGTCGGTTCACGCGTCAGCGTGGAGACGTACAGGCCGGCAGCGCCGAGCGCCATCATCATCAGGCTCAAGCCCAGCAGGCCGGCAGCGATGCGGCCGAGATCGAGGTTGGAGCCAACCAGCAGCATCAGCGGCATCGCCGCCAGCAGCAGGATGGTCGCGGCGATGAACGCGAACAGCCCGAGGAACTTGCCGAGCACGATCTCGATCAGCGACACCGGCGACGCCAGCAGCAAGGTCAGGCTGCCGTTCTTCCGCTCCTCGGCGAACAGCCGCATGGTCAGCAGCGGCATCACCAGCAGCAGGACCAGGGTGGCGAACGAATACAGGCCGCCGCCGATGTAGTCCGACAAGCCGACCGAGGATTCCGGCCCGCGCGGGTTCTGCGCGTAGTCGAGGATCAGCAGCAGGAAGACCACGCCGAGAATGCTCTGCAGCACGGCGAGCACGGTCCAGGCGAGCGGCGAGACGAAGATGCGCCGCGCTTCGGTGCGGGCGATGGTGAAGACGATCGGCATCAGGCGGCCTCCTGCAAGGCGTGGGCGTCGCCAGCGCTGAGTTCGACGAAGATTTCTTCCAGCGTTCGCCGTTCGGCATGTAGCTCGATCAGGCCCCAGCCACGCGCAGCAGCAGCGTCGGCAATCGCGGCGCGCGGATCATCGCCGCTGTTGGTGACGGTGATGCGAACCTGGCTGCCGGTCAGCGTTTCGATCTCGCCGACACCGGGCAAGCCCAGCAGCACATCGAAGGCCGGCATTCGCAGGAAGCCGGCGATGATCGTCCGGAAGCCTTCATTGCCTCCTGTGGCAAGCGGTTCGGCGTACACCAGCCGGCCGCGGTGAATGATCATCACCCGGGCGCAGACCGCCTGGATTTCCGGAAGGATGTGGCTGGACAGGATCACGCCGTGCTCCTGGCCCAGCGCCTTGATCAGCCGGCGGATTTCCAGGATCTGGATCGGATCGAGGCCGACCGTGGGTTCGTCGAGAATCACCACTGCCGGGCGATGGATGATCGCCTGGGCAATGCCGACCCGCTGCTGATAACCCTTCGACAAATTGCCGATCAGCCGCCGCGAGACCTCGCTCAAGCCGCAGGACTGTTTCGCCCGCTGCAGGGCCGCTGCGCGTTCGCTGCGGCGCAGGCCATGCAGGCCGGCGCAGTAGCGCAGGTATTCGTCGACGGTCAGCTCCGGATAGACCGGCGGCAGCTCGGGCAGATAGCCGAGGCTCTGCTTGGCGCGCTTCGGATCATTGGCCAGCGACACGCCGTTGATGGTCACCGTGCCGCTGCTGGGCGCGAGCACGCCGGCGAGCATCTTCATGGTCGTCGACTTGCCAGCGCCGTTCGGGCCGAGCAGGCCGAGGATTTCGCCCTTGCGCAGCGACAGGCTGATGTCGTGGGCAGCAACGTGGCTGCCGTAGCGACGGCTCAGCCCGCGTGCTTCGATCAGGAATTCGTGGGCCATGGTTGCGGAGTGGTTGGACAGGACAGCGGTCTACGGCTGGCGGTAGAAATCCGGCTCGCCCGACGGTCGCCGACGATAGCGCTTGTAGCTCCACCAGTACTGCTCGGGGAACGCCCGCACGCAGGTTTCGACCGCAGCGTTCATCACTGCCGGGCCGGTTGCTGCATCGGCGATGTCGGCGGGCGCCGGCCACAGATGAAAACGGAAGCCACGCGCGCCTGACAGGCGCTCGGCCACGATCAGCAGCACCGGCGCGCCGCTGCGGGCAGCGAGCTTGGTGACCAGATCCATGGTGTTGGCCGGAATGCCGAACATCGGCGCGAACACGGTGCCGGAAGACTCCGGCGGATCGTGATCGGGCAGGATGCCGACCATCTCGCCGCGCTTCAGCGCCGCCAGCAAGGCCTTGACGCCGGCGCCGGTGGTCGGTACCGGCGTCACCAGGGCGCCGCGCGCGCGACCCTCGCGGATCAGCGCATCGGCAGCACCCTTCTGCGGCTTGTAGAGCACGGTGATCGGCGCGGCCTGCGCGCAGAAGAAACTGGCCAGCTCCCAGGCGCCCTGATGCGGTGTCAGCAGGATCACGCCCTTGCCCTGCGCCTGCGCGGCCTGGATTGTCGCCAGCGCCGCGGGATCGGCCAGCCAGCGCCTGCGCCGGCCGACCGGCCCGAACCAGACGGCTGGCGCTTCGAGCACCGCTTTCGCGCTTTCGATCAGGCTGGCGCGGGCGATACGGCTACGGGCTTTGTCATCGAGTTCCGGCAGGCAGCGGGCCAGATGCAGCTCGGTGACCCGCCGCAGGCCGTTCGGCAGCCACCACAGCAGCCGGCCCAGCACGCTGCCGAGCGCATGCAGCAGCACCAGCGGCAGATAGCCGAGCAGGAGGAACAGCGCGCGAAGTACAGTCTGCATCCCGCCATTATTGCCCGACCGCCTCTCCACGCTCTCGATGATCGGACTCCTGCAACGTGTGAGTGGCGCCAAGGTCGAGATCGACGGCCGGACGATGGCGCGCATCGAACGCGGCCTGCTGGTGCTGATCGGCATCGAACGCGACGACACCGCCGCCCGTGGCTCGCGCCTGCTCGAACGCCTGCTGAGTTATCGCGTGTTCGAGGACGACACAGGCCGGATGAACAAGAGCCTGCGTGATCTCGGCGCCGAACGCGGTGGCCTGCTGCTGGTCTCACAGTTCACGCTGGCGGCGGATACCCGCTCCGGCACTCGCGCCAGCTTCACGCCGGCCGCAGCCCCGGACGAAGCCCGGGCGCTGTATACCGGCCTGGTCAGCGAAGCTCAGAAGATCTGGCCTGGCACCGCCAGCGGCGTGTTCGGAGCGGACATGCAGATCAGTCTGGTCAACGATGGGCCGGTGACGTTCTGGCTGGAAGCCTGAAACCCTTCAAGGAATCGAATAGATGACCGACAAGCCGAAGCACGATGACGACGACCAGGCCAGCGCCGACGAGCACGGACGCACCCCCCTCGACCCCGAGCAGCTCGCCTTCCTGACCCGTCACATGGGCCGGGTAATCGGCGACGACGAGTGGGGTGCGGCGCTGGGTCCGCCGAAGGACAAGCCGCCGGGCGGCGGCTGATGGGCGATCCCGGCTTTCGACAAGCCGGCTATCGCTACCGCATCATTCGGTCTCGCCGTTTGCCCAAGTGTTCCGTATGTCTGCCGTAAGCCTTTCCGATCTTGTCGCCGAATCCCCCTCGGCCATGACTCCCGCTGCGCCGTCGATCGACCGCGATCCGCGCCAGCGCCTGGAGCGCAACAAGCTGGTCAAGCGTCTGCGCCGGCAGATGGGCCAGGCGATCATGGATTACCAGATGATCCGTGACGGCGATCGGGTGATGGTCTGCCTGTCCGGCGGCAAGGACAGCTACACGATGCTCGACGTGCTGCTGATGCTGCGCGATGCCGCACCGGTGAAGTTCGAGGTCATCGCCGTCAATCTCGACCAGAAGCAGCCGGGTTTCCCGGAACACGTGCTGCCGGAATACCTGGAAGCGCGCGGCGTGCCGTTCCACATCATCGAGCAGGACACCTATTCGGTGGTCAAGCGTGTGGTACCGGAAGGCAAGACCATGTGCGGCCTGTGCTCGCGGCTGCGGCGCGGCGCGCTGTACTCATGGGCGGAGGCAAACGGCTACAACAAGATCGCGCTCGGTCATCACCGCGACGACATCGTCGCCACCTTCTTCCTGAACCTGTTCTTCAACGCCAAGCTGGCAGCGATGCCGCCGAAGCTGAAAAGCGACAACGGCAAGCACATCGTCATCCGGCCGCTGGCCTATGTGCGCGAGGCGGACATCATCGAATACGCGCGCATCGCCCGGTACCCGATCATCCCCTGCACCCTGTGCGGCTCGCAGGATCAGTTGCAGCGCGTGCAGGTGCGCAAGCTGATGAGCGACTGGGAGAAGACCCACCCGGGCCGCATCGAGCACATCTTCGCGGCGCTGCAGAACGTGGCGCCATCGCAGCTTGCCGATGCCAAGACCTTCGATTTTGCGGGCCTCGACGGCGGTCTTGATGGGGGCGCCGCACTCGGCAACTGGCTGAAATCGGACAGCAGCACGGCCACCGAAGCTGATGATGCTGCTTGAGCCGCGGCATCGAGGCCGCGTGGTGACCGCTGCGCGCGGCTTGCTGCTCGGCCTGTGCGTGCTGCTGGCGAGCAACGCTGCGCAGGCCGAATCCGACGCGCCTTTCCTGTGGCAGGTAAAGGGCGCGAAAGCCACCCACTATCTGCTCGGCTCGGTGCATCTGCTGCCGAGTGCGGCGGGGCGCCTGCCGACGGGCATCGTCCAGGCCTATCGCTCGGCCGATGCGCTGGTCTTCGAATCCGATATCGACGCCTTGCAGGGCCGCAAGCTCAGCGCGCAGATGCTGGAAGCGGCCACGGCGCCGAAAGGCATTGCCGCCGAGATCGATGTCGGCACCCTGCGCCGCCTGCGCCAGCGGATGCGCGTGCTGCGCATGCCGACCGCGCAATGCGAGACCTATCGACCCTGGTTCTGTGCGCTGTCGCTGGAGCTGTACGCCTACCAGCGCGCCGGCTTCAGCGGCGAGTACGGTCTTGACCGCCGCTTGCACGATGCCGCCGTGGCCGATGGCCGGAGCATGGCCTGGTTCGAAGCCCCCGAGCGCCATATTGCCCTGTTCACCGACATGGCCAAGCCGCTGTCGACGCAGTTTCTCGACGCCGCGCTGGCCGACAACGGCCTGAAGGCCGAGGAACCGGTGGAGATGTATCGCGCCTGGCGCAACAACGACAGCAGCGGCATCGAAGCCTTGATCGCCGAGATGAAACACGACTATCCGGCGGTCTACGAACATCTGCTGGCCGGGCGCAATCGCGCCTGGCTGCCGGAGCTGAAGCGCCGGCTGAAACTGCCGGAGCGGCAGCTGATCGTCGTCGGCGCAGCGCACTGGCTGGGGCCGGATGGCTTGATCGCCAGCCTGACCGCGGCCGGTTATCAGGTGCGCCCTTATCTGGCGATCGACATCGATCAGAAAGCAGGCCTTGAGCTCGATGCCGTCATTGCGCGCCGCTAGTTGCTGGCCGCGGCTCGGCTGGCTGGCCGGCCTGGTGCTGCTGGCCGCAGCAGCGCCTGTGAAAGCCGGCGTCGACGTGCGCGTGCGCAACCTGGGGCCGGACGAGCGCAACAACGCCTACGCGAAGTTGTCGATCCTCGAATACGCCAAGCGCATCGACGCCGACAAGGGCGAATACGACACTGCCGATGTCGAGCGTCTGTTCAAGCAGGGCGAGCGGGAAATCCTCAGCGCCCTGCAGCCGTTCGGCTGGTACAACGCCAAGGTGACGGCGAAGCTCGAAGGCGCGAAGCCGGACTGGGTCGTCGAGTATCAGATCGATGCCGGGCAGGAAACGGCGATCTCGCTGATCGATTTCCAGATCATCGGCGATGGCGCTGAAGACCCGCCGCTGAACCAGATCAAGAACCGGCCACGGCCGCTGAAGCTGGGCGAGCGGATCAAGCACGAGGAATACGAGACGCTGAAGACGCGCATCGTGCAGACCGCCTACAGCCTGGGCCTGCTCGACGCCAAGCTGACCCGGCGCGAGCTGAAGATCGACGTGCCGAACAACAGCGCCGAAATCCTGCTGACGCTCGACAGCGGCCGCCGCTACCAGTTCGGCGAGATCAGCATCGAGCAGGAAGGCGGCCTCAAGCTGCGCGATGCTTTCCTGCGCAACTACCTGACCTTCGAGCCCGGCGAAAACTACGATCCAGCGAAGGTCTTGAGCACCCAGTTCGCGTTCAGCGATCTCGACTACTTCCAGACCGTCGACATCGAAGGGCTGAAGGAAAAGGCCGATGAAGACGGCCGCATCCCGATGGTGATCAACACCACCGAACGCGCGCCGCGCAGCTATCGCTACGGCCTTGGCTACGGCACCGACAGCGGCCCGCGCGCGTCAGTCGGCGCCGACTTCCGCCGCATCAACAGTCTCGGCCACAAGCTGCGCACCGATCTTCGCGTGTCGCCGCGCATCTCCACCGCGGTGGCCGAATACCGGGTGCCGTTCGGCCATCTGCCGAGCGATTCGGTGAGCTTCACCACCCAGGCACTGACCCAGGATTTCAGCGACATCAAGGAAACCCTGTACCGGATCGGCACCAGCTACAACCGCCGCGGCAAGACCTGGCAGCGGCGCGTCTATCTCGAATACACCTTCGATGAATATTCGATCAAGGAAAGCCCGCGCCAGCGCTCCAAGCTGCTGGTACCCGGCATCTCGCTCGACCACACCGAGGGCGACGATCCGATCTTCCCGCGGCGCGGCTGGTATGCGTTCACCGATCTCCACGGCGGTTCGGACCTGCTGCTGTCCGATACCAACTTCGTGCAGGGCATGATCAAGCTGCGCGGCGTGCTCGATCTCGCCCGGCGTCTATTCCTGAGAGTCCGCGTCGACCAGGGCGCAACCTGGGTCGGCAGTTTCAACAACCTGCCGCCGTCGCAGCGTTTCTTCGCCGGCGGCGACGGCAGCGTGCGCGGCTACTCGTATCAATCGCTCGGCCCGCGAGACGCCAACGGCCGGGTGATCGGCGGCCGCTATCTGACCACCGCGAGTGCCGAGCTGGACTGGTACTTCCTGCAGGAATACGGCGTTGCCGCGTTCGTCGATGCCGGCGATGCCAACGACAAGCCTCTGGTCGACCCGAGCGTCGGCGCCGGCCTTGGCTTCCGCTATCGCGCGCCGTTCGGGGCCTTCGCGCTCGATCTCGCCCATCCCTTCGATCCCGGTTCGCCACCGGTGCGCTTGCATCTCGGCGTGCAGGTGGGCCTGTGAGCACGACCACGCCGGACAGCCCGATGGAAAGCCCGCCACCGCGTCCGCCACCGCGCCCACCGGTGCGCTGGGGCCGCTGGCTGTTTGCCGGGCTGAGCGTGCCGGTGCTGCTGCTGATCGCCACGCTGATCTTCGTCATCGGCAGCGAACGCGGCCTGCGCTTCGGCCTGGCGCAGCTCAGCAGCCTGACCGGCGGGATGATCACCGTCGGCCGCGCCAACGGCCGGCTGCTCGACAACGTCGAGCTGCATGATTTCCGCTACACGAGCAGCGACGGCCTGCTGGTCACCATCGGCCGGCTGAAGCTGCGCCACCAGCCGGCCAGCCTGCTGCGCGGCCGTCTGCATGCGGAGCTGATCGAGATCGACGAGCTGGCAGTGACGCCGGGCCGGCCGGCCGATCCACCACGCCCGCCGACGCCGACACAACTGCCGGCGAAGTTGCCGGTCGACGTCGTCATCGACAGCGCGACCCTGACCGGCTTCGTGCTGCACGCCTCGGCCGATGCGCCGGCCGGCAGTCCTGATGTGCTGGTGATCGACAGCACCCGGCTGATCGCCAGCTGGCTCGGCAGCCAGCTCAGCGTCACCACGCTCACGACCAGCGGCCTGCCGATCACCGGCCCGTTGCAGGCAAAGGCCGAGGCGCAGATGGGCGTCGAGCAGATCGATTTCCAAGAGCTCAGCGTGACCGGCGCCGATCCGGCGGCGGACGGCTACAGCCTGCACGCCAAGGGCCGTTACGGTCTGAACGCGGTGGCCAGCGCGCTGAAGCTGGAGTGGACCGGCCTGCGCTGGCCGCTGGTGCTCGAAGACAAGCAGCAGCCGATGGTCAGCGACCTGATTGGCGCTGCCACTTTCGACGGCAGCTTCGACGACTACCGCTACACCCTGGCGACCAGCGCGACGATGCAGGCGTTCTCGGCCAAGCTGGTGACCGGCGGCAGCGGCAGCCTGGTCAGTGCCAAGATCGATTCGCTGAAGCTCGATGCGCTGCCGGTCGCACTCGCGGTGACCGACAAGAAGCGCAAGGCCGCGCCGCAGCCCGGTTCGATCAACGCCAGCGGCGAAGTGCGCTGGTCGCCAGCACTGTCGGCAGAGATCGTCGCCAGCTTCGAGCATGTCGATCCTTCCTGGTTCGTCGCCGATTTCCCGGGCGATCTGAACGGCCGGATCACCACCACGACGAAGATGATCGGCGAGGAGCCGCAGATCGCTTTCGATGGCCGCTTCGAGAAGTCCTCGCTGCGCGGCCAGCCGTTCAGCCTGGATGCCAACGGCGTCACCGACACCCGTGAAGCGCAGCTCGAAGCGCTGAAGCTGGTGGCCGGCAAGGGCAAGGTCGAAGCCAGCGGCAAGGTGCGCTGGACGCCGGAACTGAAGCTGAACTTCCAGGCGCTGATCAGCCATCTCGACCCCGGCCTCGTCGCACCCGACTGGCCCGGCGACATCAACGGCAAGGTATTGATCGCCACCGATGATGATCCCGCCGCACCGCTGCGTTTCGACGCGCTGATCGACAAATCCCGCCTGCGCCAGTATCCGCTGAAGCTCGCCGCTGTCGGCAGCGCGCTGCTCGCTCCGGAAAGCACGGTGGTCACGCTCGACACCGTGCAGCTGGAAACCGGCGGCACCAGGTTGAATGTATCCGGCCAGCCGACGCCGCCGTTTGCATTGCGCGGCAGCTTCAACAGCCCGGACCTGGCCGCGCTGCTGCCCGAGCTGCGCGGCCGCGCCGCGTTCGATTTCGCCCTCGACGGCAGCATCGAGCAGCCTCATCTGGTCTCGAAAGGTGAACTCGGCAACATCGTGTTCGGCGAGCAGACCGTGCAGCACCTGGACTGGACGGCGGACCTCGATCCGCTGGTCGCCACCTCGAACCTGAAAGTGACGCTGCGCGAGGCCAATGTCGGCCTGAAGATCGCCAGCGCAAGCCTGACCGCCACGGGGCAGGAGGTCTATCACGGCGTGGTGCTCGAAGCCGCCACCGAGCGCGGCGGCGCCAAGCTCGGCCTGCAGGGTGGTTATGACCGGGTGCGTGGCGAGTGGGGCGGCGAGCTGAACCAGCTGGCGCTGACGCCGGATGGCCTGTCAGCCTGGGCACTCGACAAGCCGGCCGGCATCCTGGTCGGAGAGAAACGCCGCGCCCTGGAACTGGCCTGCCTGACCAGCACGGACGGACATGCCTGCTTCAATCTCGAACAGAACGTGCTCGCCGACGGCGCCCGCATCGGCTGGAACATCGATCGCCTGCTGCTTTCCGCGCTGCAGCCGTTCCTCGATCCCAAGACACGGATCAGCGGCAGCATCGACGGCACCGGTTCGATCGATTTCAGCAGCGGCAATCTGCAGAAGGCCGAAGCCGCACTGAATCTCCGAGAGGCCTCGCTGCAATTGCCGGACGCGCCGCTGCTGAAACTGGAAACCGGCAGCGTGCAGGCGCGCCAGGTCGATGGCCGTCTGGAAGCGACGGCGGACCTGAAGATGGCCGGCGCGTCGCTGGAAGCGAAGCTGAACGCCGCACCCGGCGATGATTTCAAGGCGCGCGCGCTGGGTGGCAGCATCCGCCTCGATGTGCCGAGCCTCGCGTTCCTGGAACCGCTGCTGCCGCAGCTGGACAAGCTCGATGGCCGGCTGGCCGGCGATCTCGTGCTGTCCGGCGTCGTCGGCGAGCCGCGCCTGGAAGGTGATCTCAAGCTCAGCGAAGGCCGCGCCAAGCTGGTGGTCGCCGGCATCGAACTCACCGATGTCGCGCTGCAGATGCATGCGCGCAATCAGGCGCCGCTGGCGCTGGAAGGCAGCCTGAACTCCGGCGGCGGCACCCTGAACATCGCCGGCACGCTGGATCCGTATTCGACGCCGCTGTCCGCCGATTTCACGATCAAGGGCAAGGACGTGCAGGCGATGAATACCGCCGAAGCGCGCGCCTGGATCGATGCCGACCTGCGCTTGGTCCGCAATGCCGAAGGCGCAAGGCTGACCGGCGAACTCGGCGTGCCACGCGCCGACATCACGCCGAAGGGTCTGGGCGGCGACAGCGGCATTGATGCCAGTGAAGACCAGGTGCTGGTCGGCGTCGTGGTGCCGCCGAAGGAAGTGCCGCTGCCGGTGTTCGTCGAACTGCGCCTGACCTTGGGCGACAAGGTGCGCATCGAGGGCTTCGGCCTGAAGACGCGCATCGAAGGCGGCGTGACGGTGTCGCAACGGCCGGGCTTCGATGCATTGGGCCGGGGCGAACTGCGCCTGATCGACGGCCGCTATCAGGCTTACGGCCAGGATCTGAGCATCGAGACCGGACGGCTGATCTTCAGCGGCGGGCCGGTGAAGACGCCGGCCGTCGATCTCTATGCCACGCGCCAGCCACGCGAGGACATCAAGGTCGGCGTGCGGGTGCGCGGCACCTTGGCGAAGCCGGAACTGAGCCTGCAGTCGAGCCCGATCCTGCCGCGCGAGCAGCAGCTGAGCTGGCTGGTGCTCGGCCGTTCGCTGGAAACCAGTTCCTCGCAGGATCGCAGCATGGTGTCGAGCGCCGCGCTCAGTCTCGGCCTCGGCGGCGGCGACTACCTGGCCGGTCTGCTCGGCAAGAAAGTGGGACTGGACGAGCTGTCGGTCGGCAGCGTCGCCGAGACCAATTCCGAGGTGGCGGCGAACGCCCAGAGCATCGCCGGATCGCAAAGCGCCAGCGGCGGAGTCGATGCCAACGCCCAGGCTGCCCAGCTGACGCTCGGCAAGTACTTGACGCCGAGACTGTTCGTCAGCTACGGCATCAGCCTGTTCCAGGAGGGCTACACGTTCCGGATGCTGTACACGCTCGGCCGCGGCTTCAAGCTGTCGACCGAAAGCGGCACCGCCAGCGGCGGCGACCTCATCTACACCACCGAGCGCGGCTTGCAGAAACCGGCCGCCAATCCGCGGCCCGGTGTCGATGCCGTACCCAGTGCCGGGCCGGCGCCGGATCCGGAACGCAGCCCGGATGCCGTCAAGTCCAAGCCGGTGCTGGAGCGCGAACCGGAGCCCGCCAAGTCGCCCTAGACGAGCACCTTCGCCAGCCAGGCCGAGATGTCGTCGACTTCCTCGGCGCAGACCGAATGACCCATCGGGTATTCGTGCCAGTCGATCTTCAGGCCCCAGCTGCGCAGGCCATCGCGGCTGTCGGTACCGAGCTTCAGCGCCAGTACCGGATCGGCGGTGCCGTGGCACATCAGGATCGGCGTCGCCTTGCCGGCTTCGGTCAGCTCTTTCGGCAGCGTGTCGTGCAGCGGCAGATAGGTCGACAGCGCCATGGTGCCGGCCAGCGGCTCGGCGAGCCGGCAAGTAGCGTGCAGCGCGATCGCGCCGCCCTGCGAAAAGCCGGCGATGACGATGCGCTTCGCCGCGATGCCGGCCTTGCGCTGCTCGGCGACCAGCGCCATCAGGGTCGCAGCCGAGGCGCGGATGCCGACGTCGTCCTGCTGATCGCTGCGGGTCAGGCTCTTGATGTCGTACCAGGCGCGCATCCGGGCGCCGCCGTTGAGCGTGACCGCGCGCACCGGCGCATGCGGAAAGATGAAGCGCGCCTCGATGCCGGCCGGCAGGCTCAGCTCGGGGACGATCGGCACGAAGTCATGACCATCGGCACCAAGGCCATGCAGCCAGATCACCGCGGCATTGGCGGGCGCTGCCGGTTCCAGCGTGACTGCGGCATCGGTTTCGATCTTTTTCACGCGGGCGTTCCTGAAGTTTTCGGTTCGGCCGCGATTGTGTGGGCGCGCAGGAGCCACGGCAACGGCTGCTAAACTTGAGTTCGCAGTTTCGCCATCGCTTCATTCGGGGTTCTTCGATGTCTGCTCGTGTGCTGGTCGCCGTTTCGTTGCTTGCCACGCTGGCTCTGAGCCAGATTCTGGCCGGCTGCGGCCAGACCGGCCCGCTGCACATGCCGGCCGATGCGCCGGCAGGCGAGGGCTATCTGATCGGCAGCAATCCGAACGTGAAGAAGAAAGCTGACGCCAAGCCCGCTGCCGCTCCGCCAGCTGCTGCAACTCCAGCCGCAACGCCGGCCGACGCCGCACCCGCCTCGACCACACCCTGATCGCGTCATCCATGGACTCATTCGAATACCGCGACGGCGCGCTGCGCGCCGAAGCCGTGCCGCTGTCGGCGATCGCCGCCGCTCATGGCACGCCGACCTACGTCTATTCCCGTGCCGCGCTGGAACGCCACTACCGCGCGTTCGATGAAGCGCTGAACGGCGTCGAGCACCGCGTCTGCTACGCGGTGAAAGCGAACTCCAACCTCGCCGTGCTGCAGGTGCTGGCGCGGATCGGCGCCGGCTTCGACATCGTCTCCGGCGGCGAGCTGCAGCGCGTGCTCAAGGCCGGCGGCGATCCAGCGAAAGTGGTGTTCTCCGGCGTCGGCAAGACTGCTGCCGAGATCGAGCTGGCGCTGAAGGTCGGCATCTACTGCTTCAACGTCGAATCGGAAGTCGAGCTGCATCGCCTGTCGGCACTGGCGACGAAGCAGCGCAAGACCGCGCGCATCGCCTTCCGGGTCAATCCGGATGTCGATGCCAAGACCCATCCGTACATCTCGACGGGCTTGAAGGAAAACAAGTTCGGCGTCGACATCGCCGAAGGCGAGCGTCTCTATCAACTGGCCGCGACCTCGCCTGGCATTGCCATCGATGGCGTGGCCTGCCACATCGGTTCGCAGCTGCTGGAGCTGTCGCCGTTCCTCGATGCCCTGGATCGGGTGCTGGCGTTGATCGATCGCCTGGCCGAGCGTGGCATCGTGCTGCATCACATCGACGTCGGCGGCGGCCTTGGCGTGCGCTATGACGATGAAGTGCCGCCCACGCCGCTGCAATGGGCCGCGGCGATCAAGCCGAAGCTCGCCGGCCGCAAGCTGGTGGTGATGACCGAGCCAGGCCGCGCCATCGCCGGCAATGCCGGCGTGCTGCTGACCCGGGTCGAGCTGCTGAAGCCGGGCGCGCACAAGAACTTCGCGATCATCGATGCCGCGATGAACGATCTGATCCGGCCGAGCTTCTACGACGCCTGGCATGCAGTGATACCGGTCGCGCAGCACAGCGACGCGGAAGCGAAGACCTGGGATCTGGTCGGTCCGGTCTGCGAGACCGGCGACTGGCTGGCCCGTGATCGCGAGCTGGCACTGACCGAAGGCGATCTGCTGGCGTTCCGCACGGCCGGCGCCTACGGCTTCACGATGAGCAGCAACTACAACTCGCGCGGCCGCGCCGCCGAGGTGCTGGTCGATGGCGACACCATGCACCTGGCCCGGGCGCGGGAAAGCTTCGACGATCTGGTGCAGAACGAGACCTTGCTGCCCTGATCGCCTAGGTTGTCGCCCGGTTCATCCGGCCGCTGAGTTAGGCTTTGCGGCCGTGAACCCGAGGCTGCCGCGATGACGACGAACCCTGCTGCCAAGCCCCTGGTGCTGATCGACGCCGCCGGCTGGCTGTTTCGCGCCTATCACGCGCTGCCACCGCTTTCGAACCCGCGTGGCGAGCCGACCGGGGCGATCTTCGGCATGGTCAACATGCTCAAGCGCCTGCAGAAGGACTACGCGCCGGAGCGCATCGCGGTGATCTTCGACGCACCGGGCAAGACCTTCCGCGAGGACATCTATCCGGCCTACAAGGCCAATCGCGATGCCACACCGGCGGACCTGCTGCACCAGTGGCCGATCATCGTCGAGATGGTCAAGGCGATGGGCCTGCCAGTGCTGTCGGTGTCCGGCGTCGAAGCCGATGACGTGATCGGCACCTTGACCCGGATCGGCGAAGCGGCCGGTCACGAGGTGCTGATCGTCACCAGCGACAAGGACATGGCGCAGCTGGTCAACGAGCGCGTGAAGCTGGTCGACACGATGAAGAACCGGGTGATGGACCCGGCTGGCGTGGTCGAGAAATTCGGCGTGCCGCCGGAACGCATCGTCGATTACCTGGCGCTGATCGGCGACACCAGCGACAACATCCCGGGCGTGCCGAGCGTTGGCCCGAAGACCGCCGCGAAGTGGCTGACCGAGTACGGCTCGCTGGACGCGATCATTGCCCGGGCCGAGGAGATCAAGGGCAAGGTCGGCGAGAAGCTGCGCGATGCGATTGCGCAGATTCCGATGTCGCACGATCTGGCGACCATCCGTTGCGATGTCGAGCTGCCGCTGAAGCTCGAGGAACTGGTGCCAGGTGCGCCGGACATCGACAAGCTGGCGACGATCTATCGCAATTCCGGTTTCCATCGGGCGCTGGAGGAACTCGGCAATCTGCCGCAGCCCAAATCTGCAACGGCTGCCCCTGCGATCGCCGCGGGCGACAGCTCGCAGACGGAACTGACGGTGCTTCCCGAGTTCGCACCGGAAGAGGCGCCGAAAGTTGCAGAGCTTCCACCCTCCGCCAAGACCCAGGCCATCGCAGTCCTCGACGAGGACGCGCTGGCCGACATGATCGCCAAGCTCGAAGCCGCCGAGCTGATCTGCGTCGATACCGAAACCGATGCGCTCGACGCGATGCAGTCCGGCCTGGTCGGCCTTGCCTTCGCAACCGAAGCCGGCCATGGCTGGTATGTGCCGCTGACCCATGACTATCTCGGCGCGCCGCAGCAGCTCGATCGCACGGCGGTGCTCGCGCGGGTCAAGCCGCTGCTCGAAGATCCGAAGAAGCCGAAGGTCGGTCAGCACATCAAGTACGACCTGAACGTGCTGGCGCGCCACGGCGTCGACGTGCGCGGCGTGGCGTTCGACACGATGCTCGAAAGCTACGTGCTCGATGCCGCCGGCAATCGCCACGACATGGACACGCTGGCCGAGCGCTACCTCGGCCACAAGACCATTTCCTTCAGCGACGTGGCCGGCAAGGGCAAGAGCCAGATCACCTTCAACCAGGTGGCGATCGAGGAAGCGACGCAGTACTCGGCCGAGGACGCCGATATCACCTTGCGCCTGCATCAGGCGCTGTATCCGAAGATCGCCGCGGAAGCGTCGCTGAAATCCGTGTTCGAGACCATCGAGATGCCGCTGGTACCGGTGCTTGCGGCGATGGAATTTGCCGGCGTGAAGGTCGATGCGCCGCTGCTGGTCAAGATCAGCGGCGAACTGGCGCGGCGCATGGACGAGCTGCAGCTGGAGGTGTTCAAGGCGGCGGGCGGCGAGTTCAACCTCGGTTCGCCGAAGCAGCTGCAGATCATCCTGTTCGATCAGCTGAAGCTGCGCGTGGTCAGCAAGACGCCGAAGGGCGATCCGTCGACTGCCGAGAACGTGCTCGAGGAACTGAGCAGCGAACATCCGCTGCCGCGCCTGATCCTCGACTGGCGCGGCCTGGCCAAGCTGAAATCGACCTATGCCGATAACCTGCCGAAGCAGGTCAATCCGCAGACCGGGCGCATTCACACGTCCTACCACCAGGCGGTGGCGCAAACCGGGCGGCTGTCGTCGAACGATCCGAACCTGCAGAACATTCCGGTGCGCACGGCCGATGGTCGGCGCATTCGCCAGGCGTTCATTGCCGAAGACGGCAACGCGCTGCTATCGATCGACTATTCGCAGATCGAACTGCGGCTGATGGCGCATTTCTCCGGCGACGAGCGCCTGCAGGACGCCTTCAGGCGCGGCATCGACATTCATCAGGCAACCGCCGCCGAAGTGTTCGGCCAGCCGCTCGATCAGGTCAGCGCCGAATCGCGACGCTCGGCGAAAGCGATCAACTTCGGCCTGATCTATGGCATCTCGGCGTTCGGCCTGGCCAAGCAACTCGGCATCGGCCGCGGCGACGCGCAGGACTACATCGACCGTTTCTTTGCCCGCTATCCGGGCGTCAAGCGCTTCATGGAGACCACCAAGGCGCAGGCCCATGAACTCGGCTATGTCGAAACCATGTTCGGCCGTCGCCTGTATCTGCCGGAGATTCAGAGCCGCAACGCCGCCCAGCGTCAGTACGCCGAGCGCACTGCGATCAACGCGCCGTTGCAGGGCACCGCGGCGGATCTGATCAAGCGGGCCATGATCGATGTCGCCGAGTGGCTGCCGACCCACGCGCCGGACCTGCGGATGATCCTGCAGGTGCACGATGAACTGGTGTTCGAGGGGCCGCGCGCGCAACTTTCCGAACTGGGGCCGACGATCGCTTCCCGGATGTGCCAGGCCGCGCAACTGGCAGTGCCGCTGGTCGCCGACTGGGGTATCGGTGCGAATTGGGATGCCGCCCATGTGGCGACCGGCCATGCGAGCAGTGCGGCGAGCTGAGTTCTTGCCGGGCTGAGGACGCCGGAAACGACAAGGCCGGTCCCCCCCGGGACCGGCCTTTCACAGCCTTGCAGCGCCACAACCCCAAAATTCCGAAAAATACTTCGAAAAATAATCCTTTCAAAATCCGCTATTTGCGATCTTTTTGGAAGAATTTTCGACTTTCGCCGAATTTTTTCGCAACTCCCGCCGAACTAATTCCACGGGCTCCAGTCTGATATTGCGAATGGTGACTCCCTTCCCATTCTCCGCCCCCACTCCCTGGGCGGATGCCCCTCCGGCTCCCCCAAGCCGGAAATCGTTGCCCGGTGGATTCCCCCGATCCACCGGGCATTTTTTTGCCCGGCGATCAGCGGCCAGCCAACAACCAGGACTTGATGCTAATCGAGCGCGGGCAAACCTGCCAATCCGTTCAGGCTGGTTGTAATTACCCGGGTGTCAGCCGGGTTCGTCGATCGGGTCCGAAACAGGCGCCGCGAACCCCAGCCAGTCATCGAGCCGCGCCCGCGCTTCGTCGACGCCGGTCTTGGCGGTCGCCGAAAACATCTGCGTGGTCATGTTCGGATCGAAGTCCTTCAGTTCGCGCTGAACTTTCAGCATCGTGTTCTTGGCGGCGCCATAGCTGAGCTTGTCTGCCTTGGTCAGCAGCACATGCGCATTGAGCAGGCGATCGCGGCACCATTCGAGCATCTGCACGTCCAGCTCTGTGAGCGGATGGCGGATGTCCATGACCACGATGATGCCTTTCAGCACGTCGCGCTTCTCGACATAACCACCCACCAGCTGGCCCCAGGCGTTGCGGACCGCGATCGGCACCTGGGCGAAGCCGTAGCCGGGCAGATCGATGAGGCGGGCACGATCCTCGATGTCGAACAGATTGATCAGCTGGGTGCGGCCGGGCGTTTTCGATACGCGCGCAAGACCATGTTGCTGACAGATGACGTTCATCGCGCTCGACTTGCCGGCGTTCGAGCGGCCGACCAGCGCCGCTTCCGGCCAGCCATCCGTCGGCAGCTGGCTGAGCTGGGCGGCGGACATCCGGAACCTCGCACGGGCGTAGAGATTCGGCGGCGGTGTCGGGGCCGGCTCTTTGCTTGCCGCTTTCGTTGTTGCTTTCGTTGTACCGGGGGTCATCGTGTAAGATTCGCGCTCCAATTGATCATTATGCGCGTAGTGCGGCCTGCACCACGCGCCTTTGCCTGCCGGAGTGTTTCATGAAGCGTGTACTGCTCGCCCTCGCACTGTGCGTCCCTGTCGCCGCGTTTGCTGAAGGCGCCGCCCAGGATCCGTTCGTCAAGGGCGATGCTGCCGCCGGCGCGACCAAGGCCGCGGTCTGCGGCGCCTGCCACGGCGCCGGTGGCAACGGTGGCATCAATCCGGAGTGGCCGAAGCTCGCCGCCCAGGGTTCGAAGTACGTTCACAACCAGCTCGTCGCCTTCAAGGGCGGCAAGCGCGCCAATCCAGTGATGGCCGGCCAGGCGGCTGCGCTGTCGGATCAGGACATGGCCGATCTCGCCGCCTATTTCGCGGCCCAGCCCGCCGTGCCGGGCGTCGCCAGCGAAGCTTCGGTGCCGGTCGCCCAGAAGCTGTATCGCGCCGGTGATGCCGCACGCGGCCTGGCGGCCTGCTCGGCCTGCCACGGTCCGAAGGGCGCGGGCAATCCGGCCGCGGCCTACCCGCATATCGGCGGCCAGAACAGCGGCTATGTGGCGACCCAGCTGCGTGCGTATCGTGCTGGGGAACGCGGCAAGGAAGGCAATGGTCTGATGATGGCCGCCGTTGCGAAGTATCTGACCGATGCCGAGATCGACGCGCTGTCTTCCTACCTGTCAGGCCTGCAGTAAGGCCACCCAAGGAGCCTCATGCGTACCCTCAAGAACTTCGTCGCTGGCGGCCTGCTCGCCACGCTTGCCCTGTTCAGCGTGGCCTGCAGCGCCGCTGACAGCACCCCGTCCGGTGATTTCCAGCTGGGCAGGGACTACACCGAAGTGCCGTCGCCTCAGAAGCCGGCCGATCCGAAGCGGATCACGGTGGAGGAGTTCTTCTGGTACGGCTGCCCGCATTGCTTCGCGCTGGAACCAACCGTCGAAGCCTGGCTGAAGACCAAGCCGGCCGACGTCGATTTCATCCGCGTGCCGAACACGCTGGGCCGTCCTGAAGGTGAAGTGCACGCTCGCGCGTTCTACATCGCCCAGACGCTCGGCATTCTCGACAAGACCCACAAGCCGCTGTTCGCCGCGATTCACGAACAACATCAGCAGATGGCATCGCTGGAAGCGATCCGCGAGCTGTATGTCGCCGTCGCCGGCATCAAGCCGGCTGATTTCGATGGCATTGCCGCGAGTTTCGTCGTCGATTCCGGCATGCGCCGCGGCGAAGCGCTGGCTCGCACCTACGTGATCCGCAGCGTGCCGATCCTGATCGTCGGTGGCACCTACGCGGTTCCCGGCTCGCCAACCGCCGCAAAGACCGTCGATTTCCTGATCGACAAGATCCGCAAGAGCCGCAAGTAAGCATTTGATGCCTAGCCTCCGGACCGGTCGCGCACCGGTTTCGGAGGCTGGATATCGAAACGCGGGGAACGGCTTATCCTCGGCCACGGTCTGAACGGTGCTGTTACCGCACCGTTTCCGATGCGGCCATGACGGAGAACCCGCGATGAACAGAAGCCCTGTCCGCCAGCTGCTGGCCAGCCTTGCGCTCGGTTCGCTGCTGCTTGGCGCCGCATCTGCGGCTGAACCCGCAAGCCCGTCGACCCCGACCGAATCGGCTCCCGCCAGGAACGATAGCGATTCACGGCAGCCGAACTGCGTGCGCGACACCGGCACGCGGATCAAGTCGAAGAAGCGCGACTGTCTCGGCGTTGCCGGACGCAGCTACAGCGCAGAAGAATTGAGGCAGACCGGTGAGACCAATCCGCTGGATGCGCTGCGCCGCATGGACCCGAGCATCACCGGCTCGGTTCGCTGAAGCGAGTTCGCGTCAGTTGAGAACGCGCGGCACGGCAAGCCGGAATGGCTCGATCAGCGCGTCGAAGTTGTCGCCACCATCGGTGACCATCTGGTAGCTGCCATGCATGGTGCCGACCGGCGTGGTCAGCGGGCAGCCGCTGGTGTACTGGAACTGTTCGCCGGGTTCGAGCTTGGGCTGGAAGCCGATCACGCCAAGGCCGCGCACTTCCTCGGTCTTGCCTTCACCGTTGGTGATGATCCAGTGCCGTGACAGCAGCTGCACGGTCTCGTCGCCATCATTGCGGATCGTCACCTGGTAGCTGAACAGGTAGTGCGAACGCGAGGGCTCGGACTGCTCCGGCACATAGCGAGGCGCCACGATCACGCGCACGCCGCGGGTCAGGGTGTTGGTCACAGGAAGCCCGCCTGCAGCTTGGCCGCGTCGCTCATCATGTCCTGCGTCCACGGTGGATCGAAAGTCAGCTCCACGTCCGCCTCGCGCACCATCGGCACTTGCAGCGCCTTGGTCTTGACGTCGTTTACCAGCACGTCGCCCATGCCGCAGCCGGGGGCAGTCAAGGTCATCACCACGTGCAACTTCCAGCCGTCGTCGGCGGCCGGTTCGAGGCGACAGTCGTAGACCAGGCCAAGCTCGACGATGTTGATCGGGATTTCCGGGTCGTAGACCGTTTCCAGCTGCTTGCGCACCGCAGCGGTCACTTCCTCTTCGCTGGCATCGGCCGCAAGAATGATGTCGCCGGTCGGCTCGAAACCGAGCGCGTCGGCATCCTTGCCGTCGATGCGGAACAGATGGCCCTGCACCTCGACCGTGTAGCTGCCGCCCAGTGCCTGCGTGATGGTTGCATCCGCGCCCTCGGGCAGCTCGACCCGCGTGCCGGCAGGAATCAGCACGCCGATCACTTCTCGGCTCAGGATCACGGTTTGGTGCATGTACGACATGGGCAGCTCAGGCTCGGAATCAAACTCAGGCACGCCGGACATCCGGGCGTATCCGTTCAAGTTTAGCCCTTGTCTCCAAACGCCGGGGATTCGGGGACCCGGCGCAGCCTCCAAAGCGCGATCGCGCTTGCCGTTCGCTGCCGGGCGTTGCAGCATCCGGGCTCGTTCCGAAGACTGCCCCGAACTGCCATGCGCCCCATCACTGCTTCCGCGGCCCTGTTGAGCTGCGTCTTTCTCGTTGCCACCTCGCTGCCCTTGTCCGCCGATACCTTGCCGGACCGCCGTTCGGTCAATGTCAGCGGTCGCGGTGAAGTGACCGCCACGCCGGATCGCGCCCGTATCTCGATGCAGGTTGAAACCACCAAGCTCGATCTGCGCGCCGCGCAGGATCAAGTCAGCCGCATCGTTCGTGACTATCTGGCGCAGGTGAAAGCGCTGGGCATCGCCGACGCCGACATCTCGACTGCGGGCCTGAGCATCCAGCCGCAGTACGACTACAGCGCCAAGGGCGGCCGCAAGTTTCTCGGCTACCAGCTGACCCGCGGCATCGAGATCGTCGTGCGCGATCTCGACAAGATCGGCGACGTGCTGCTGAAAGCGACGACTGCTGGCATCAACAACGTGTCGGACCCGCAGCTGGAATCCTCGAAAGCCGAAGCGCTGACTCGCGAAGCGCTGGCCAAGGCGGCCGAAGACGCACGCGCCAAGGCCAAGGTGCTGGCCGATGCGCTCGGTGTGAAGCTCGGCGCCGTCCACACGCTGAATGCCAACGCCGAGTTCGTTCCGGCGCCGATGGCGCAGAAGAGCCGTGTCTTGATGATGTCCGCAGCCGATGCAGCGCCGGAGTCCGGCAACGAGGCACTTGGCTTCTCGGCCGGGCAGATTCGCTACAACGCCAGCGTCAACGCCGATTTCGATCTCGTCGCGCCCTGATTCCAGCGCAATCGTCTCTCACCAGCGTCAGGATGCGGTTTGCCTGCGCCGGTGAAATAATCGCCGCCCTCTTGGTACCAGCCGTCACCGGAATTCCCGCAACGTGTCAGAACCCGCATCCAAGCCCGCGCCGTTGGTGGGCGTCATCATGGGGTCCCGCTCCGACTGGGAGACGATGGAACACGCGGCGCGCATGCTCGGCGAACTCGGCGTGCCCTACGAAACCCGCGTGGTTTCCGCGCATCGCACGCCGGATCTGTTGTTCGACTACGCCGGCAACGCTGCGGCGCGCGGCCTGAAGGTGATCATCGCCGGCGCCGGTGGCGCGGCCCATCTGCCGGGCATGGCGGCTTCGAAGACGCGTTTGCCTGTACTCGGCGTGCCGGTGCAGTCGCGGATGCTGTCCGGTGTCGATTCGCTGCTGTCGATCGTGCAGATGCCGGCCGGTATTCCGGTCGCCACCTTGGCGATCGGCGCGGCTGGCGCCACCAATGCCGCGCTGCTGGCCTGCGCGATTCTCGCGACCGCCGATCCAGTTCTGGCAGCGAAGCTCGATGCCTTCCGCGCTGCCCAGACTGCGAAAGTGCTGAACGACGGCGCGCTGCCGCTGCCCTGATCACCCGCGACCACGCTCCGATGAAAACGGGAATGAAGATCGGCGTGCTCGGCGCCGGCCAGCTCGGTCGCATGCTGGCGCTGGCCGGCTATCCGCTCGATGTCGATTTCGTGTTTCTCGATCCTGCGTCGGAAGCCTGTGCCGCGCCGCTGGGCGAACACATCCACGCCGACTACGGCGACGAGACCGCGCTCGCCGAGTTCTGCTCGCGGGTCGACATCGCGACCTACGAGTTCGAGAACGTGCCGAATGCGGCTGCCGAATTCGTCGCTGCCCGCGTGCCGCTGCACCCGGCGCCGCGGGCGCTGACTGCGGGTCAGGATCGGCTGTCGGAGAAAGCGCTGTTCGTATCGCTGGGCATTCCGGTGCCAACGCACGCTGCCGTCGATTCGCGCGCCGATCTCGATCGCGCCGTGGCCATCACCGGTTTGCCGGCGGTGCTGAAGACGCGGCGCATGGGCTATGACGGCAAGGGTCAGGCGGTGCTGCGCATATCGGCCGATCTCGATGCCGCCTGGGCGTCGATCGGCAGCCAGCCGCTGATCCTGGAAGCCTTCGTGCCGTTCGAGCGCGAGCTGTCCTGCCTCGCGGTGCGGGCGCAGAACGGCCAGATGGCCTTCTATCCGCTGGTCGAGAACGTTCACCGCGCCGGCATCCTGCGCACCGCCACGCCGACCGTGAACGATCCGCTGCAGGCGCAGGGCGAGGACTACGCACGCCGTGTGGCCGAGCATCTGGGCTATGTCGGCGTGATGGCTTTCGAGTTCTTCGTTGCCGACGGCAAGCTGATCGCCAACGAAATCGCGCCTCGCGTCCACAACTCCGGACACTGGACCATCGAAGGCGCGGAAACGTCGCAGTTCGAAAACCATCTGCGAGCGATCGCCGGCCTGCCGCTGGGTTCCACGGCGCTGCGCGGCGCTTCGGTGATGGTCAACTACATCGGCCTGGCGCCCGAGCTGGAAGCGGCGAGTGCGCTGGAAGGCGTGCACACGCACCTGTACGGCAAGATGCCGAAGCCGCAGCGCAAGATCGGCCACGCGACGGTAACCGCTCCGGACGCTGCCGCCCTCCGGCTTCGGCTCGCCAGGCTGCTGGCGATCCTACCGGACGGCGGTTAGGGCCCGTTCGCGAGCCGCTTCACACCGGTGTCGCGAGCAGCTCGGCCAGATGCTTGTCGAGCTGCGGGACGTAGCCCGGGTCTGCGCCGAACAAGGCCAGATGGCCGTCGATCGATTGGATCGGCCGGAACTCCGCACCCGGAATCAATTTCGCTTCGCGCTCGCAGTCGACCGGCGGGAAGAACATGTCGGTGGCAATCGGCATGACGAAGGTTTTCGCCTTGATCCGCCCGAGCGCCGCCGCGAGATCACCGCCGGTGTGGCGGCTGACATCGCCGTTACGCCACTTCCAGGCCATCGCCAGCAGCGCGTTCGGGTCCATGACGCCGAAGAAGCCGTTCATGAAGTTGGTGACGAAGTCGTCGAGCGACGAGAAGCCGATCGCGGCCATGCGGCCCTGGGCGTAGAACTCGGTGCTCCAGCCCATCACGCCCCAGAGCTTCGCGTGGCGGCGCAGGCCATCGCGAACGTCCATGTGCGATGAGTACCAGCCGTTGTTGTAGCCGGGATCGGAGGTGATCGCCTCGCTCAGGGTATCGGCGAACAGCTGATCGTGGATGGTGTTCTTCGCGGTACCGGCCAAGGGTGCCGCGCGCTTGACCATGTCCGGATAGCGCACCGCCCATTCGTAGGTCTGCTGGGCGCCCATCGAGCCGCCGGTGACCAGTGCCAGTTCGGTGAGGCCGAATTTCTCGGTCAGCAGCTGGTGTTGGGCACGCACGTCGTCGCCGATCCGCACCTTCGGAAAGTTGGCCATGCCGGCCGGGAACGGCGTGTTGTGCGGTGACGAGGACAGGCCGTTGCCGATCTGGTTGACGATGACGATGAAGTATTTCGCCGGATCGATCGCCCGGCCGGCGCCGGTGTAGACCTGTTCCATGATCTTCGAGGTGCCCGAAAACCAGGTGGTGATCAGGATCGCGTTGTCCTTGGCCGCATTCAACGTGCCGAAGGTGGCGTACGCGAGCTGGCAGCCGCGGATCGTGCCGCCGTCCTCGAGCGCGAAATTGCCGAGGTCGAAGCTTTCATACGGGCCGTGCACGGCCTGCGAGTAGTACGGGTTGTCGATCATGCGGTCTCCTCCTGATCCGGGTTTTATGGGCTTGCCCTGGTGGCTGAGAGCCTAGCCGAGTGCACCGCTCTGTCGCGCATCGAACGCAGGCTTGAGGGTTTGCCCGCGGCCGTCCGGAACGGTCGCAATCTGCTAGCGTCGCGGCCGTGAAAAAGACCGTGTTCATCACCGACTATCCCTGGCCCGATCTCGACTACGAGCACCGGCTGCTCGAAGCCGCCGGCCATCGCGTCGTCGCTGGCCGCTCGGCTGCGCTGCCGGAGCGCGAGATCGACGCGATCGCCGAACGCGAACGGCCGCAGGCGATCATGACCTGCTGGGCCGAAGTCTCCGCCACCGCGATCGGCCATTGCCGCGATCTGGCGATCGTCGCCCGCTATGGCGTCGGCCTCGACAACATCGCCCTCGACGCGGCCTGGGCCGCCGGCGCCCGGGTCACCAACGTGCCCGACTACTGCGTGGAGGAAGTGTCCGACCACGCGGTGGCCATGCTGCTGGCCTGGTCACGCGGCATCGTCCAGTGGGACCGCGAGGTCAAACGCGGCGTCTGGGACCCCGCGCAGGCCCGTCTGAAGCGCACCCGCGGGCTGACGGTCGGCCTCGTCGGCTACGGCCGCGCTGGCAAGCTTGTCGCCCGCAAGCTGTCGGGCTGGGGCTTGCGGGTGATCGCCTGTGGCCGCACGCCGCCGGCTGGTGATGACGCCGCCCTGGTCGAGTGGATGACGCTGGAGGCGCTGTTGCCGCAGGCCGATGCGGTGATCGCGCTGCTGCCGCTGTCAGCCGTCACCTCGAACCTGTTCGATGCCGATCGTTTTGCGCAGATGAAGCGCGGCGCGCTGTTCATCAATGTCAGCCGCGGCGGGTTGGTCGACAACGCGGCGATACTGGACGCCCTCGATTCAGGCCAGCTCGATGCGGCGGCACTCGACGTGATCGCCGGCGAGCCGAATCCGCCAGCCGCGATCACCGGGCATCCGCGGGTCATCGCGACACCGCACATCGCGTTCTCCAGTCCGGACGCGATCCAGGAACTGCGCGAGCGGACCGTCGAAGAAGTATTGCTGGCGCTGCGCGGCGAGCCCGCGCGCGTGCTGGTGCAGTCGACCGTCCGCTGACTCAACCGCGCCGCAGGTAGTTGGCGTTCTCGGCCCAGAGTTCCCGATAGCACTCGGCCGCGTAACTCGAAGGTTCGCTGATCACCACCGGCGCCCGCGTTTCGCCCATGCGTTCGATCGATGAGGCGTAGGGGATCACCGCCTGACAGACATCCTTCATCGCTTTCGGCGGCTGCTCGATCAGGCCCTTGTGCAGCAGGCGGCGACGATCGGCCATCGACCAGAACGGCCGCAACCGGGTGCGCGGCAATTCGTTGGCCTTGAAGTAGTCGATCAAGGTCATCAGCGCACGCAGGGACAGATGCGTCGGCACCGTCGGCACCAGGATGCGATCGACGGCGGCAAAGATGTTGTCGGCGACGTGCGACAGGCTCGGCGGGCAGTCGAGCACCAGCAGCGAGTACTGCTCGGACAGCGGTTCGATCAGGTTCTTCAGCGTGTCGTGGCTGTTGTTGTCCTTGCGCAGCCAGACATCGAGATGGCGCGCTTCCAGATCGGCCGGAATCAGATGCAGAAGCTCGTGATGCGGGGTCTCGACGATGCGCTTGCCGATCGGTGAAGATCCCCGCCAGATCGCCTTGTCCGGTGCCTTGGCACCCTCACCGTGCAGGTACCAGGTGGCAGCCCCCTGGGGATCGAGATCCCAGAGCAGGGTGTGCAGGCCGGACTCGGCCGCGAGATAAGCCAGATTGACCGCAGCGGCCGTCTTGCCGACGCCGCCTTTGACGTTGTAGATCGCCAGCGTTTTCATGCGCGCACTCCGAACAGTGCAGGCAATGTCCCGCAGTTCGGCTGCGGTATCAATGCTGGCGGGCTCAGAACGTCTGCACGTGCGCGGCGACGGCTTTCACCAGCGCTTCATCGAGCGGTGACGGATACAGCTTCGGCATCTTCGATGACGGGTTCTTGATCCATTCGATGGTCTTGTTCAGGTCCTGGCGTTTGGACAAACCCTTCAACGACGGGCCGACACCACCCTCGCCACCGCTACCGTGGCAGGCCGAGCAGACCTTGCTGTAGATCGAGCTGCCGGTTGCCGTGCTGCTGCTGTCCGCGGGTGAAGCATTGGACACCAGCCTGCCTTCGCCCTTGCCGCCGAGCTTGTAGAGAATCACCGTCGGCACGCCGCTGCCGCCGAAGGTGGCACGCGAGACGTTGCCCGACGTCGCCGCCACGTACTGCGTGCCGCCCAGCGCGTAGCTGATCACGCCACCGGCGACCGCACCGCCGGTCTGCGTCTTGTACAGAACCTGGCCGCTGGCGCTGTCGAGCGCGAAGAAGTTGCCGGCCATGTCGCCGCTGAACACCACGCCGCCCGCGGTCGGCGTGACGCCGGCGACGACCGGACCATCGGCCTTGTAGCTCCAGCGGATCTTGCCGTTGTCCGGGTCGACCGAATGCACCCAGCCGTAGGATTCGTCGTCCATCTTCCAGGTGCCGCCGAGCATGAACTGGCCGGGGATGAAGTCCTTCTGCGGCTTCGGCGTGATCGTCGAGCACCAGTCGACGACGCCGACGAGAATCGCCTTGTTCTTCACATCGAAGGCCGGGCCGTTCCATTCGACACCGCCGAGCACACCCGGACAGGTGCGCAGGCCGGCCGTCGTCGCCTGCACGCCTTCGTTCTCGATGCGGGCGATCGGTGTATCGAACACGCGCTTCTGGGTCTCGCGGTTGACGCCGTACAGATGGCCGTTCTTCGAGCCGATGGCGGCGATCGGATGGCCGCCGCTGTCGTGGTAGAGCATCGGCGCGGCACCGAGATCGAGATCGTGACCGTCATTCGACACGATCTGGTGGTACCACTTGAGGGCACCGGTGCGGGCATCGAGCACCAGCATGCTGTCGGTGTACAGATTGGCCCCCGGACGATGGCCCGGCAGGATGTCCGGCGCCGGATTGCCGACCGGCACGAACACTTCGCCGGTCGACATGTCGATCGAGTAATGGGTCCACGAACCACCGCCGCCGTAACGGGCGGTACCGCGCTCGTGCCAGGTTTCGGCACCCGGTTCCTTGCCGCGCGGAATGGTGTTGAAGCGCCAGATCTCGCGGCCATTGGCCTGGTCGTAGGCCATGATCCGGCCTCTGACACCCCAGTCGCTGCCGGCGCTGCCGATGATCAGCAGGCCCTGCCAGACGATCGGCGCAGCGCTGAAGAACTCGCCCTGCAAGGGATCGCCGACCTGCTGCTGCCAGATCGTCTTGCCGGTCGTTGCATCGATCGCCAGCAGGCGGCCATCCGAGGTGCCGCGAAACAGCTTGCCGTTCGCATAGGCAACGCCGCGATTGACCGGGAACACTTCAGGCTGCTCGGGCTTGTAGTGATGGCGCCAGCGCTGCGTGCAGTTGCTGGCATCCAACGCGATCGTGTCCTGCGCTGTGGTCAGGTACAGCACGCCATCGAGCTGAACGAGACCCGTATGGAAAGAACCAGCGTCATCAAGCTTGATCCGACAGTGCTCGGCCAGCTGGCCGGCATTGGCTGGCGTGATCTGCGCCGGCAAGGCATAGCGTTGACCATCCGCCGTGCCGTTGTAGCTCAGCCAGTTGCTGTCGGCGGGCGGAGCCGGCTCCTCAGCGTGCGGCGCTGCCACGATCAATGCCAGCGCCATACCGGCGAGCAGGCGCCACGCCTGCCTCGCGCCTTTCGATTGCGTCATTACCCTCTCCTCGATTCGCGATCAGCAGTTCTTGGACTGCTTGTCTCGCGACTGTAGAGACGGGGCTCCGCTTTGAACAGCGGGGTCAACCCGCGGTTCGGAGCCGCGAGGCCGTCGACTCAGACGTCGAGGTTGCCGACCAGCAAGGCGTGACGTTCGATGAAATCGCGACGCGGTTCCACGTCTTCGCCCATCAGCGTGGTGAACATCTGATCCGCCGAGATGATGTCTTCGACGCGAACCTGCACGAGGCGACGCACGGCCGGGTCCAGCGTGGTTTCCCAGAGCTGTTCGGGATTCATCTCGCCCAGGCCCTTGTAGCGCTGCACGTGCAGGCCGCGGCGGGCTTCGGCGGTCAGCCAGACGTAGGCCTCGGCAAAGCTCGACACCGAGCGCGTGCGCTCGCCACGGCGGGCCGTGGCGCCAGCGCTGATCAGCGTCTTCGCCTCGTTGTTGAAGCGGCAGACCAGCTGATATTCCGGCGTATTGAAGAAATCCTCGCCGAACACGTAACGGTGCGCCAAACCGTGCACGAGCTGGTTGACAATCAAGGAATTTCCTTGCATTTCAACGACGTAGCGCTGAACAGCAACGCCGGCGTTGAGGTTGCCGGCGAACTCCGCGAGCCAGGCTTCGCGGCCGGCTTCAGGCGCGATCGGCGCATGGTCGAACAGCCGTTCCAGCACGTGGCGATCGTAGTGACGCGACAGACGCTCGATCGCGCTCTGGATGCGCGAGGTGTCGCGGACCAGTTGCGCGAGCTTGTCGGTCGGCAGCGCCGGTGCATCGGCCGCTGTGGTAAGCGAGGCTTCGTCGAGCGCGGACTTCAGCAGCCAGTCTTCGAGCTCGTTGTTGTCCTTCACGTACGTCTCGTGCTTGCCGCTCTTCAACTTGTACAGCGGCGGCTGGGCGATGTAGACGTGACCGCGTTCGACCAGCGCGTACATGTGCCGATAGAAGAAGGTCAGCAGCAGCGTACGAATGTGGGCGCCGTCGACATCGGCATCGGTCATGATGATGATGCGGTGGTAGCGCAGGTTCTCCGGCTTCATGTCGTCACGGCCGATGCCGCAGCCGAGCGCAGTGATCAGGGTGCCGACTTCCTGCGAGGACAACATCTTTTCCAGACGCGCCTTCTCGACATTCAGGATCTTGCCCTTCAGCGGCAGGATCGCCTGGAAACGACGATCGCGGCCCTGCTTGGCGCTGCCGCCTGCGGAGTCACCCTCGACCAGGAACAGTTCAGACTTGGCCGGATCCTTTTCCTGACAGTCCGCGAGCTTGCCCGGCAGGCCGGCGATATCGAGCGCGCCCTTGCGGCGATTCAGATCGCGCGCCTTGCGGGCCGCTTCGCGAGCACGCGCGGCTTCGACGATCTTCATCGCGATCGCTTTCGCTTCGCGTGGTCGTTCAAGCAGGAACTCGGCGAGCTTCTTGTTCAGCACGCTTTCCACGGCGCCCTTCGCTTCCGAGGACACCAGTTTTTCCTTGGTCTGCGACGAGAACTTGGGATCGCGCAGCTTCACCGACAGCACGGCCGTCAGGCCTTCGCGGGAATCGTCACCCACCGGCTCGACCTTTTCCTTCTTGGCCATGCCTTCACGCTCGACGAACTCGTTCAGAGTGCGAGTCAGCGCATTACGGAAACCGGTCAGATGGGTGCCGCCATCCTTCTGCGGGATGTTGTTGGTGAAGCAGAAGACATTTTCCTGATACGAATCATTCCATTGCAGCGCCGCTTCAACAGCAATGCCATCGATTTCGGTGTTGATGTACAGCACCGTTTCGTGGAGTGCGGTCTTGTTGCGGTTCAGGTATTCGACGAAAGCCTTGATGCCGCCGATGTACTCGAACACGTCTTCGCGATTGCTGAGTTCTTCGCGCAAGACGATGCGCAGCCCCGAATTCAGGAACGATAGTTCGCGCAGGCGCTTGACCAGAATGTCGTAGTGGAACTCGAGGTTGGTGAAGACCTTGCCACTCGGATAGAAGCGCACCGACGTGCCGCGCTTCTCGGACGGACCGACCACGGCCAACGGCGCCTGAGGCACGCCCATCCGGTATTCCTGATGATGGTGATTGCCATTGCGGTAGATATCGAGCATCAGCACTTCGGACAATGCGTTGACGACGGACACGCCGACGCCGTGCAGACCACCGGAAACCTTGTAACCACTGCCGCCGAATTTACCGCCAGCGTGCAGGATGGTCATGATCACTTCGGCAGCCGAGCGGCCTTCTTCCTCGTGGATATCGACCGGAATGCCGCGACCGTTGTCGGTGACGGTGACGCTGCCGTCGAGCTGCAAGGTGACGGTGATTTCCGTGCAATGACCGGCGAGCGCTTCATCGACGGAGTTATCGACGACTTCGAACACCATGTGATGCAGGCCAGTGCCGTCATCGGTATCGCCGATGTACATGCCCGGGCGCTGACGAACCGCATCCAGGCCTTTCAGCACCTTGATCGCGCTGGCGTCGTAATTGCCGCTGGCAATGTGATTCTGAGTAGGGCTCGGGGCGTCGTGCTGATCGGTCATATCGTCTTCTTCAATGTGATCTCGCCATGTTCCACGTGGAACATGGCATGGTCGTTCGTGGCTTGAAGCAATGGGCTGTAATCGAGTGCGGTGATCACACTTTGGCCCGGCCAGGATTGCAGCTGTGTCAGCAGCCGCTGCTGGGAGTCCATCGACAGCTCGGCTGCAAAATCATCGAGAAGCAGCACAGGGGCATCCTCGTGCTTCTGTCGATACAGCTCGCCCTGGGCCAGCATCAAGCCGGCAATCAACAGCTTCTGTTGACCACGGCTGACTCGTTCCTTCAAGAGTGAATTGTCGCTCAATACGCGAAGCTCTGCCCGGTGCGGACCTTCACGTGTATGACCAGCGTTTCGATCACCCTCAAGCGTGCGGATCAAGGTGTCGGCGTAGCTTTCGCCTTCTCGCCAGCCTCGGACAAAGGCAAGCGTCCAGCCTTTTTCGTCGACCAGGGATTGCCAGTATTTCGGCGCCAATTGGCTCAGCCGATCCAGATAACGCTCGCGCATCGCTGTGAGTGCATCAGCAGTCAGCGTCAGTTCTGGCGACCAACTTTCAATCTCTCGGACGCTGGCCTGGGCACGCAAGGCCGCATTGCGTTGACGCAAGGCGCGATTGAAGCGCCGCCATTGATCGTGGAATTCCTGTTCCATGTGGAACACGCCCCAATCAATGAAGCGCCTGCGGATGCCAGGACCTTCCTCGATCAAGCGGTGCGCGAGAGGATCAATCAGCAAAACAGGCATCCGGCGAACCAGGTCGGAAAGGCCAGCGGATTGGTCGTTGATCCGAACCGCGATTCGGCGATCCTGCCAGCGCACTTCGACCTTGTCGTCCGGACGGCCGTCGACACCGGAGATTCGGGTATCGATCAGAAAAGACGATTGACCATCGGTTGCCAACGTCGAGATGGCACCGCGGTGACTGTCACCGCGCGCGGCGACATACAGCGCTTCGAGGAGACTGGTCTTGCCGGCGGCATTGGCGCCGGTGACGAAATTCAGCCGGGGATGCGGCTCGAAGTCGAAAGCCTGAAACAGGCGAAAGTGTTGCGCCTTCGCCCGGCGGAAACGCATTGCTTCATGAGTCGCCGATCAATACGACGATCAGAGCCGCATCGGCATGACGACGAACTTGCCGCTGGCCTGCGCCGCATCGTGGATCAGGCCGCTGGCGTCTGGGCTGCGCAGCTTGAAGATGAACTCTTCACCTTCGATCGCGTCCAGCGCATCGAGCAGATAGCTCACGTTGAAGCCGATCTCCAACGGCGCGCCGTTGTATTCGATCTCGACTTCTTCTTCAGCTTCTTCCTGCTCCGGATTCTGCGTCTGGATGCGCAGCGTGTCCGCTTCCAAGGTCAGGCGCACGCCCCGAAACTTCTCGTTCGACAGGATCGCCGCCCGTGAGAGAGCAGCACGAACTTTCAGACGGCCGCACTTGATGATCTTGTCGGAATCTTCCGGAATCACGCGCTCGTAATCCGGGAAGCGACCCTCGATCAGTTTCGACGTCAGACGCAGGTCCTCGAGATCGACCTGGATCTGGTTGCTGGTCAGCGACAGCTTGACCGGCGCATCGCTGACGTCGAGCAGGCGCTGCAGTTCGATGACGGTCTTGCGCGGCAGGATCACCTGGGTGTCTTTCTTGGCGCTCAATTCGCGATTCAGTTCAGCCATCGCCAGACGATGACCGTCGGTTGCCACGGTGCGTAGACGGCCCGGACGAATCTCCAGCAGCAGACCATTCAGGTAATAGCGGACGTCCTGCTGGGCCATCGCGAACTGGGTGCGGGCAAGCAGGTCCTTGAGTTCGCGGTTGCTCAGTTCCAGCTGCACATCGGTCGGATCGGTCGAGAAGACCGGGAACTCCTCGGCGGGCAAGGTAGCGAGTGCGAAGCGGCTACGGCCGGACTTCAGGGTCAGCTTGTTGTCGGCATATTCGAGACTGAGCATCGCGCCTTCCGGCAAGCCGCGACAGATGTCGTGCAGCTTGCGCGCCGGGGCGGTGATGCGGCCGGGTGCGAGGTTCTGCACGCGCACCATCCGTTCGACCTGCAACTCCAGATCGGTGCCGGTCAGGCTCAGACGATCATCCTTGGCCTCCAGCAGCAGATTTCCGAGGATCGGCAGTGACTGCCTGCGTTCGACCACGCCAATGACTGACTGCAGCGCCGACAGCAGCTCACCGCGAGAAATCTGGATGTTCATGAGCAGACCAATTGAATAAATGGTTTTAAATCTTGAAAGATCAGTTTTAGTAGTCTGGCACCGAAACTGGGGATAAAATCTGTAATCGCTTTATTATCAAGGCGTTATCCAGTCAATCCTAGTGGCATCGGACACCCGCTAAGGCTGTCGAAATACCGGGATAAACCTGTGGATAAAAAGCCGTCCCAAGGCGGTGAAACGATTATACACAGCTTGTTCTACCGTCCTTTCCACCGTTTTGCAGCGTCCTGACACTGTTTCAGTTAGTCAGCTGGCGAAGCAGATTTTCGTAGTCTTCCTTGAGCCTATCGTCTTCCTGGCACAACTCGGCAATCTTGCGAACCGCGTGGAGCACGGTGGTGTGGTCCTTGCCAAACGCCGAGCCGATCTCCGGATAACTGTGCCGGGTCAGTTCCTTGGACAAGGCCATCGCCACCTGCCGCGGACGCGCCAGGGTGCGGGTACGGCGCACCGAGTTCAGATCGGTCAGGCGGATGTTGTAGTAGGCCGCGACGGTGCGCTTGATGTTCTCCAGGGTCACCGCCCGGTCATAGGACGCCAGCATGTCCTTCAGGGTCACCCGGGCGAATTCGGTGGTGATCGGCGCGCCGGTCAGCCGTGCCGAGGCGTTCAGACGATGCAAGGCGCCTTCCAGCTCGCGAACGTTCGAGCGAATGCGCTGTGCGACCAGCACGGCAACGTCTTCAGGCAGCCGCACACCCAGCACATCGGCCTTGGCCAGCAGAATGGCGATGCGGGTTTCGAACTCGGGTGGTTCGATCGGCACCGACAAACCCCAGGTGAAACGCGACTTCAGCCGATCGTCGAGCGCATCGAGCTCGCGCGGATAACGATCGCAGGTCAGGACGATCTGCTTGCGACCGTCGATCAAGGCATTGAAAGTATGAAAAAATTCTTCTTGGGAATGCTCTTTTCCAGCCAGAAAGTGGATGTCGTCGATCAGCAGCGCGTCAACCGTCCGGTAGAAGTTCTTGAACTCGACCTGCCGGCCGTAGCGGATCGCCGAGACCATCTGGTTGAACCATTGCTCGGCACCGACGTAGACGATGCGGGCATTGGCCTTGTCGGCAAGGATCGCGTTGCCGATGCCATGCATCAGATGCGTCTTGCCGAGACCCGATTCGCCGTAGATCAGCAGCGGGTTGTAGATGCCACCAGGTGCCGAGGCGACCTGCAGACCGGCGGCGCGTGCCTGGGAATTCGATTTGCCTTCGATGAACGATGAAAGCGTGTAGCGCGGGTCCAGCTTGCCGCGGCCGTACGGCATGCTGTCGTCGACGGCGGCCGCATTACCGCCGCCAGTGCTGGCGTTGCGAACCGGCTCGGCATTGTTGACACCGCCAACGGCGATGTTGACGACCACGTCGTAGGCCGCGAGGCTCGACATGGTGCGCTGGATCCGGCCGAGAAAATCGCTCTTGACCCGATCCATGACGATGCGGTTCGGCGCCAGCAGGGTCATCTGGTCTTCGGACATCACCACGCGCAGCGGCCGGATCCAGGTGCTGATCTCCTTTTCGGGAAGATCGGCTTCGAGCCGGGCAATGCAGCGGTCCCACAGGTCTTGATTCAGCATCGGGCGAAAGCGAGGAAGGCGAAGAATGACGACGGAGGGCCCGATCGCGATCGAATGCCGGCCGGGAGCCGGGATCACGTTGGAGGGCCAGTCTATCGCCTGCCCGCCATGCTTATCCACAGGCCCCGACCCAGGCCCGACCAAGGGTCCGTAACGGTCGGCCTGCCGGACGGCAGCCGCTGCGCTTGAAGATTCTGGTCATCAGCGGCTAGAATCGCGGCCCGCTATCGAGTAGACCGTCATGAGCAAACGCACTTTCCAGCCGCACACCCTGAGCCGCAAGCGCACCCACGGCTTTCGTGCCCGCATGGAAACGGTCGGTGGACGTGCAGTGCTCGCACGCCGTCGTGCCAAAGGCCGCGCGCGTCTCATCCCGTAAAGCGGCATCTTCTCGACAGGTCTGGTGCTGGGTCCGGCGAGCTTTCCGCCGTCGGTCCGGCTGCATAAACCAGCCGAGTTCAAGCTGGTTTTCGCGGAAGGACGGAAGCTCCGACGCGCGCCACTAGGTCTCAGCTACAGGCCGAACGGTACCCCGCAGGCCCGGCTGGGGCTGGCGATCGCCAAGAAAGCGGTGGCAGCGTCACACGACCGCAATCGGATCAAGCGCCTCATACGCGAGGATTTCCGGCACAATCGCGCTCGGCTGCCGGCGGTCGATCTGGTGTTCTTCGCCCAGCCCGGCCTCGCTGAACTGAGCAATGCCGCAATGCGGTCTCTGCTCGCCGACTTCTGGACTCAAGTGATCGAACGATGCGCGCGTTCCTCGTCGGCCCCATCCGCGCCTACCAGCGCACCCTGAGCCCCTTGCTCGGGCCGCGCTGTCGTTTTCATCCCAGCTGCTCGCACTACGCGGTCGAAGCGATCGAACGCTTCGGTGCCGCACGCGGCAGCTGGCTCGCCCTCACCCGTATTTGCCGCTGCCATCCATTGAATGCTGGCGGCTTCGACCCCGTTCCGGAGCGCTAGACCCATGGAAACTCGCCGCATGGCACTGATCGCGGTGCTGGGCGTGATCCTGTATCTGATCTACACCGCCTGGATCACCGATCACCCCGCCGCTCCAGCACCGACTTCGGTCAGCGCACCTGCCACTGCGGTTCCGGCCGATCCGACCGCGCCGCCAGTGCCCTCGGTCGCATCGACTGATGCCACCACAGGTGCCGCGCCGACCGTTGCCGCGGCCGCCGCACCTTCGGTCTCGTCGCAGACGATCAAGGTCAAGACCGATCTGATCGATGCCGAGTTCGCGACCGCCGGTGCCGAACTGCGCCGAGTCGAGCTGAAGGCGTTCGCGCTCGACAAGAAGAATCCCGAGGTCAAGCTGCCGCTGCTGAACGACCGCGACGGCGTCATGTTCACCTTGCAGAGCGGTCTGGCGGCGGTCGAAAAGCCGCTGGCCAGTGGCAACACGGTATTCACCACGCCACAGACCAGCTACGAGATGGCGGCGGGTGTCGACAGCCTCGATGTGCCTTTCGAGTACGTCGATGCCAGTGGCTACACGCTAACCAAGACCTATCGCTTCAAGCGCGGCAGCTATCAGGCCGAACTGATCCAGACGATCTCGAACAAGACCGGCACTGCGCTGAACGTCAGCCCTTACGCGCGCTGGTTGCGCAACCCGGTGTCATCGGAGAAAGCGCAAAAATTCATCAGTACCTTCCTCGGCCTGGGCGTGTACGAGCAGAAGCCGGGCACGGCTGAATACCGCTTCAAGAAGATCAAGCTCGGCGCGCTCGACGACAAGCCTTACGAGTCCAAGCAGACCGGCGGCTGGCTGGCGATGATCCAGCACTACTTCATCGCCGCGATCATTCCGCCGGCCGATGAAGCGCTGACCATATCTGGCAAGCCGGCCGGCGGTGGCAACTATCTGAGCCAGTATCTCGGCGCGACCAAGCCGGTCGCCGACGGTGCCGACGCCAGCTACACCACGGGCCTGTACATCGGTCCGAAATCCCAGGGCGCGCTCGATGACGTCGCCAAGGGCCTGGCGCTGACCGAGGACTACGGCATCCTGACGCCGATCGCCAAGCCGCTGTTCTGGACGATGAACTTCTTCCACGGTCTGGTCGGCAACTGGGGCTGGTCGATCATCCTGCTGACCTTGCTGGTCAAGCTGATCTTCTATCCGCTGACGGCTGCGCAGTACAAGTCGATGGCGAAGATGAAGAAGTTCACGCCGCGCATCGCCGAACTGAAGGAGCGCTATGCGGATGACCGCGAGAAGCTCAGCAAGGCGATGATGGATCTGTACAAGAAGGAAGGCTTCAACCCGCTCGCAGGTTGCTGGCCGATCCTGGTGCAGATGCCGGTGTTTTTCTCGCTGTACTGGGTGCTGGTGGAAAGCGTGGAACTGCGCCAGGCGCCGTTCATGCTCTGGCTGCAGGACCTGTCGGCGGCTGATCCGTTCTACATCATGCCGGTACTCTACGGCGCCTCGATGTGGCTGCAGCAGCGCATGTCCGGCCAGACCGCGACCATGGACCCGATGCAGGCCAAGATCATGAATGTGATGCCGATCGCGTTTACCGGCATGTTCCTGTTCTTCCCGGCCGGCCTGGTCGTCTACTGGTTCGTGTCCAACGTCATCGGCATCGCCCAGCAGATGTTCATCACCAAGCGCATCCAGGCGGCGGACAGCAATCGCCAGGAACTGAAAAAGGCCTGAGTCCGCTGACCGGGATTCGACGATGAGCCGCAGCGACACGATTGCGGCCATCGCCACGGCACCGGGCCGTGGCGCGGTCGGCATCCTGAGAGTGTCCGGTGTCGACGCGCTCAAGATCGCAACGGCGCTCTGCGGCGATCTGCCGAAAGCCCGCAGCGCCGGCCTGCGCCGGTTTCGCGAGGCGGACGGCAGCATCGTCGACGAAGGTCTGGTGCTGGTCTTTCCCGGCCCTAACTCGTTCACCGGTGAAGACGTCGTCGAGCTGCAGGGTCACGGCGGCCCGGTGGTGCTCGATCTGATGCTGAAAGCAGCCTGCACCGCAGGCGCGCGTCCGGCCCGGCCCGGTGAATTCTCCGAACGCGCGTTTCTCAACGGCCGGCTCGACCTCGCCCAAGTCGAAAGCATTGCCGACCTGATCGATGCCGGCAGCCAGGCTGCCGTGCGGGCTGCCAGCCGGTCGCTGCAGGGGGAGTTTTCGCGACAGATATTGGCACTGGTCGAAACCCTGATCGCGCTGCGTGCCGATCTCGAAGCCGCGTTCGATTTCGCCGATGAAGACGTGCCCTGGCTCAACGGCCCGCAATTGCAGGCGAGGCTGAACGACATCAGCGCGCAGCTGAAAGCGCTGCTGAAACAGGCCACGCAAGGCCGGCGTCTGCGCGAGGGGCTGACCATCGCGATCGCCGGCCAGCCGAACGTCGGCAAATCGACCCTGCTGAATCGCCTGGCCGGCGCCGATGCCGCGATCGTCTCGCCGGAAGCCGGCACCACCCGCGATGTGCTGCGCGAGCATCTGGTGCTCCGAGGCTTGCCGTTGACCGTGCTCGATACCGCCGGCCTGCGCGATACCGACAACAGCATCGAGCGCGAGGGGGTACGCCGCGCCTGGGCGGCCTTGTCGCAAGCCGAACTGGTGCTGTTCGTCGCCGATGATCGCCACGGCCTGACGCCGGCCGATCAGACCTTGCTCGCCCAGTTCCCGGTAGCCCTGCCGGTGCTGCTGTTGTTCAACAAGTGCGATCTCAGCGCGCGGCCGGCGGGGCGTTTCGAGATCGACGGCCACCCTGCAGTACGCATTTCGGCCGCGGCGGATCTCGGCATCGACAGCCTGATCGAGCTGATCTGCGAACATGCCGGCCTGGTCGAACCCGAGGCTCAAGCATTCACTGCGCGGACGCGGCATCTCGAAGCCTTGCGCGCTGCCGATGCTCACCTCGACACCGCCAATCGGCTGGCCTTGTCGGCGCCTGAACTGATCGCCGAAGAGCTGCGTCTGACGCAAGTTGCGCTCGACGAAATCACCGGCCGCTTCAGTTCCGATGACCTGCTCGGCCGCATCTTCAGCACCTTCTGTCTGGGCAAGTAAGATCGCCGTAAAAGTTCGACTTCTAGCTTTCAACCCGTGGAGAACTCAACCATGTTTCTGACCAAGCTGCGCCCCGTCACTGCTGCAGCGGTTCTGCTGACCGCGACCTTCGCGGCCGGTTCGGCCAGCGCCTTGAGCTTCGATATCACCACGCCGAACCAGCAGGATTTCCGCTCGGTCGCTGAAGATCTCACCGCTGCACTCGATTACAAGGCGCTCGGCGGCGCCGAACCCGGTGGCCTGCTCGGCTTCTACATCGGTACCTACGGCAGCTACACCAGCACCCAGAGCAGCGATGCCTGGTCGCGCCTTACTGGCAAATCGGTCGACGGCCTCGGCACTGTCGGCCTGCGCGCCAGCAAGGGTCTGCCGTTCGGCTTCGACGTCGGCGGTTTCTACAGCCGCGTGCCGGGGTCCGATGCGTCGGTCTACGGCGGCGAACTCCGCTACGCGATTCTCGACGGCAGCGTCGCCACCCCGGCACTCGCGGTGCGCGGCACCTACACCCGGGCCAGCAACACCGGCGATTTCGACTACAGCTCCTACGGTACCGATCTGTCGATCTCGAAAGGCATCCTGTTCCTGACGCCGTACGCCGGCATCGGCTACGTGCACTCCGACACCAAGGCCGCTTCCAGCTTCGCGCTCGACAAGGAATCCTTCGGCCAGGCCAAGTACTTCGTCGGCACCAGCTTCAGCCTGCTGCTGATCAGCGCCACGCTCGAGTACGAGCGGCTGGGCGACAACAATGTCTACAGCCTGAAGGGCGGCATCACCTTCTAAGGTCTGGCACGCAGCAATGACGGGCTCATGAGCATCCGCTAAGGTTCCGCGCATGAGCCCCGAAGAACTGACCGCCTACCTCCACATCCACATCCCGCTGACGGCCGCACTCGGTGCCCGGGTGCTGTCGTTCGACAGCCGCCAGATGGAGATCGCCGCACCGCTGGCGCCTAACCGGAATCATCGCGGCACGGCCTTCGGCGGCAGTCTGGCGACGCTCGGCATCCTCGGCGGCTGGAGTCTGCTGAATACGGCGCTGGAGCGGCAGAATATGGTCGCGAAGATCGTCGTCCAGCACAGCGACTGCGAGTTCCGCGAGCCGGTGGCGGCGGATTTCATCGCCCTGTCGGTATTGCCGGAAGCCGAGTGGCCGCACTTCCTCGCCACCTTGCGCCGCCATCGCCGGGCCCGCATCGCGATCGAAACGCGCATCCGCGCCAACGGCCGCGCCGTCGTCACTCATCGCGGCCGCTACGCCGCCTTTCTCGAATCGGCGGACGATTCGACAGCTACCGAACTCTGAACGCCATGAGCCGTTTCAAGTATTGCCCGCAATGCGCCAAGCCGCTGGAACTGGCCAACCACGGCGAGATGCAGCGCATCGCCTGTCCGGACCGCGTCTGCGGCTATGTGCATTGGGACAACCCGGTGCCCGTGGTCGCGGCGATCGTCGAGCACGAAGGCGAGATCATCCTTGCCCGCAATGCCGCCTGGCCGCCGAAGATGTTCGCGCTGATCACCGGCTTTCTGGAGAAGAACGACCCGCACCCGGAATCCGGCGTGCTCCGTGAAGTCGAGGAAGAACTTGGCTTGAAGGCGCGCATCGGCGAGTTCATCGGTTTCTATCCGTTCGAGCGGATGAACCAGGTGATCATCGCCTACCACGTGATCGCCGAAGGCACGGTGAATCTCGGCGAGGAACTGATCGAATGGAAGAAGTTGCCGCTGGAGCAGATCAAACCCTGGCCGGCCGGCACCGGTTACGCGGTGCGCGATCTGCAGATCCGCCGCGGCTTCACGCCGCCGCCGTTCGATCTGAACATGCTGCGCAAGCCGCGCAACTGGCACGAGATCGGTGAAAAGCTGCTGACCGCTGGCCAGCCCAGCGCCGAAGAGTTCAAATCTTTGCGGGCGATCGGCTCGGAAGTGGTGATCAACCTGTCGCTGCCGACCTCCGACCATGCGCTGGCCGACGAGGACGACATCGTCCGCGGTCTTGGCCTGCGCTATCACCACATTCCGGTGGTTTTCGAAGCGCCGACGCTCGACGACTTCGACCGCTTCTGCGCCGTGATGCAGGACGAGGACGGCCACACGATGTTCATCCACTGCGCGGCGAACAAGCGGGTCTCCGTGTTCGTCTATCTGTGGCGGGTGCTGAAGAAAGGCGTGCCCCGCGAAGTCGCCGAGCGTGATCTGCATGCGGTCTGGAAGCCGGATGCGGTCTGGTCGGCGTTCATCGCCGCCGCCCTGAGCTAGAGACCCATCGCCAGCGCCACGCTGCGCGCCAGCGCGACCATGTTGCGCACCGTCGCCGATTCGTCGTCACGCCGATAGACCAGGCTCATTCGGGCTTTCGGCGCGTCGCCGATGATGGTCCGGTAGGCCACGCCGTCGGAGTGGATCTGCTGCATCGACGCTGGCACCAGCGACACACCGAGACCGGCGGCGACCAGGTTGACGATCGAGGTCACCTGCGAAGCTTCCTGGCCGATGCGTGGACTGAAACCAGCGCGGCCGCAGGCGGCGAGGATGTCGTCATACAGGCCGGAGCCGACCGGCCGCGAAAACAGCACGAACGGTTCGGCGCGCAGCTGTGCCAGGTGCAGTGCCGGCGCGGCCGCCAGCCGATGCGCCTGCGGCAGCGCTACCAGCACTTCCTCGTCGAACAATGCTTCGGTGACCAGGCCGGGCTCGTCGCCGAGCAGCGGGCGAACGAAGGCGATGTCGAGCTGATCGGCGAGCACCGCGGCAGCCAGCACCGGCGTCGAGTTCTCGTCCAGCGACAGCGCCACGTCCGGATACTGCTGGCCGTATTCGCGCAACACTCGCGGCACGAAGGGATGAAACGGCGCCGAGTTGATCATGCCGACGCCAATGCGGCCGAGATTGCCGCGTGCGACTCTTCGGGCGTGATCGGTGGCGCGCTGCACGTGGGCGAGGATCTGCCGGGCGTCGTCGAGAAACACCTGGCCGGCGTCGGTCAGGGTCACGGTTCGGGCATGACGATGAAACAGCGGCGTGCCGATCTCGGTTTCCAGCGCTCGAATCTGCTGGCTCAGCGGCGGCTGTTCCATGCCGAGTTTCTTCGCGGCCCGCGTGAAGTGCAGCTCGTCGGCCACGGCGAGGAAGTAGCGAAGATGGCGCAGTTCCATGGAAGGTACTTTTCAAGTATCGAAATTCAATATTTCATATATTGGACGTATCAATGCCCCGGGTCTAATGTTTGCTGCTATTGGCCTGCAGATGTGAGCGTCGCTCGTTAGGCGGCACTTGTGCATCATCGATCCACAGCACCGGACAGGCCGGCCAGCCCCCGAACCGCACCCGAGACGTACCGCCATGACTGGACCTATCGCCGCCACGCCGCCCGTTGTTGCCGAATCCGATCTGAATCGGGACGTCGATCCGCAGGAAACCCGCGAGTGGCTGGAAGCGCTCGCCGCCGTGCTCGAACGCGAAGGCCCGGAGCGCGCGCATTTCCTGCTCGAAGCGATGCAGGAAAAGGCACGCCTGAGCGGTGCCTATATTCCGTTTTCGCCGAACACCGCTTACGTCAACACCATTCCGCCGCACCTCGAAGAGCGTTCGCCTGGCGATCACGCGCTGGAATGGAAGATCCGCTCGATCATCCGCTGGAACGCGATGGCGATGGTCATCAACGCCAACCGCGAGCACTCCGGCATCGGCGGCCACATCGCCAGCTTCGCGTCGGCCGCCACCTTGTACGACGTCGGCTTCAATCATTTCTGGAAAGGCCCGGAGCACGCCGACGGCCCCGACCTCATCTACTTCCAGGGCCACTGCACGCCCGGCATCTACGCTCGCGCCTATCTCGAAGGCCGCCTGAGCGAAGAACAGATCCGCCATTTCCGCATGGAGACCGACGGCAAGGGCCTGCCGTCCTATCCGCATCCCTGGCTGATGCCGTCGTTCTGGCAGTTCGCGACGGTCAGCATGGGTCTGGGCCCGATCCAGGCGATCTATCAGGCGCGGCTGATGAAATATCTGGAGCATCGCGGCCTGATGAAGGCCACCGGCCGCAAGGTCTGGTGCTTCTGCGGTGATGGCGAGATGGACGAGCCGGAATCGCTCGGTGCCGTCGACATCGCCTCGCGCGAAAAACTCGACAACCTGGTGTTCGTTGTCAACTGCAACCTGCAGCGGCTCGATGGCCCGGTCAGAGGCAACGGCAAGATCATCCAGGAGCTCGAAGGTGTGTTCAGGGGCGGCGGCTGGAACGTCATCAAGGTGATCTGGGGCGGTGCCTGGGATGCCTTGATCGCGGCCGATCGCAGTGGCCAGCTGCAGCGCATCTTCAACGAGACTGTCGACGGCGAGTACCAGAACTACAAGGCCAAGGGCGGCAAGTACACGCGCGACAACTTCTTCGCCAAGCACCCGGAAACGCTGAAGCTGGTGTCGACGATGTCCGACGAGGATATCGGCCGGCTCAACCGCGGCGGCCATGATCCGCACAAGATCTACGCGGCCTACGCAGCGGCTTCGAAGCATGAGGGCACGCCGACGGTGATCCTGGCCAAGACCGTCAAGGGTTACGGCATGGGCGAAGCCGGCGAAGGCCAGAACATCACCCATCAGCAGAAGAAGATGGGTGAAGAAGCGCTGCGCGTGTTCCGCGATCGCTTCAAGCTGCCGATCTCCGACGACCAGATCAAGGACACGCCGTTCTACCGGCCGGCCGAGGATTCGCCGGAAATCACCTACCTGCGCGGCCGCCGTGCCGCGCTCGGCGGTTCGCTGCCGAGTCGCAAGACCACTGGCGACGCGCTGGAAATCCCGCCGCTGGCGATCTTCGATCGTCTGCTGCAAGCCAGCGGCGAGCGGGAAATCTCGACGACGATGGCCTTCGTCCAGGCGCTGCAGATCCTGTTGCGCGACAAGAAGATCGGCAGCCGCATCGTGCCGATCGTGCCGGACGAAGCGCGCACCTTCGGCATGGAAGGCATGTTCCGCCAGCTCGGTATCTATTCGGTGGTCGGCCAGAAATACACGCCGCACGATTCCGATCAGCTCGCCTTCTACAAGGAAGACGTCAAGGGTCAGGTGCTGGAAGAAGGCATCACCGAAGCTGGCGCGATGAGTTCCTGGATCGCGGCGTCGACCAGCTATTCCAGCCACGGCGTCAGCCTGTTGCCGTTCTACATCTTCTATTCGATGTTCGGCTTCCAGCGCATTGCCGATCTCGCCTACGCCGCCGGCGACATGCGCGCGCGCGGCTTCCTGCTTGGCGGCACCGCCGGCCGCACCACCCTGAACGGTGAAGGCCTGCAGCACGAGGACGGCCACAGCCATCTGTTCGCGGCGACCATCCCGAACTGCCGCGCCTACGATCCGGCCTACTCCTACGAGATCGCGGTGATCCTGTCCGAAGGCATGCGCCGCATGTATCCGGCCGAGGGTGGCGTACAGCACGACGAGTACTACTACCTCACGCTGCAGAACGAGAACTACACGCACCCGGCGATGCCGGCCGGTGTCGAAGCCGGAATCATGAAGGGCCTTTATCTGCTCACGCCCTGCGCGAAGCCGGCGAAGAAGCATGTGCAGCTGCTCGGCTCCGGTTCGATCCTGCGCGAAGTGATCGCCGCAGCCGAATTGCTGAAAGCTGACTGGGGCGTGACCAGCGACATCTGGAGCGCGCCGAGCTTCAACGAACTGGCGCGTGATGGCCGCGATGCCGAGCGCTGGAACCTGCTCAATCCCGATGCCGAGCCGCGCAAGGCGTACGTCGCCGAAGTGCTGGCCGACAAGAGCGGCCCGGTGATTGTCGCCACTGATTACATGAAGGCCTATCCCGAGCAGATCCGTCCGTTCGTGCCGATGGCCTATCACGTGCTCGGCACCGATGGTTACGGCCGCAGCGATACCCGTGAAAAGCTGCGCCACTTCTTCGAGGTCGATCGCAACTGGATCACCATCAAGGCCCTGCAGGCGCTGGCCGACGAAGGCAAACTGCCGCGCAAGAAAGTTGCCGAAGCGGTCGAGAAATACGGACTCGATTCCTCCAAGCCAAACCCGGTACAGGTCTAACAAATGGCGACAGAACTCAAGGTCACGGTGCCGGACATCGGTGACTACCAGGATGTGCCGGTCATCGAAGTGCTGGTCAAGGTGGGCGACACCGTCGAGAAGGACGCCGCACTGGTGACGCTGGAGTCGGACAAGGCGACGCTCGACGTGCCGGCCCCGGAAGCCGGCGTGGTCAAGTCGATCAGCATCAAGGCCGGCGACAAGGTGTCGATGGGTGCAGCGGTGCTGGTGCTGGAAACCGGCGGTGATGCCGCGGCAGCGCCTGCGGCCGAGGAACCGAAGGCCGAGTCGAAGCCGGAATCGGAGCCCAAGGCCGAGAAGCCAGCGAAGGCTGAAGCACCTCCTGCCGAGGCTCCCGCCGCCGAGAAGAAACCCGCGCCTGCCAAGGCCGCCAAGTCATCGGCCTCGGGTGCGGCCGTCACGGTCACCGTGCCCGACATCGGCGACTACCAGGATGTGCCGATCATCGAAGTGCTGGTCAAGGACGGCGACACGGTCGAGAAGGACCAGACCTTGATGGTGCTGGAATCGGACAAGGCAACGCTCGACGTGCCGGCGCCATCCGCTGGCGTGGTCGGCGGTTTCAAGCTCAAGGTCGGCGACAAGGTGTCGAAGGGCACCACCGTCTGCACTCTGGCCGGCGCCGCCGGTGACGAGCCGGCGGAAGCCGAGCCTGAAGCCGCAGCGGCACCCGCCGAAGCGAAGGTTGAAAAAGCGCCAGCCAAGGATGACGCCGAGCCGAAAACCAAACCGGCCACGGCGCCGTCGGAACCTGCTGCCGCAGTGGCGAGCAGCAGCGACGTGGTGCCCTACGCCAGCCCGTCGATCCGCAAGTTCGCCCGCGAGCTCGGTGTCGATCTCGCCAAGGTCAGTGGCTCGGGTCAGAAAGGCCGGATCACCCAGGAGGACGTGCAGAGCCACGTCAAGACGGCGCTCGCCGCACCGCCGGCCACGGCTCGTGCTGCGGGGGGCAGCGGCATTCCGGCGATTCCAGCTGTCGACTTCTCGCAGTTCGGCGAGATCGAGACCAAGCCGCTGGCGCGCATCCGGAAGATTTCCGCTGCGCATCTGCATCGGTCTTGGCTGAACGTTCCGCACGTCACCCAGACCGATGAAGCCGATATCACCGAACTCGAAGCCTTCCGCAAGGAAGCTTCGGACGAAAGCGCCAAGGGCGGCGGCCCGAAGCTGACCCTGCTGCCGTTCGTGATGAAGGCGGTGGCCAAGGCGCTCGATGCTTATCCGGAATTCCGCGCTTCGCTGTCGCCGGACGGCGAAAGCCTGATCCACAAGCACTACACGCACATCGGCTTCGCGGCCGACACGCCGAATGGCCTGATGGTGCCGGTGGTGCGCGAGGTCGACAAAAAGGGCCTCGTGCAGCTGGCGATCGAAACCGGCGATCTGGCCAAGAAGGCGCGTGACGGCAAGCTGTCCGGCACCGACATGAAAGGCGGCGTGTTCTCGATCTCCAGCCTCGGCGGCATCGGTGGCAGCCACTTCACGCCGATCGTCAACGCGCCGGAAGTCGGCATCTTGGGCGTGTCGAAAGCGGTGATGAAACCGGTCTGGGACGGCGCGGCTTTCCAGCCGCGATTGATGGTGCCGCTGTCCCTGAGCTACGACCATCGGGTCATCGATGGCGCTTACGCGGCGCGCTTCATCGTCACCCTGGTCAAGTTGCTGGGCGACATGCGCCGCCTAGCGCTCTGAGATCCATTCGAGTGCTCATGGCATGCAGCGTTAGAATGCTTCCATGAGCACCGAACCCCCGAAGAAGAAAACCAGCGCCCAGGTGCTGAAGGAAGCGCTGGCAGCGAAGAAGGCGGCCGGCCCGAATGGCGGCGGCAAGCTGCGCCCGGACATGGGTAACAGCAAGGGCAACAAGGACGCCGAGCGTCTGCGCGGCATGTCGCGCAAGGTTCACTGAGCTGTTTCGCTGCCCTCAGCCTCGCGTGAGACTGACGGCAGCATTCGGTATTTCGATCAGCTGCCCTTGAGGATCCGCTCCACGGTCTGCTGCGCGATCGGGTGATAGCCGCTGCTCACTTTCTTGTAGATCGCCTTGGCCTGCGCCTTGCCGGCTTCGGTTGCGGCCAGTGCGCGGTAGATCGGGCTGATCAATTTCATGCGGCCGACATGGCCGAGGTAGGCCTCGATCTGCGGCATCAGCGCCGCCGCCTGGCCTGAGTCGATCGCCAGCTTGTACCAGTCGCTGGCGATGATCGCGTTCGGCGAGCCAGTGAGCTTGAAGCGGGTATCAAGCGCTTTCAGCTGCGCGGCGGTCGCCGTCTTCGGGAAGCCTTCGAAGAAGTGCTCCCATTCCTGAACCGACCATTTCTCGGCGCCGATCGCATCGAGCGTGGTGGTGCCGGCGAGCCAGGCATCGCGGCCGGCATCGACCTTGGTCAGCGCGTCGGACGTGGCATAGACCGCATCGGCCGGCAGCGCGGGCTGCGAAATCCAGGCGTCGATCTGCGCAGCACTCACCTTGCCCGGCTGCGCCTTCAGCAGCTTGTCGTTCAGGTAGGCGATGAACTGCGGCGTGGTCGCGCTCTGGAAGGCGTGATCGTCGAACCAGCTGCGCAGGAAGCGATCGAAGGTTTCGCGGCCGAACTTCGATTCCAGCCAGACCAGGAACAGCGCGCCGCGCTCGTAGGGAATGCTGCTGAACACTTCGTCTGGATCCTTGGCCGGAAACGCGCGGACCAGCTTGCGATCCTCGTCGGACTTCGCCAGTGCGAAATCGGTCTTCAGACTGGCCACGCCGATGATCCGCTCCATGTCGCCGCGGGCCTTGCCGAACTGCGCTTCGGTCAGGCGGTAGGTCAGGTATTCGGTGAAGCCCTCGTTGAGCCAGAAGTCTTCCCAGGTCGCATTGGTCACCAGATTGCCGGACCAGCTGTGCGCCAGCTCGTGGGCGATCAGCGAGACCAGCAGGCGGTCACCGGTGATCACCGTCGGCGTGACGAAGGTCAGACGCGGGTTTTCCATGCCGCCGAACGGAAAGCTCGGTGGCAGCACCATCAGGTCATAACGGCCCCAGCGATACGGCCCGAACAGCTTTTCGCAGACCGCCAGGGTGGTTTCGGTTTCGGCGAACTCGTAAGCCGCCGCTTTCAGCGTTGCCGGTTCGGCATAGACGCCGGTGCGCGGCCCCATGCTCTGGAAGGCGATGTCGCCAACGGCCAGCGCGATCAGATAGCTCGGAATCGGCTGCGGCATCTTGAACGTCCAGCGGCCGGCGGCATCGGGCTGGTCCGACATCTCGGCGCTCATCACCGCGCGGAGGCCTTTCGGGGTCTTGACGCTCGCCTCGTAGGTCGCCCTCACCGCGGGTGAATCCTGCAGCGGCAACCAGCTGCGGGCGTGGATCGCCTCGGACTGCGAGAACAGGAAGGGCTGTTTCTTGCCGGCGGTCTGCGCCGGTTTCAGCCATTGCAGGCCGGTGGCTTCAGGCTTGGTCGAGTAAACGATGCGGACGCGCGTCGCGCCCGTCGGCAAGCTCACAGTCAGCGATTGGCCGAGCACCGCATCATTGGCGCCGAGCACGAACTTGGTTGCCGCCCAGGCTTTGCCGTCGGCACTGGCTTCGGCCGAACGCACGTCGAGCGCACGCGTATCGAGCACGATGCGATCGGCATCCGGCTTGAGCTTCTCGAACTGCAGTTCGGTGACGCCTTTCAGGCGGCGCTTGGCGAAATCGACATCGAGATCGATGACCAGATGCGTGGTCCGCACCTCGGCGCTGTTGGCGTAGGAATGGGTGTCGACGACTTCAGCAGCCAGTACGGGATTCATCGGCGACAGGATCAGGACGGCAATGGAAGACGCCGCCAGCGCGGCACGACTCAGGAAGGAGGACATGGGTTTACGAGCCTCGGAGGACCGGCCCATGATACGGAACTCCCCCGCTTCAACAATTTCCATCCGATGCGTTTTTCCCTGTGCCGACTGCTCTGCCTGCTGTTGATGACCTGTTCCGTGCAGGCTGCGGATGCGGCCGATGAAGGTGCCCAGGAAGCTGCCGTGCCCGCACTGAACATGAACCAGATCGGCCACGCCTATGTGCGCCTGGTGCTCGCGCTTGGCGAGCACGACCCCGACACCGTCGATGCTTATTACGGCCCGACCGCGGTGCGCGATGAGGTCAAGCGCGCAGCACTCGCACCGGCCCAGATCGAAGCCGAAGCGCAGGCGCTGCTGCTGCAGGTCGATGCCGCTCCGCAGTCGCAGACGCAGCAGGAGTTGCTTAGCCAACGCCGCGAGTACCTGAAGAAACAGCTCGCCGCACTCGTTGCCCGCGCGCAGATCGTGCAGGGCGAGAAGTTCAGCTTCGACGACGAAGCTCGCGCGCTATACGACACAGCAGCGCCCTACTACATCGAAGCGGATTTCGCGCCGGTGCTGGCGCGCATCGAAAAGCTGCTGCCGCGCCAGGCTGGCGATGCGCAGCGAACGCTGGCCGCGCGCTACAACCGCTACATCGAGCGTTACGCCGTGCCGCCGGCCAAGCTGCAGGCGGTGATGACACTGGCGATCAACGAAGCGCGTGCGCGCGCCGCGAAGCATCTGCCGCTGCCAACTGGCGAGCGCTTCGAGCTGAGCCTGGTCAAGGACAAGGCCTGGAGCGCCTACAACTGGTATCAAGGCGGGCTGACGAGCCGCATCGAGGTCAATACCGATCTGCCGATTCCGGTATCGCGGATCATCGAGCTGGCCTCGCATGAAGGCTATCCGGGCCATCACGTCTACAACACGCTGCTCGAAAGCGGCCTGGTCATCGGCCAGCAGTGGCCGGAATACACGGTCTACGCGCTGTTCTCGCCGCAATCGCTGATCGCCGAAGGCACGGCGGATTACGGCGTGGGCCTGGCTTTCCTCGGCAAGCAACGGCTGGCCTTCACGAAAGAACTTTTCACGGCCGCCGGGCTGAATCCGAAGGATGCGACGCGCTATCTGGAGATCGTCAACGCCGCGCGAGAACTGGTGCCGGCCGGCATCGAAGCGGCGCGCCGCTATCTCGATGGCCAGGTCACGGCCGCAGACACCTCGCAGTGGATGCAGCGCTTCCTGCTGTACTCGCCGGAGCGCGCCGCGCAGCGGCTGAAGTTCATCGACAAGTACCGCGCCTACATCATCAACTACAGCTGGGGCGAGGCGCTGGTGGGCAACTACATTCGCGCGAACGGCGGCGACGTCGCCGGTTCGCCCGAGCAATGGCAGCAGTTCTTCCAGCTGATCTCCCAGCCGCGCACGCCGGCGATGCTGGTGGCCGACGAGCCTGATGTCGTGATCGCTGGTGCTGCTGGCGCCGACATCAACGACCTCGCCGACTTCGAAGCCTTCATCGCCACACGGCCGACACTCGATGCCTTCGCCGCCCGCTATCCGGACGTGCTGCTGGTGCGCCCGGGCATGATCACCACGCGCGAATTCCGCAGCGATCGCAGCCGATTCTTTCCGAAGCTCGATGAACAGGGTCGCATCATCGGGGGCGGCTTCATGTGATGAACCCCTACTCGAAGCCAGTAGCGCTGCTGTTCACCCTCGCGCTGGGCTGCGCGCCTGCGAGAAGCGATAACAGCGGCCGGACCCTATACAAGCTAGGGCCAGTCAGTTTCGGCACTCTCTTGGAGTCCGAAGTCGCCAGCGGTTGCGGTTGCGCATTTCGTTCACCCAAACAGGCGGAAGGCATTGATTATCTGCTGCAGTGGGAGCTCGAAGAACCCGCAACGATGTTCGTGAATGGTGAGGTTGTCCGCCTGAAGGTCGAGACGTCATCGTTCTACGCGAAGCGCATCGGAGAAAAATCCGACATCAAGCTAAGTTCGCCGACCGTGTCGGCACGAGGTTCGATGATCAGCACCTGGGTCTGCCCACGGAAGCAGGAATTTTGCGAACTCAGCCGCTTCAAAGGCCAGTTGTCCGTCCAGACCCCGAAGGGCCGCGCAATCCTGCCGTTGGTGGGTTACTGCGGATGCTGAAAGCGCGGCAGGAGTCAGCTTTCGTACCTTGCGGCGCCCTTGTCGAAAGCTTCGCGCCGCTGGAACCGCCCGGTGCGCGGCTGCTGATTCTCGGCTCGATGCCGGGCATCGCGTCACTGCGCGCGCAGCAGTACTACGGCCATCCGCGCAACCAGTTCTGGCCGATGATGGAGACACTGTTCGGCGTGCCGGCGAGTGCTGCCTACGCCGAGCGCATCGCCGGCCTGCAGGCGCAGGGCATCGCGCTATGGGACGTGCTGCGCGCTTGCGAGCGGCCTGGCAGTCTCGATTCCAGCATCGTTCGCGGCAGCGAGCAGGCCAACGATATCGCCGGCTTCCTTGATCGCCATCCGCAGCTGAAAGTGATCGCACTGAACGGCGGCACGGCGCGTGATGCCTTCCGTCGCCATGTGCTGCCGATGCTCGGCGAGCGCCTGTCGGCCATCAAGCTGATCGCCTTGCCTTCAACCAGCCCGGCCAATGCCAGCGTCAGCGCGGCAGCGAAGCGCGCTGCCTGGGCCGCGTTGCTGGAGTAGGCCCGTCGCTGTGCAGTTCCACGTAGAACTGCGGTGGCCTGCGCCGAGTCACGGGATCGCGCTAAGGTTTCGTCCGCGCATTCACCTGTCTCTTCGATCGCCATGAGTTCCCACCTCCAGTTCCACACCCTCGACGTCTTCACCGAGCAGCGCTACGGCGGCAATCCGCTGGCTGTCGTGCTGGCTGCCGACGGTCTGAACACGCGGCAGATGCAGACCATCGCCCGTGAATTCAATCTGTCGGAAACCGTGTTCGTGCTGAAGCCGACGGCGCCCGGTGCCGACTTCAAGGTGCGCATCTTCACGCCGCAAATCGAGATGCCATTTGCTGGCCATCCCACGGTCGGCACGGCTTGCCTGCTCGCTGAACTTGGTCTGGCGCCGCAGGGTGACGATGTGCGCTTCGTGCTCGAGGAGAACGTCGGCCTGGTGCCGGTGCGGGTGCGCCGTGACGCCGGCCGCGCGCCTTACGGCGAGCTGACTACGGCGGTGCTGCCGCAGCGCGGACCTGATGCGCCGTCGGCCGCGGCATTGGCGACGATGCTCGGGCTCGAAGAACAGGACATCGGCTACGCCGAGCAAGCTGCCGCGCTGATCAGCTGCGGCGTGCCGTATGTGCTGGTGCCGCTGCGCTCGCCGGAATTGATGGCCGGCATCAGCTTCGATCTCCCGTGCTGGCGTCAGCATCTGGCTGGCGGCTGGGCGCATCAGGTCTACGTCTATGCACGCGGTTACGAAGGCGAGTTGCGCGCCCGCATGTTCGCGCCCGGTGCCGGGGTTCAGGAAGATCCAGCCACCGGCTCGGCCGCCGTGGCGCTCGCCGGTCGGCTGGCGATGGACGCACCGGAGGCCGATGGCTGCTTGGCCTGGACCATTCATCAAGGGTTGGAAATGAACCGGCCGAGCGTGCTGCAGATCGAGGCCGACAAGCAGGCTGGCGCGGTGATTGCTGTGCGAGTCGGGGGCCATGCGGTGACGGTGCTGTCCGGCACCTTGCCGCTGTAACCGGTACGGCGGACCGCGCCGCTATACTTCATTCAGCGTTATCAACAGGCTCCAGGCGCCGGCCGGCCTTCACGAATTCACGGAGATGCATCGATGAGCGAATCATTCCGCCGCCTTGCGCGGCTGGACGAGCAGTTCCACGGCTTGCTCGCGGCCTTCAAGCCCGCGCTGAAAGGCCTGATTCCGGACGACGTCAACTTCACCGAAGATTCCTACGACGAGCTGTTCATCATCCTGGCTTCGGCGGCGTACTACGCGCGTGATCCGAAGCTGCGAAAGCTGTCGGCCGACCGCACTGGCGGCAATCCGAAGCTGGTCAGCGTGATCATGGACGAAGGCCCGAAGGACAAGGATCTGGCGCTGCTCGAACGCCTCCTCGATCGCATCGCGCCGTATGTGCCGGTGTCGGTGCTGCTGGCGTCGCTGAAGACCATGCATGCCGACGGCAGCCCGCTGTTCAAGAGCTATCACGCGGCGATCGAGCGGATCACCGCCGATCTGTTCCGCATCGCCGCCGGCTTCGCACCAGCCGAAGCCTGCCCGGCCGTGCTGGTGAAGTGGGCGTCCGGCCCGCTGCGTGCAGAGATCTACGCGCAGCTGCATCAGGGCTAAGTCGCCGCCTTCCGGCGGTGCAACGAAAAGCGGCCGGTCACGCGAGTGACCGGCCGCTTTTCGTTGCCCTAGTGCTTACTGACCGGCGCTGGCACCGGCCTTGACGTTGACGTCGACATTCGCCGCACCGGCCGCCGCATTGGCGCCGTTCTTCACCGCAGTGCCGGTGGCCGACGCTGCGCCGCCGACCGCGTTCTTGGTGCCGACTGCAGCGTCCTTGGCGACACCGACACCGGCCTTCGCGGTGTTCTTGGTCGCTTCGGCGGTGCCCTTCACGGCCTTGCCGGTGGTCTGAGCGGCACCCTTCGCGGCGTCACCGGTGGCGCCGGCAACACCCTTCACCGTGCCGCCCACTGCACCTGCCGTGCCCTTGACGGCCTTGCCGAGGCCGAGACCCAGGCCGAGTCCGGCGTTGGCATCAGCCTTCGGATCGGAACCGACTTCGGCGCCGGTGCTGACGCGGGCATCGACGGCCGACTTGGCATCGCTCTGGGCCTCAGCCTTCGCTTTCGCGGCAGCAGCGGCTTCGGCATCGAGCTTGGCCTTGGCATCCGCATCGACATTGGTGTGCAGCCCGCCGGCGTTGACGCCGAGGCCGGCACCCGCATTGACGCCGAGGGCGAACGACGGGCCAGCGGCAGCGATCAGGGTGGCGACGATCACGGCGGGAATCAGGTTGCGGTTCATCAGGTGCTCCAGACAGATCAAGTTTTAGAGAGGTCGACCCTGCCTTGCTGGGCTCGATTCGACCTGCGCAGAATGCCGTCGGCACTCTGAACCCGTCCTGAACGGGTGTTCACAAGGATAATTCTCCTCGATGTCCGGAGACAGCGCGATGACCATGATGCCGACCGATCACGCCTCCGCCCAGCGTTGGGCGCTGAATTGGATCGCCGCCTGGAACGCGCGCGATATCGAAGCCGTGCTACGGCTGTTCGCCGATGACTGCCGCTTCCGCAGCCCGAAGGCAGCGACCATCACTGGCCACGGCACTGTTCGCGGCAAGCCGGCGCTGCGCGCTTATTGGCAGGCCGCGCTGGCCACGATTCCCAGCCTGCAGTTCAGCTTCGAAGCCGCGCACTGGGATCCGGATGCCGGCACCTTGCTGATCCGCTACGTCGCTTCGCTGGGTGGACAGCGTCTGCTGGCAGCGGAAATCTTCGACTTCGACGACCAGGCCTGCGTGGCCTGCGGCACGGCTCTGTATGGCGCGCCGGTCGACTGAACCATCGGCGCCGGTCGACGCCGATGCCGCCAGGATCGCGATCCTGGCAACGATCGCCCGCATCCCGGCCGGCCGGGTCTCCACCTATGGCCAGATCGCCTGGATCGCCGGTTATCCGGGGCGCGCGCGGCTGGTCGGCCGGGTGCTGGGTGGCATGCTCGAAGCTGGTGCCGCCACGCCTTGGCATCGGGTGATCAATGCGGCGGGCCAGATCTCGCTGCCGAAGTTCAGCGAGGAACATCGCGAGCAGAAGCGCCGGCTAGGCGCCGAGGGCGTGCGCTTCGAGAACGACAGGGTCAGCCTGCGCCGCTATGGCTGGCAGGCGGGCGGCGACAGCCCGCTGATCGACCCATGAAAAGTGGTCAGTCCGGATCGAGCCGCCGATGCTGGCGCAGCGCATGCCAGCCCTGCGGCGTCAGCGTGTAGCGATCCTCGGCCTTGGCTTCGATCAGGCCGCATTGGCGCAGACGTTGCGCAGCCTCGGCTTCAAGCGCGCATTGACCCTGTTCGATCCGTGCCAGCGCGGCCCAGTCCTGCGGCGATACGTGGTTCATCGGCTTCTCCTCGCGTGAGCCAATCTTCGGCCCGGTCTTGCGCCGGGCCTGACTTGATCATCGGCGTCGAGCGAGGCCCTAGCAAGCGGCCACGAAAAAGGCCGGTGTCGCCACCGGCCTTCATTCATCGCACAAGCATGTCGCGATGGCTTACCAGATGCTGACTCGCTTCTCCGGGGCGACATACATCTTGTCGCCTTCCTTGACGCTGAAAGCGTCGTAGAAGCCGGCCTGATTGACCAGGGTGGCGTTGCCGCGTACCGACGGCGGCGAATGCGGATCGACGGTCAGGCGGCGAATCGCTTCGGCTTCGCGGTCCTTGCCCTGCCAGACCTGAGCCCAGCCGAGGTAGAAGCGCTGCTCGCCGCTCAGGCCGTCGATCTCCGGCGCCGGCTTGCCGCCGAGGCTGATCTTGTAGGCCTTGTAGGCGATGGTCAGGCCGGAGTTGTCGGCAACGTTTTCGCCCAGGGTCAGCTCGCCGTTGACGTGATAGCCCTTCACCGGCTCGAAGGCCGCGTACTGGGCAACCAGGGCGGCGGTCTTGGCCTTGAAGTTCTTCAGGTCGGCTTCGCTGAACCACTGGCGCAGGTTGCCGTCGCCGTCGTACTGCGCGCCCTGGTCGTCGAAGCCATGGCTGATCTCGTGACCGATCACCGCGCCGATGCCACCGTAGTTCACGGCGTCGTCAGCGGCGGCATTGAAGAACGGCGGCTGCAGGATCGCCGCCGGGAAGACGATCTCGTTCTTCTCCGGGTTGTAGTACGCATTGACCGTCTGCGGCGTCATGCCCCACTCCTCGCGGTCGATCGGCGTGCCGAGCTTGGCCAGTTCGAACTGGTAGGCGTAGGCGTTGGCGCGGGCGACGTTGCCGAGCAGATCGTTGCCGCTGATCACCAGCTTCGAGTAGTCCTTCCACTTGTTCGGATAGCCGATCTTCGGCGCGAACTTGGCGAGCTTGGCCTGGGCTTCCTTCTTGGTTTCCGGGCTCATCCAGTCGAGCGTGTCGATCGACTGCTTGTAGGCTTCCAGCAGATTCTTGACCAGCGCTTCCATGCGCGCCTTGTTGGCCGGCGGGAAGTGCTTCTCGACATAGAGCTTGCCGAGCGATTCGCCGATCGAGGTCTCAACCAGTTCCACGCCGCGCTTCCAGCGCGGACGATTTTCCGGAATGCCGCGCAGCGCCGTGCCGTAGAACGCGAAGTTCTCGTCGACGAAAGCCTTGGGCAGATACGGCGCGAACTCGGCGATCACCTTCCACTTGAAATAGGCCTTCCAGGCGTCGAGCGGCTGGCTCTGCAGCAGCTTGGCGAAGCCGGTGATGTAGGTCGGCTGGCTGACGATCACGTAATCGAGCTTGCCGGCCATGCCGGCACCGGTGAACCAGGCCTTGAAGTCGAAGCCTGGCGCCAGCGCGTCGAGCTTGCTCAGCTCGACCTTGTTGTAGGTCTTCACCGGATCGCGATTGGCGACCTTGTCCCACTGCTCCTTGGCCAGTGCGGTTTCCAGCGCGAAGACCGCCTTGGCTTTCTTGGCCGCGTCCTTGTCGCCCGCCAGCGTCAGCATCTTCTCGATGTGGGCGACGTAACCGGTGCGCGATTCGCGGTACTTGTCGGTGTCCTTCAGGTAGTAGTCACGATCCGGCAGGCCGAGGCCGTACTGGTAGAGATCGACGACGTACTTGGTCGAATCCTTGTTGTCCTGATGCACGAACGGGACGAACGGGGTGCCGACGCCGGTGGTCGACAAGCCAGCCATCAGGCCCGGGATGCCGCTCTTGTCGGCCATCGCGTCAATCGTCGACAGGCTGCTATCGATGGCTTTCAGGCCGGCCGCTTCAACGCCGGCTTCGTCCATGAAGCTCTTGTACAGATCGCCGATCTGCTGCGGTTCGGTGTTCGGCTTCGCTTCGGCATTGGCGGCGGAGGCTTCGATCAGCTCGCGCAGCTGTTGTTCGGCGTCATCGGCCAGCTTGGTGAACGAGCCATAGCGCGCCTTGTCAGCCGGAATCTCGAAGCTGTCCAGCCACTTGCCGTTCATGTGCCGGTAAGTGTCGTCCTCGGCACGGACGGCGGTATCCATGGTCGCCGGATTGATGCCGGAGGTCGGTGCCGCAACGGCCGCAGGTGCCGCGGCTTCGGTCTTCGGAGCGTCGGCGGACTTGCCGCAGCCATACAGCAGTGCGGCGCCCGCCGCGATCATGAGAATGCGATTCAAAGGGATGGACCTCTTGGAATGGAGACGGCTGCTGTCATAGAAGGACGCAGCCTGATTTCCTCAGACTACGCCGGAGACGAAAAGGTTGGAACCAATCGCCGATCGGTTCCAAAGCAGAGTCAGGCCGCTGGTGTCTCGCGCAGCTCCTTCAGCACCTTGAGCCGGCGGTTGCGCAGTTCGACACCGATCGCGGCACCGAGGTAGCCATCGGCGGTGACCGATGCCGGTTCCACCAGCGCAATGCGCCGACGCGCGGCGCGCAGATAGTTCGGCTGCGGATAGTCGCGGTTCTCCAGCCCGGTGCGGCCGCGGGCATCGCAGTCGCAGGCGGTCAGGAATTCCTCGAAGCGCTGCGGCCGGCGCAGGGCGTCGAGCCGTTCCAGCAGCTGCATCAAGGTGCCCGGCGTCAGCTCGCGGGCCTGATGGACCAAGAGATGCTCGCGGCAGACCTGCAGCGCCAGCTCGCGGCAATCGTTCGGCACCTTGAGCCGCGTGCAGAAGGCTTCGACCAGCGGTACGCCGCTCTGCTCGTGGCCGTAGTGGCTGGGCAGCAGATGTTCCGGCGTCAGCGCCTTGCCGAAGTCGTGGCAGAGCGCGGCGACACGCACCGTCAGCGGCGCTTCGATGCTCGCGGCGTGATCGATGGTCAGCATCGTGTGTACGCCGGTATCGATCTCCGGATGATGCTTCGGCGGCTGCGGCACGCCGAACAGGGCATCGACTTCCGGCATCAGGCGCTTCAGTGCGCCGCACTCGCGCAGGGTCGTGAAGTAGATCGACGGTTGCGGCTGCATCAATGCCCGCTCGGTTTCCTTCCAGACCCGTTCCGCGGTCAGGTGATCGACTTCACCGCTGTCGACCATCTGCCGCATCAGCGCCATCGTTTCATCGGCAATGCGGAAGCCGAGGCTGGCGTAGCGCGAATGAAAGCGGGCAATGCGCAGCACCCGCACCGGGTCCTCGGCGAAAGCCGCAGAGACATGGCGCAGCACGCGCGCTTCGAGATCGACACGGCCGCCGTGGGGATCGATCAGCGTACCGTCGTCGTCCTCGGCCATCGCATTGACGGTGAGATCGCGGCGGATCAGATCGTCTTCCAGGGTCACGCCGGGATCGGTGTGGATGGTGAAGCCACGATAGCCGCGACCGTTCTTCCGCTCGGTGCGCGCCAGCGCGTGTTCTTCCTGGGTCTGGGGATGCAGGAACACCGGGAAATCCTTGCCGACCGGCCGGTAGCCGAGCGCGATCATTTCCTCCGGCGTTGCGCCAGTAACCACCCAATCGCGCTCGGCGACCGGGCGCCTCAGCAGCCGGTCGCGTACCGCGCCGCCGACCAGATAACGTCGCATCATGGAATTTCTTCGAGGCCTGCCGGCACCGGCGCCAGCGCGACGGGCTTCAGCCAGTTCGACAATGCTTGCGGCTTGCCCTGCTGGCGCCAGCCGAAGACCATCGAATGCCAGAGCACGCGCTGCACATAGGTGCGGGTTTCGTTGTACGGAATGTTCTCGATCCAGATATCCGCCGACATCGGCGTCGCCGGCAGCCAGCGCGCCGCCGCGTTCGGGCCGGCGTTGTAGCCGGCGATCGCCACCGGCAGCTGGCCGACGAAGCGATCGACCAGATCGCGCAGATGCGCCGCACCGAGCGGCACATTGACCTCGGGATCGAACAGCGCCGCGTGCGTCGGCAACGGGCGCTGCCACTTGCGCGCGGTGCGGGTCGCGGTTTCCGGCAGCATCTGCAGCAGGCCGTAGGCGTTGGCGCTCGATACCGCATCGGCCCGATACAGGCTTTCCTGACGCAGCACGCCGTAGATCAGGTTGTCCGGCAGGCCGGACAGTGCCGCGCCGGTCTTCACCGGCGATTCATAAGGCCGCGGATAGAGCAGCGCGTAATCGGTGAACAGCTTCATCCGGCTGGCGGCGGCCACACCCTGCTCGTACCAGCCCCAGCCCATCGCCAGATGGATAGCCTGGAAGCGTGCGGCTTCATCGAGTGGCTCGAACGCCGCCCAGAACTCGGCGGCCGCCTGATTGCGCAGCGACGACAGGAACAGTTCGCGGGCCCGGACGAAGCCGGCCTGGCTGTCGAGCTTCGCGACGATGGCCGGATCGGCCGCCAAGGGCTGCGGATGTGGCGCGTAGGCAATACCGGACTGCGCGGCGGCGAGCGCCGGATACCAGCCGTCTTCCTGTGCCAGCGAAGTGAGCAGATCGTTCGCCGCTTGATCACCGCCGGCAGCGGCAGCCCGCGCGGCCCAGTAACGCCAGCGCTGTTCGTTGCGCTGGCTTTCGGACATCGCCGAGATCGCTTTCGCCGCCTGCTGCCAGTCGCCAGCCCAGAGTGCGGCGCGCGCCCACCATTCGGCGGACAGGCTGTCGTTGTCGGCCGGCAGCACCTGGGCGAAATAGCCCAGCGTTTCCGGCTTGCGGCTCCAGGCCATGCCCAGCGCCAGCGAGCGTGCAAAAGGGCTGGCCGCGGTGTCATCGAGTGCGCGTGCGCCACGCAGTGCGGCGAAGCGTGCGGCAGCGGCGTCCGGATCCTTGCGGGCCAGGCGCTGCCAGCCATCCTGCAGCGCGGCCAGTTCCACCGCCCGCGACGGATCGGCAATCAGTGCATCGAGTTCGCGCTGCGGCTGGTCGATCAGCGCTGCCCATTGCTTGATCGGCGCGCTGGCTTCCGCCGTCAGCGGCGCTGCGATGGTTTTCGCCAGCGCGCCGTAGCCGTTGCTGACCACCAGCCGCGCCCGCGCCTCGATCAGCGCCGGCGTCAGCAGGTTCTGATCGCGCGCCCAGGTGAACGCTGCATCGCAGGCCGGCAGCGATTTGTCGGCCACCTGCCATTGCTGGATCACCGCCGGCGCCAGGCTGGCGGTCTGGTTCAGCGCGATTCGCGCCGCGAACTGCAGGCAGCGGAAAGTCGTGTCACTGGTCGCCAGCGGCGCCGGCAGCGCTGCGAGATAGCGATCCCAGCGCTTGCGTGCTGCCAGGCTGGTCAGCCAGGCGCGGCGCAGATCGTTGGCGGCCAGGGTTCCGCCCTGAGCCGTGATGAAAGCGGCGACCGCGTCATCGGCACCGCGATCGTCCTCCGGCTTGGCTTGGGCCAGCCGCGCCTTCAGCCGCGCAGCCGTGAGGTAGGGATAGAGCGGATAGGCGCGCAGGCGATCGCTGTCTTCGCCATTGAAGGAACCGGCTTCGGCAGCGACGAAAGCGCCGCTGAATTCGCTGCGCGCGATGGCCAGGGAGTCATCGTCTGCGATGGCCGACAGCGCGAAGAGGCCGGCAAATGCCAGGGCTAGAGAAGCGAGAGACGGGTTGGAGCGTAGGGTCATCATGGAACTCTGACCCTCAGATCGCCTGACGGGTTCGTGTAGCCTTTGCGGCCGTTCAATTGTAAGCCGCCAGACGATGGAAACCCTGCTGATATTCCTGCTGACCGGCGCCGTATCGGGCCTGCTTGCCGGACTGTTTGGCGTCGGCGGCGGCCTGATCGTGGTGCCGGCGCTGGCCTTTCTGCTGCCCACACTCGGTGCTGCCGACGCCATCGTCATGCATTCGGCGATCGGCACCTCGCTGGCCGTCATCGGCCTGACCGGCATTTCTTCGACCCGCGCCCACCACGCCCGCGGCGGCGTGATCTGGCCGGTGTTCTGGAAGCTGGCGCCGGGCATCGTCGTCGGCAGCCTGCTCGGCGCCACGGTGGCGCACCTGGTCAGCAGCGAAGTGCTGAAGCGCTGCGTCGGCATCGGCGCCATGTTGATCGCGATCCAGATGCTGATCGATGCCACGCCGAAAGCGACGCGCAGCACGCCCGGTGCGCTCGGCCTCGGCATCGTCGGCACCCTGATCGGCGGATTGTCGGCGCTGATCGGCATCGGCGGCGGTTCGCTGACCGTGCCGTATCTCAATGCCTGCAATATCGACATGCGCCGCGCCGTCGGCACCTCGGCCGCCTGCGGCATTCCGATCGCCTGGGCCGGCGCCGTCGGCTTCGTGATCAACGGCCTCGGCGTGCCGGGCCGTGCGCCGTGGAGCCTGGGCTATGTCGATCTCGCTGCGTTCGCCGGCATCGCGGTGATGAGCGTGTTCACCGCGCCGCTCGGTGCCCGGCTGGCGCATGGCCTGCCGCCGAAGCTGCTGAAGCGGGCGTTCGCGATCTTCCTGATCGGCATCAGCTTGCGGATGCTGCTGGCCTGAGGCCGAGCGGCCGCTCGGCGCGCAGCTTCTGCAGTTCGGCGAGTGCGAAGTGGATGAAGCTCAGGCCGGAATAGACCGGCGAGATCAGGTTGACGAACGGAATCAGCTGCACGAGTGCGGCGACCACGCCGAGGCCGAACAGCGGTGAGCCGTGGCGGCGCAGGATTTCCTCGTACTCCTCGCGCGTCGCGTGTTCGGCGAGCGCGTCATAGCGGAACACGCGATCGTTGAGATAGCCGGCCAGCGCCACCGGAATCACGAACGCGAACGGCAGGATCAGCCACAGCGGCAGCACCAGGATCCACAGCAGCAGATAGACCAGCAGCGCGCCGAGGCTGTTCAGGATGCTGCCGCTGGTGGTGCCGCCCTTGGCTCGCACCAGCTGCGGATAGTCGCGGGCGGCGATGTGGTCGACCATCATCGGCATCGCGAATACCGAGGTGATGAAGATCGCCGTCGCTGCGACCAGGGTCGGCAGGAAAAAGAAGCTGACGATCAGGGTCAGCGCGCCGACCAGCCAGGACAGTCCCCAGTCGTTCAGGAAGGCATCGACCGGCTGGTACTCGGTCAAGGCCCGCAAGGCACCCATGCCCTGCGACCAGAACACCACCAGCAGTACCGTCCACAGCAGCAGCGAACCGAGCAGTGGCCACAGCACCAGGCCGAGCATGCGGCCCTGGAACTGGCTACGGGTGGCTTCGACGAGCGCTTCGATCACGCAATCACCTCAGGGATGTTGGGGGGCCGCATCCGGCAGCAGGCGCACGCCGTTGATGCCGCAGGCCAGGATGCCCTCGCGCAGTGCGCGGATCGCCGCCAGGCGCGGGAAGCTGCGCCGCCAGACCATGCCGACTTTCCGCGCCGGCGATGGTGCTGCGAACGGCACGGTCGGCAGCGGATTCGGCTCGGCCGGCCGGTTGGCGATCGCTGCGTTCGGCATCACCGTGATGCCCAGCCCCGAGCCGACCATGTAGCGGATCGTTTCGATCGATGAACCGGTGACCGGCCGCGGGCCGTCGCCTTCGGAGTCGACGCATTTCGGGCAGGCAGCGATTACCTGCTCGCGGAAACAATGGCCGGGCCCGAGCAGCAGCAGATGTTCCTCGGCCAGCTTCTTCGCCGGGATGCTCGGCAGCGCCGCCCAGCGATGACCTGGCGACAGCATCACCACGAAATCCTCGTCGTAGATCGGCCAGGCCGACAGGCCCTGCAGGTCGATCGGCAACGCCAGCAGCGCCACGTCGAGCTCGTTGTCGCGCAGCTGTTCGAGCAGCACGCCGGTGAAGTTCTCCTCGATCATCAGCGGCATCAGCGGCGCGGTCTCGCGCATCATCGGCACCAGCGATGGCAGCACGTAGGGGCCGACGGTGTAGATCGCCCCGAGCCGCAAGCTACCAACCAGCTCGTCCTTGCCTTCGCGAGCGATGTCCTCGACCCGCCGCGCTTCGGCGAGCACATGGCGGGCCTGCTCGATGATCCGCGCGCCGACCGGCGTCGGCTTGGCTTCGCCGCGAATCCGCTCGAACAGGGTCACGCCCAGCTCGTCCTCGAGCTTCTTCAGGGCCACGGAAAGTGTCGGCTGCGACACGAAGGAACGCTCGGCGGCGCGCGAGAAATGGCGCTCCTTGTCGAGGTTCACCAGATAGCGGAGTTCGGTCAGCGTCATGGGTTGACCTTCATTGGGTGGTGTCTGCGGGCATCTACTCGGATGCCCGCCCACTCATCGAGTGATGGCCCGATTCTAGACCTTCGCTATCGCGACACGTTCAGTCATAGGTTCAGCCAATCGCGCGCCGGCAGATAGTCGCTGAGGAACGTCGCTTCCGGGCTGCCCGGTTCCGGCTGATGGTTGTACTGCCAGGTGACCAGCGGCGGCATCGACATCAGGATTGATTCGATGCGGCCCTTGCTCTGCAGACCAAACGACGTGCCGCGATCCCAGACCAGATTGAACTCGACATAACGGCCGCGCCGATACAGCTGCCAGTCGCGTTCGCGCTGGGTGTACAGCATCGGATGGCGGCGCTCGACGATCGGCATGTAGGCCTTGATGAAATGATCGCCGACGCTCTGCATCAGCGCGAAGCTGGCCTCGAAGCCGCCAACGCTCCAGTCGTCATAGAACAGGCCGCCGATGCCGCGTGCCTCGTTGCGGTGCTTGATGAAGAAGTAGTCGTCGCACTGGGCCTTGAGCCGGGTGTGCACGTCGGGACCGAATGGCTCGCAGGCGCTGCGCGCGGTCTCGTGCCAGTGCTTGGCGTCGTCGATGAAGCCGTAGTACGGCGTCAGATCGAAGCCGCCGCCGAACCACCAGACCGGCGCTTCACCGGCTTTTTCCGCGATCAAGAAGCGCACGTTCATGTGCACCGTCGGCGCGTAGGGGTTCAGCGGATGGAAGACCAGCGACACGCCCATCGCCCGGAAACCGCGGCCGACCAGTTCCGGTCTCGCCGCCGTCGCCGCCGGCGGCAGTCTGGTGCCGTAGATATCGGAGAAGTTGACGCCGGCACGCTCGAACACCGCGCCTTCGCTCAACACCCGGGTTTCGCCACCGCCGCCTTCGTCACGCTGCCAGGCGTCGTGCAGGAATCTGGCGCGCCCGTCGATGCGCTCGACCTCCGCACAGATGCGGTTCTGCAGGCCACGGAGATAGGCTTCGACGTCGGCGGGACGCGGGGCTTCGTTGGTATTCATCAGCGAAGTCTAATGGCCGCCGAAGTGCAAAAGGCGGGCGGCCACCGCGAATCTCAACGGCGCAGGATGTTGCCGTTCGCCGAGTCACGGATGATCGTCGGCTGATCGAGCCCACCGAGCGCGCCCGGCACCAGCAGATCGAAACGGTTGCGCAGCGCGATGCGGGCATCGCTGGCGCTGCGGGCTGGCGGATCGCCGGCGCGGTTGGCGCTGGTAGAGACGATGGCGCCGCCGAACTCGTCGCAGAGCCGCGCCGCCAGCGGATGCGCGGTGACTCTCACGGCCACGGTGCTGCGCTCGCCGCTGATCCACATCGGGCAGTAGTCGGTGGCCGGGAACACCCAGGTCGATGCGCCGGGCCAGGTGGCCGTCGCCCGTCGCCAGGCCATGCGCGAGGGCATGTCGATGTACGGCTCCACCTGCTCGATGTCAGAGGCGATCAGGATCAGGCCCTTCTGCCACTCGCGGTTTTTCATCGCCAGCAGGCGCATCACCGCCTTGTGGTTCTGCGGATCACAGCCGACACCCCAGACCGCTTCGGTCGGGTAGACGATGACGCCGCCCTGCTTCAGCAGCGCGGCGGCGATCGCGATCTTGCGAGTATTCAGCATCGTTGCTGCGCTCAACCCTTCTTCGCGTAGACAGTCCGTTTGGTCAGCGACGGCGCCCGCGTCGCTTTCTTGGTGGTCTTCTTCGCAGCGGACTTCTTGCTGGCGGCCTTCTTCACGGCCGCTTTCTTCGGCGCGGCGACAGCACCATCGGCCGGCGCGGCTTTCTTGGCAGCCGCCTTCTTCTTGGCGCCCTTCTTCGCTGGTTTCGCGGCTTCGGCTTCCGCCAGATAGGCCTCGCATTCGAAGACGCTGAGCTTCTCGGCGTCCCGGGTGCGCGGGATCGGCGACTTGCGGGTGCCGTCGGTGATGTACGGCCCGAAGCGGCCCTTGATGATGCGGATGCCGGTGCCTTCGAAACTGCGGATCGTCGCGGCGTCGAGCGCGGCGGCTTTCTGCTCGATCAGCTCGATGACTCTCGGCAGTTCGATGGTGTACGGGTCATCGTCCTTCTTGAGGCTGACGAAGGCCTTGCCGTGGCGCGCGTACGGCCCGAAGCGGCCGATGTTGACCTCCACCTCGTCGCCGTTCGGCATCGTGCCGAGCTTGCGCGGCAGCTTGAACAGCTCCATCGCTTCTTCGAGCGTGATCGTGTCGATGCGCTGGTTGCCGCGCAGCGATGCGTAGCGCGGCTTTTCGGACGTGGTGTCGCCTTCCTCGACGCGCGCGCCGATCTGCACGTACGGCCCGTAGCGGCCGAGGCGGGCGCTGACCGGCTTGCCGCTGGCCGGGTCGATGCCGATGCTGCGCGTCTCGGAAACTTCCGAGCGCGACAGTTCCATCTTCTCGTCGACCATCGGCTTGAAGATGCCCCAGAACTTCGCCAGCAAGGGCACCCAGGCTTGTTCGCCGCGCGACACCGCGTCGAGATCGTCTTCGAGCTTGGCGGTGAATTCGTAATCGACGTAGCGGGTGAAGTGCTCGGTCAGGAAGCGGCAGACGATCAGGCCGACGTCGGTCGGCATGAAGGCCTTGCCGTCCAGGCGCACGTAGTCGCGCGCCTGCAGGGTCGAGATGATCGAGGCATAGGTCGACGGGCGCCCGATGTCGTATTCCTCGAGCGTCTTGACCAGCGAGGCTTCCGTGAAGCGCGGCGGCGGCTGGGTGAAATGCTGCTCGGGCAGCAGTTCCAGCAGCTTGACGACATCGCCGACTTCCAGCGGCGGCAGGCGCTTCTCGTCGTCTTCCTTGGCTTCGTTCTCGTCGTCGACGGCAATGCCGTAAGCGGCGAGGAAGCCCGGTTCGATCAGCACCTGACCGTTGGCCTTGAACGCGTGCTCGGCGCCGGCGCGCAGTTCCGCGGCGACGGTATCGAAGACGGCCGGGGCCATCTGGCAGGCGACGGTGCGCTTCCAGATCAGGTCATAAAGCTTGGCCTGGTCCGGGGTCAGATACTTGGCAACCGCTTCCGGCGCGCGCAGGAACGAAGTCGGGCGGATCGCTTCATGGGCTTCCTGCGCGTTCTTCGACTTGACCTTGAAATAACGCGGCTCGGGCAGCGCCGACTTGGCGCCGTAGCGCTTGATGATCGCTTCGCGCAGCTCGGCCAGCGCGTCCTGCGCCAGGTTCACGGCGTCGGTGCGCATGTACGTGATCAGGCCGACGGTCTCGCCACCGATCTCGACACCTTCGTACAACTGCTGCGCCGTGCGCATCGTGCGCTGGGCGGTGAAGCCGAGCTTGCGGTTGCCGTCCTGCTGCAGGGTGGACGTGGTGAACGGCGGCCCAGGCGTGCGGCGACGCTGTTTCTTGTCGACCTTGGCGACTTTCAGTAGACCTTTCGCGGCCGCCTCGATCGCTGCGCGCGCGGCTTCGGCCGAGCCTTCGTTGCCGAGCGAGAACTGCTCGACCTTGATGCCATCGAATTCCAGCAAGCGGGCGTTGAAGGCGGTGCCGTCCTTCTCGGCGCGAGCGTCGAGCGTCCAGTACTCCTGCGGCTTGAATGCGCGGATCTCTTCCTCGCGTTCGCAGATCAGGCGCAGCGCCGGGCTCTGCACGCGGCCGGCCGACAGACCCGGGCCGACCTTGCGCCAGAGCAGCGGCGACAGATTGAAGCCGACCAGGTAATCGAGCGCGCGGCGCGCCTGCTGGGCGTTGACCAGATCCTGGGCAACATCGCGGCCTTCGTCGATCGCACGGGCAACTTCGCGCGGCGTGATCTCGTAGAAAACCACACGCTTGACCGGCTTGTCCTTGATCAGCCCCTTCTCTTTCAGATGCTCGAGCAGGTGCCAGGAAATCGCTTCGCCTTCGCGATCAGGATCGGTGGCGAGAAAGAGGTTATCGGAGCGCTTGAGTTCGGCAATGATCGCGTTGACGTGCTTCGCGTTCTTGTCGATCAGCTGGTACTTCATCTCGAAGCCGCGCGTCACGTCGACGGCGCCATCCTTGGGCACCAGGTCGCGCACGTGGCCGTACGAAGCGAGTACTTCGTAGTCCTTGCCCAGATATTTCTTGATCGTCTTGGCCTTGGCGGGCGATTCGACGATGACCAGATTCTTGCTCATTCCTGCCGCGTGTCCCACAACGTTTCCCGCGCCCCGGCGGCGCGTGGGGGGCAGCTTATACGGCAAAGAGCTTGCCAGTGGCTAGTCAGGCACCTGCCTGAAGCCAGCCCTTGCGCCGTCATCGGGACGGCGACAAGGGCTGCCGATCAGTGCAGGAACTCACCGTGGTAATAGACCATGTCTTCGAGGTGCACGGCCGCTTCCTCGGAGCCGGGCTGGTTGATCAGCACCAGCAGGCAGACCCATTTGACCCGCTCGAGATCGATCTCGTCCTCGAAAGCCAGCAGGCGTTCGATGACCAGTTCGCGGCTTTCGCCGTTGAGGATGCCGAGCTGCTCCAGATAAAGGAGAAAGCCACGACATTCGGCGGACAGCCGTTCCTGCTCCTGCGGCGCATACAGCCGCAAGGTATCGGTTCGGCCTCTCAGGGTTGGCGCATTGCGCTGGTTCGCCAGGCCATCGAGCCAGGCGAAAGCGTGCGCCACTTCTTCATCGGGGAAACCGGCGGCGGACAGCTCTACCCGCAAAGTTTCCTGGTTGTCGGAGTCGGAGAACTCGCCATCCTGGTAGTTCTCGAAGAGGTACATCAGTACATCGAGCAGGGTCTCTTTCATGTTCGCTCTGACGCCAAGACCGGGCGCGTGCAGTCAGGTTTCGGACTGCCTCGGGGGAAAGTGTAGCGCCTCATAGGGGTCTGTTCACAATTACTTTGATCGCTGCGTTGCGAGTCAAAAAGCCGCCGGGCGAGGCGCGAACCGCAGGCCATAGCCTACCTATGGTCAAGGTTCGCAACGAAGTCCCGGCGGCTTTTTGGCCGCAACCCTTCGGGGCGGGATCGCCAATAAAGTTTACTGGGCCCATTGCTGCCTCTCTCGTCGCGTCAATGGGTCGGCCATTGCCCGCTCCTCTTTCGTTGCACTGGGCAAAAACGACCTCCGCCGCAGCGAGCAAAGTAATTGTGAACAGACCCTAGCGATGCAGGCGGGAAAAACAGTCCCCCGGTCGGGCCTCGATCAGCGCCTTCAGTTCCAGAGACAGCAGCGCGGCACCGAGTTCGGCGATGCCCAGTGCCAGGGAGGACGCCAGCTGATCGATGGCCACCGGCTGATCGCCGATCGCCGCCAGAACGCGCTGTTCAAGGCTATCGACCGGCACATCCGCCGTCGGTTCCGCGCTGGCGGTTGCTGCACCCAGCATCGGCTTCAGCTGTGCCGCGAGTTCGACGAGGATGTCGGCCACCGATTCGGTCAGGGTCGCGCCGTTGCGGATCAGTGCATGGCAGCCGCGCGCCATCGGGTTGTGGATCGAGCCGGGCAGCGCGAACACTTCGCGGCCCTGCTCGGCGGCGAGCCGCGCGGTGATCAGCGAACCGGATTCCAATTGTGCTTCGATTACCAGCACGCCGAGACTCAGGCCGCTGATGATCCGGTTGCGGCGCGGGAAATGTTCTGGCCTCGGCACGGTGCCGGGTGGAAACTCCGAAACCAGCAGGCCGCGATCGGCGATCGCCAGCGCCAGTTCGCGATTGCGGGCCGGATAGACGCGATCCAGACCATTGCCGCAGACCGCGATGGTGGTGCCGCCGGCATCGAGCGCGCCGCGATGGGCGGCCGCGTCTATGCCCAGCGCCAATCCCGAGGTGATCACCAGGCCGGCGCGCGCCAGGCCTTCGGCGAAAGCCTGGGCATCGTTTCGGCCTTGGGTCGATGCGGCGCGGGCACCGACGATGGCCAGCTGCGGCTCACCGAGCAAGGCGATATCGCCCAGCGCGAACAGGGCGAACGGCGCCGCGGCGATCTCCGCAAGGCGCGCTGGCCAGGCAGGGTGATCGCCGTCGATGAAGTGATGGCGTGGCGAAGCGGCCAGCCAGCGCAGATCGATTTCGGCACCGGCGTGATCGGGATTGGCGAGGCCTGCAATCTGCCCTTCGCTGCAACCGGCTTCAGCCCAGGCAGTGGCCTTGGCGGCGAGCACGGCTTCCGCCGAGCCATGGCGCTGCAGCAGGCGGCGCAGGCGGTTGGCGCCGAGTCCCGGTGTGCGCAGCAGCGCCAGCAGCGCAGCCGTTGGACCGCTGGCCGCGACAGCCGATTCGGGCGCCGGCATCGGCTTCGTGGAGCAGCGCGGCTCAGGCCCGCGTCACGGCGCGGTCGGCGCCGGTTTGCGGACCTTGTCGAGCACGTGCAGCGGGCGGGTCGCATTCATCACCAGGCCGTAGCTGAGCAGCGGCGTGACCTTGAACATCATCAGCACACCGGCGCGCAGTTCGGGCAATACCACCGGCTTCTTGCCGTAAGGGTCCGGCACGCTGCGCGCGGGCTGGTAGATGTCCAGCACGGTGCCCGGATCGAGGCCGTGCTCGGTGCCGCGGTTCAGCGCCACGATCTGGTACTGCGAAATCTGCGACAAGCCGTCGTACACCGAAATGATCCGGCCGTTGATGTCGGTGGTCGGTGGATGCGGGTAGAAGTTGGCGTCGAAGCTTTCCGCTTCGATCGGCAGCAGGCGGTCGGCGATCAGCACTTCGCGGCTCGACTTGGTGATCCGCATCAGCGCCGGCTGGCCAGGCTCGCGCAGTTCGGCTTCACCGGTGGGAATCGCTTCGTAGCCGATCAGCTTGCGGGTGTCCGGATCGCGATAAGCCTCACCCACCCGAACCACGGCGTAGTTGTAGGCGACCTGGGCCGGCAGGTTCTTCACATAGACGTCGTTGTTGGCACCCACTGCCAGGCGCTCGTCGGCAAAGGCGACGACATAGGGCGCGTGCTGCGTTTCTTCGAGCGTGACCAGACGCGGGCCGCGCAGGAAGTTGCGGATCGCTTCGATAGGAATCGCCGGCAGTGCTGCGTCGAGGTTTTCCTCGCGAATGCGCGGCGACAGGCGATCGACGACGCCGTCGAAAGCGAGCCGCGTCTGGCCGTTCACCCGCACCAGGGTCAGCACATCGCCGGGATAGATCTGGTGCGGATTGCGCACCTGCGAGTTGGTGTACCAGAGCTCCGGCCACTGCCAGGGATCACGCAGGAAATGCTGGGCGATGTCCCACAGGGTGTCGCCCTTCCTCACCGTGTAGCGCAGCGGCGCGTCTTCGCGCAGCGACAGATCGCCGGCGTAGCTGCGGGCACTGTTGGCGTTGGCCAGCGGTTCGACGACGGCAGCTGCGGGACGTCTTGCCACCGGCACTGCGACGGCGACCGGCACCACGGTGGCAGGCGGGCTGCTGCTCGGTGCGCTGGCGCAGCCGGCGGCCAGCATCGTCAGCAACAGGCTGGCGACCCCGAGGCGCGCGATCGAGCGTCGCGGGAGTGGAAATCGCGAGGCGTTATACTTCTGCATGGCTGCGGCTTTCCCTTTTGTGGCCTTTCTGGGCCCCGTTCGGCCCGTTCGGCGGGCGCGGCTGAGTCTGGCATGAACACCTGCTGTTTCGCAGGCTCGTCGAAGGTTTCCAAAGATCAACTGCAGGCCCCGTAACCATGGCGATTCTGCCCATCCTCATTCATCCCGATCCGCGTCTTCGCAAGAAGACCCTGCCGGTGACGGTGTTCGACGACAAGCTTCAGAAGCTGATCGACGACCTGTTCGAAACGATGTACGACGCGCCCGGTGTCGGCCTCGCCGCCAACCAGTGCGGCGTGCAGCTGCGGCTGTCGGTGATGGATTGTTCCGAGGGCAAGACCGAGCCTATGGTCCTGATCAACCCGGAAATCCTGCTGACTGACGAGCGGCAGGAAATGGAAGAGGGCTGCCTGTCGGTGCCCGATATCCGCGACACCATCCAGCGTTTCAACCGCCTGCGGGTGCGGGCGCTGGACCGTCACGGCAAGCCGTTCGAGATGGATTGCGAAGGCCTGGCCGCGCAATGCGTGCAGCACGAGATCGACCATCTCGATGGCAAGCTGTACGTCGATTATCTGTCGAGCCTGAAGCGCGAGCGCATCAAGAAGAAGCTGACCAAGCTCAAGGAAGCGCACGCCGGCTGAAAGGCCGGCGCTGCCGCTGCCACTCAGGCGGCCGAAGCGGCCATGGTCACGAAGCCGGGCGTTGCCGTGATCCTGTCCAGCCAGGCTCGCACAGCGGGATAGCCAGCGAGATCGAAACCGCCTTCGTCGGCGACATGGGTGTAGGCGTACAGCGCGATGTCGGCGACCGTGTAGTTCTCCCCGGCCAGATACGGGGTCTTCGCCAGCTGGGTTTCCATCACGCCGAGTGCCGCATAGCCCCGCGGCATGCGTTCCGCGATCCGCGCCTGATTCGCCTCGGCCGATTTCTCGATCGCCACCCAGTAGCGCACCGTGGCGATGTACGGCTCATGGCTGTATTGCTCGAAGAACAACCACTCCAGCACCTTGGCCCGGGCCCAGCGGTTTTCCGGCAGCAGCGGCGTGCCTTCGGCAAGCCAGCACAGCATGGCGTTCGATTCGGCCAGGTAGCGGCCGGGCTCCGGTTCCAGCAAGGGAATCCGGCCATTGGCATTCTTGGCCAGGAAGGCCGGCGTGCGCGATTCGCCCTTCAGGATGTCGACTTCCCGCCACTCATAGGCGATGCCGAGCTGGCGCATCGCCAGCGCCGGCTTGTAACAGTTGCCGGAACCGGTATAGCCGTACAGGGTGATCATCGATGTAGGCCTCGAAAGCGTGGATGCACAGGCACCACGATAAGCAGCGGCGTCGATGATCGCCAGCGAGCACGCCGCTCGGCGCAGCTTTCCTGCCGCCCATCCGGCATCGGCTCAGGTTCCACGGACAGCGCCTTTCCGCCGTTGTCGTCCAGGCCTTAATCTGCGACACGTGACCCGGAACCGATCCGGACGCGGCACCCCGTGCACCAGCACGGCGCCGCTCCGACTACCCCGGTCGCACCATGATGGTGGCCCCATTCGCTGCTGCTGATCCGCTACCGCTCCGGAGCATGGACCCGTGTCGACCCCGCCCGAACCCCGCTCCCGGCAACAATCTCGCTCACCATCGGGCCGCTTCCGCCAACGCGGCGCCGTAGCGGTGCTGACCGCAGTCTCGCTGCTGATGCTGATCCCGGTGCTGGCACTGGCCATCAACATCGGTCAGCTCTATTACGCACAGCGCGATCTGGAAAAGCAGGCGACCCTCGCGGCGCTGTCGGCGGTGCAGATTTCCAGCGGTTGCGTGGGGGGCACGGGTTTGCCGGCGACGATGGCCGCCATCACCGCTGAAGTAACGAGTGTGATTGCCGCCAACAGCGTCGATGGCGCGAACAGCGTGCAGGGCCTGCTGACCGGCATCAATGGTTCGCCTGCCATCGAACTCGGGCGTATCGAGTCGTCGACCGGCCGCCGCATCTTCGTGCCGCTGACGGCGGGCAATGCCGCGATTTCAGCGGTTCGCATCAATCTCTCTCGTCCACAACCGGTGCCGTTCATCAATCTGTACGGTGGCGGCGGAATGCTCTACGCCTCTGCAACTGCACAGCAGGCGGCGGTTGGCAGCTTTTCCATTGGTACCGGGCTGCTGAGCCTCAACGGTGGCCTCGTGAACGGCCTGCTGGGCGGATTGCTGTGTGCGCCGGGCGATGTTCCCTGCCAGAACTCCATCACCAGCCTCAATGTCGCAAACGGTTTTACCGGGCTGGTCAACACTTCAGTGTCGCTGGGGCAGCTGGGCGTAGCCGTTGGACTGAGCGTTGCCGATCTGTCCAACCCCTTGGTTCTTGGGACCCACACGCCGTTGCTTTCGAACGTGCTGGACGGCCTCGTAGGTGCTTTGAGCGGCACTGCCAACAGCGCCGTGATCGCGACGCTGCAGGGCCTGGCGAATGCCGCCAGCAATCCCAACGAAGTCCCATTGGGGCAGCTGCTGGGTACCGTCAATGGGCTTGGTGGCGATGCGCCGATCATCAATCTGTTCGATCTGCTGATCGCCTTGGGTCAGGCTACGGTCGCCGATGGCGGTGTTACCCCGATTGCTCTGCCGATCGACCTCAACGTGCCCGGCGTCGCCAAGATCAAAACCTTCCTTAAGGTCCTAGAGCCGCCGCAGCTGGGCATCGGCCGGGCTGGACAGGCGGAGGCCAAAACCGCGCAGGTGCGCCTACAGGTGCGGATCGAGGGTGGCAGCCTCATAAATATCTTGCGGACGACGCTCAACACAGTGCTTGGCCCGGTCTTTTTCCTGCTTGGAGGCACCGTAGACGTCTTGCCGGAGGGACTCAATCTGGGAATCGACGCCATCGTCGCTGGCGGTACGGCCACGCTGGCACAGCTTCAATGTCCACGCAGCGGCATCAATGGCGGCAAGCCGATCGCGAAAATCGATGCCAGCACCGCCACGGCCAGAATCGAGGCCGGCACTTTTTCGGGCAGTGCGGACGCGGCGCCTGCCCTCAGCGAGCGGGCAAGCTTGCCGGTTGTTTTCTTGCGCCTTCTTGGTGGCGGCCTCGATGTTGGTCTCGGTTTCACGACCATTGGTGTTGGCGCTGAACCGGCCAGATCGTTGGCGCCGATCACCGATTTCACCGCGATCGGAATAGTTACGCCGGGAATACCGCTGATTTACCGGGCGGATGGCGTACCGCCAGCGGCGGCGGTAACCGCCAATCCGCAAACCATCTCTGCACCGACGACGGTCAGCCTCAACCTGAATCTGACCAGCAAACCATCAGGAAGCGGCTTGGGGGCATTACTGACCGGACTGCTGAGCGGCATCTTGAACGCAGTTCTCGGCGTGCTTAATCCCCTGCTCAGTTTTGTCAACGGTTTGACGACGTCCCTGATCGACCCTTTGCTGTCGCTGCTCGGCATCAAGGTAGGCACCGCCACGGTCACCATGAACTCCGTTCAGATCGGCCAGCCGATTCTGGTCAATACTTGCCTGCCAGGAACCGTCAACTGCCAGTAAGCATCCCGTGATCATCCGATGAGCCGTCCGCTGCAACCGGTGCTCGACGCCGCCGAAGTCGAACGCATCATCTCCGACGGCCTGCCGATGTCCTCGTTCGCGCAGATGGCGGTCACCGAGGTGAAGCCGGGGTCGGCGACGATCCGGATTCCGTTCCGGGACTGGATGATCCGCCCGGGCGGCACCATTGCCGGGCCGGTGCTGATGCTGGCGGCGGACTCCGCGATGTACGCGGTGATCCTGGCCCACATCGGCGATCAGGTGATGGCGGTCACCTCAAGTCTTACCATCAACTTCCTGAGCCGGCCGCGGCCGGTCGATGTGGTCGCCGAAGGCCGCATCCTGAAACTCGGCCGGCGTCTCGCCGTGGTCGAGGTGCTGATCAAGAGCGATGGCGACGACACCCTGGTCGCCCATGTCACCGGCAGCTACGCGCTGCCGTCCTGACGTCCAGTCTTTCGCCGTGGACAATCGGCGCTTGACCCCGTGAGGCGCACCGCCGAATCTTGCGCGCGAGCCGCGCCCGTCCCGGGCCAGCCCTCAATAGATTCGGCAACGATCCCAAGATGAACTCCCTTGCAAGCCGCGTTGGCTGGACGGCGCTGTCGATCTTCGGCGCGGCCTGTCTGGCGGTGGTCGCCTTGCGGCGCGGCGAAACGATCAATGCGATGTGGCTGATCGCGGCCAGCGGTTCGGTGTTCGTGCTCAGCTACCGCTTCTACAGCCGCTATCTTGCGAATGTGGCGTTGAAGATCGATCCGAAGCGCGCTACGCCAGCGGTGCTGCGCAACGATGGCCTGGACTACGTGCCGACCGATCGCACCGTATTGTTCGGCCACCATTTCGCCGCCATTGCCGGCGCCGGCCCGCTGGTCGGCCCGGTGCTCGCTGCGCAGATGGGCTACCTGCCCGGCACCCTGTGGATCCTGGTCGGCGTGGTGTTCGCCGGAGCGGTGCAGGATTTCGTCATCCTGTTCCTGTCGACGCGCCGTGATGCCCGCGGCCTCGGCGACATGATCCGCACCGAGCTCGGGCCGGTGGCGGGTGGCGTGGCGATGGGCGGCATCCTGATGATCACCATCATGCTGATCGCCGTCCTCGCGCTGATCGTGGTCAAGGCCTTGGCCGAAAGCCCCTGGGGCCTGTTCACGGTCGCCGCGACGATTCCGATCGCGTTGTTCATGGGCGTCTATGCCCGTTATCTGCGCCCCGGCAAGGTCGGCGAGGTTTCGCTGATCGGCGTGGCGCTGCTGATCGCATCGGTGCTGCTTGGCGGTCAGGTGGCGGCCGATCCGGCCTGGGCGGCGGCGTTCACCCATGACGGCAAGACCCTGGCCTGGATGCTGATCGGCTATGGCTTCGCGGCCTCGGTGCTGCCGGTCTGGCTGTTGCTGGCGCCGCGCGATTACCTGTCGACGTTTCTGAAGATCGGCACCATCGCCGTGCTGGCGGTGGCGATCCTGATCTCGATGCCCGAACTGAAGATGCCGGCGGTCACCCGCTTCATCGACGGCAGCGGGCCGGTCTGGGCCGGGCCGATGTTCCCGTTCCTGTTCATCACCATCGCCTGCGGTGCGGTCAGCGGTTTCCACGCCATGGTGTCCAGCGGCACCACGCCCAAGATGCTTGCCTGCGAGAGCCACGCCAGACCGATCGGCTACGGCAGCATGCTGATGGAAGCGGCCGTCGCGGTCATGGCGCTGACCGCCGCCTGCATCCTCGAACCCGGCATCTACTTCGCTATGAACGCGCCAGCCGCGGTGCTGGGCACCTCGGCGGAATCCGCCGCGACGGCGATCGCAAACTGGGGCTTCGTGGTCACCCCGGATCTGCTGACGCAGACGGCGAAGGACATCGGCGAAACCACCATCCTGTCCCGCGCCGGTGGCGCGCCAACGCTGGCCGTCGGCATGGCCCAGATCCTTCATCACCTGGTGCCGGGCGTGGCCTCGATGGCCTTCTGGTACCACTACGCGATCCTGTTCGAAGCGCTGTTCATCTTGACCACCATCGACGCCGGCACCCGCATTGGTCGCTTCATGGTTCAGGACTTCATCGGCAGCGTGTACGCGCCGATGAAGAACACCCGCAGCTGGCTGGCCAACGGTGTGGCGACTACCATCTGTGTCGCCGGCTGGGGCTGGTTCCTGTATCAGGGCGTCACCGATCCGCTCGGCGGCATCAATTCGCTGTGGCCGCTGTTCGGCATCGCCAACCAGATGCTCGCCGGCATCGCGCTGATCTTCGCCACTGTGGTGCTGATCAAGATGAAGCGCGAGCGCTATGTCTGGATCGTCGCCGTGCCGATGGTCTGGCTGCTGATCTGCACGCTGACCGCCGGCTGGCTGAAAGTGTTCTCGGCCAATCCGCGCATCGGCTTCCTCGCCCATGCCGACAAGTTCGGCACCGCGCTGGCCAAGAGCGAACTGCTGGCACCGGCCAAGTCGATCGGCCAGATGCAGCAGATCGTCCTCAACGATCGCATCGACGCCGGCTTGGCGCTGCTGTTCATGTCCGTGGTGGTGATCGTCTTCGTGCTTGCCGTACGCACCGCCATCGCCAGCTGGCGTAGCCGCGTGCCGACGGCCATCGAAGCGCCCTACGTGTCGATCGACGATGCGCCGGCCGCGGCCTGAAGCGCCCGATTCCAGCCTGATCGCGCGGCTGCATGCCGCGTGGAAGAAGGCGGCCGAGACCGCCAATCTGGCGGTCGGCGTGCCGGACTACGCCACTTATGTCCGGCACCGCGAAACCACGCATCCGGGCGAACCGGTGATGAGCTACGCCGAGTTCTTTCGCGAGCGGCAGGATGCGCGTTATGGGAGTGCGGCGAATCCGCGTTGTTGCTGAGCGCGGCGCCTACAGCGCCGGCGGCGTCTGCCCACGGTGATGCTCGAGAATTCGTCGATACGGCTCCGGATCCTTGATGTGGACGAGGTCGCCTTCGCGCGGGAAGGTCCAGTCGTACAGGCGGGACAGGTAGAAGCGGAACGCGGCGGCGCGCAGCACCAGCGGCCAGGCCTTGGTCTCGGCGGCGGTAGGTGGCCGGCAGGCGCGATAGGCGGACAGCAACGCGGCCGAGTGGGCGCGGTTGAGGCTGCCATCGGGCTCGGCGCACCAGTCGTTCAGGGTCACAGCCAGGTCGTAGAGCAGGGCGTCGTTGCAGGCGTAGTAGAAGTCGATGACGCCGGTCAGGCGCTCGTCGACGAACAGCACGTTGTCCTTGAACAGATCGGCGTGGATCACGCCTTGCGGCAGCGCGGCGAGATCGAGACGGGACTGCGCTTCGAGTTCATCGGCGATCAATGCGCGGGCATCGGCGGCAACGTGCGGCAGCAGGGTTTCGCAGGTGCTGCGGCGCCATTCCACACCGCGCGCGTTGAAGCAGGTGCCGGTGTAGCTGGCGGTGAGCTTGTGCAGTTCACCCAGCGCATGGCCGACAGCGGCGCACTGCGCGAGCGACGGAAACAGCACGCTCTGGCCGGTGAGTCTTGCAACCAGCGCCGCCGGCTTGCCATTCAGCGCCTTCAGGCTCTGGCCGTCGTTGTCGGCCACCGGCAAGGCGCTCGGGTAACCATGGCGCGCCAGGTGTTCCATCAGGCCGAGGAAGAACGGCAGATCGTCGTAGTTCAGGCGCTCGAACAGGGTCAGCACCCAGCGGCCGCGGCTGGTGTCGACAAAATAATTGGTGTTCTCGATGCCCTCGCCGATGCCGGTGAAGCCGAGCAGCGCGCCCAGATCGTACTGGTGCAGGAAGGCTTCGAGTTCGGCGTGGCTAACTTTGGTGAAGACGGACATGAGCGGCGATGGTCGGGCGGTCGCCGCGCATTTTACGGAAAGCCGCTGCTGCACGGTTTGCCGACCGGGGCGTTGCGGCGCCCGTTGTAAACTGCGGCTGTCCCCCGCTGCCGACCTCAAGCCTTGCTGAAGGATCTGCTCCACGTCATTCGGCCGCTCGGCATTCTGCTGATGGCATTTTCAGTGGCTTTCCTGCCGCCGATCGGGGTATCGCTGTATTTCGACGAAGGCGCGCTGCCGCCGTTCGTGGCCGGTGCCGCGATCAACTTCGCGGTCGGTTTCGTGATGTGGATCGTTGGCCGCTGGCATCGTCGCGAACTGAAATCGCGTGATGGTTTTCTGCTCGTTGCGCTGATCTGGATGCTGGTCGCGGCCACGGCCACGGTGCCGATGATCCTCGGGCTCGGCATGTCGTTCACCGATGCCTATTTCGAGACCATGTCCGGCGTCACCACCACTGGCGCCACGGTGATCACCGGCCTCGATCACCTGCCGCATGCCCACAATCTGTGGCGGCACGAGCTGACCTGGCTCGGCGGCCTCGGCATCATCGGTCTGGCGATGGCGGTGCTGCCGCTGCTCGGTGTCGGCGGCATGCAGGTCTATCGCGCCGAAGCTACCGGCCCGATCAAGGATTCCAAGCTGACGCCGCGTTTCGTGCAGACGGCGCGTTCGATCTGGCTGATCTACACCGGCCTGACCGTGGCCTGCGTGTTCGCGTTCCGCCTGGCCGGCATGAGCTGGTTCGACGCCGTCTGCCACTCGTTCTCGGTGCTGTCGCTGGGCGGGTTCTCGACCCACGACGCCAGCATCGGCTATTTCAATTCGCCGCTGATAGAAGCGATCGCCGCGGTTTTCATGCTGCTCGCCGGCATCAACTTCGCCACCCATTTCGTCTGCTGGCGCGCTCGGTCGCTGCAGCCGTATCTGCGCGATGCCGAAATCCGCACCATGCTGCTGCTGGTCGTCATCAGCAGCTTTGGCCTGGCGTTCTATGTCTGGCTGCTCGGTTCCTACCCCAGCTACTGGACGGCGCTGCGCCACGCGTTTTTCAACGTCATATCGGTCGGCCTGACCTGCGGCCTGGCGAGTACCGACTTCGGCCAGTGGCCGGTGTTCGCCAGCCTGTGGATGCTGATGCTGTCCTGCGTGCTGAGCGCTGCAGGCTCCACCGGCGGCGGCATCAAGATGATCCGCCTGCTGATCCTGTTCAAGCAGAGCGCGCGCGAACTCACCAGCCTGGTGCATCCGAGCGCGGTATCGACCTTGAAGGTCGGTGGCCAGGTGATTTCCGATCGCACCGTGCTGTCGGTGTTCGGCTTCATTCATCTGTACACGATCAGCGTGGTGAGCTTGAGCATGCTGCTGGTGCTCTCCGGCATGGACCTGCCGACCTCGTTCAGCGCCGTGATCGCGTCGATCAACAATACCGGGCCGGGCATTGGGGCGGTCGGCCCTGCCGGCACTTATCAGACGCTGACCGGCTTCCAGACCTGGACCTGCACCTCGGCGATGCTGATCGGCCGTCTCGAAGTGTTCGTGCTCGTGGTGCTGCTGACGCCGACGTTCTGGCGCGAATAGCGCTGCCAGCGGCGTTCAGATGAACGTCAGGCCGACCTGAAACAGCTTCTCGACATCCTTGGTGCGGCGCTTGTCGACGATGAACAGGATCACGTGATCCTCGGCCTCGATGACCACGTCGCGATGGGCAATGATCACGTCGTCGCCGCGGACGATCGCGCCGATCGTGGTGCCCGGCGGCAGCTTCACCTCGTCGAGTCGGCGGCCGACCACCTTCGAGTTATGGCGATCGCCGTGAGCTACCGCTTCGATCGCTTCCGCCGCGCCGCGGCGCAGGGAATGCACCTTGGCGACATCGCCGCGCCGCACGTGGGCAAGCAGCGCCGACACCGTGGCCTGCTGCGGCGACACCGCGATATCGATCGCCCCGCCTTCGACCAGATCGACGTAAGCCAGGCGGTTGATCAGCGACAGAACCCGCCGCGCGCCGAGCCGCTTGGCCAGCATCGCCGACAGGATATTCGCTTCATCGTCATTGGTGACGGCGCAAAAGACATCGGTGTCCTCGATGTTCTCTTCTTCGAGCAACGCCTCGTTGGCTGCATCACCGGCCAGTACGACGACGTGGTTCAGCTGCTCGGACAGATAACGGGCGCGTTCGCCGTTGCGCTCGATGATCTTCACTTGCAGCTTCTTTTCCAGCGCACGCGCCAGACGCATGCCGATGTTGCCGCCGCCAGCGAGCATCACCCGCTTCACCGGGCGATCGGCCTTGCGCAGCTCGGCCATGATCTTCGGGATGTGCAGCTTGGCGCCGACGAAGAACACTTCGTCCTCGGCCTCGATGATCGTCGAGCCTTCGGGAATGATCGGCTTGCCGCGCCGGTAGATCGCCGCCACACGAGCGTCGACGCCGGCTGGCAGATGCGACGGCAGTTCCTTCAGCTCGTTGCCGACCAGCGGCCCGCCGTAATAGGCGCGCACGCCGACCAGCTGGACTTTTCCGTCGGCGAAATCGACCACCTGCAGCGCGCCCGGATACTCGATCAGCCGCAGGATCGCGTCGGTGACCAGTTGCTCGGGGCTGATCCGCATGTCGACGCTCAGCGCGTCGGGCAGGAACAGCCGGTCTTCCTCGTTCAGGTATTCGGCAGCACGAACCCGGGCGATCTTGGTCGGCGTGTGGAACAGCGTCTGGCTGATCCGGCAGGCGAGCATGTTGGTCTCGTCGCTGTCGGTGACGGCGATGATCATGTCGGCATCGTTGACGCCGGCGCGGCGCAGGGTGCTCGGATGCGAGGCGTGGCCGAGCACAGTGCGGATATCGAGGCGTTCCTGCAAGGCGTTCAGCGCCGCGCGGCTGGCGTCGACGACGGTGATGTCGTTCGCTTCACGGGCCAGGTTCTCGGCCAGGGTCGAGCCGACCTGACCGGCACCCAGGATCACGATCTTCATGCCACGTCAGATGCCACGTCATTCCAGGGAAAGGGTCACGGCCGGCAACTTAACCCTGCTTGTTGCACTGCGCAACCGAATGCCAACCGTGCAAAGCGCAGCAATCGCAGACATCGTTGCGCGGGCGTTACAGTAAAGCGGCGCAACTCGCGCCTGTCCCGCCGGAGCCTGTCTTGATCTACGAACTGCGCCATTTCGAGTACGGCGAACATCGCCTGTCCTACGAGGTTCATGGCGCCGGCCCGCAGACCGTGGTGCTGCTGCACGGCCTGCTGCTCGATGCCAACGTCAACCGCGACCTCGGCTGCGCACTGGCCGATGCCGGCTTCAGAGTCGTGCTGCTCGACCTGCTCGGCCATGGCCGCAGTGATCGGCCGCATGATCCGACGTTGCACCGCTTCGATCTCTACGCCAAGCAGGTCATCGCCCTGCTCGACCATCTGCAGGTGCGCCAGGCGGTGATCGGCGGCCTGTCGCTCGGTGCCGATGTCAGCCTGCACGTCGCCGCGCTGGCGCCGAACCGGGTGCGCGCGCTGTTCATCGAGATGCCGGTGATGGAATGGGCGACGCCGTCGGCGGCGATCCTGTTCGCACCGCTGCTGGTCACCGTGCGCCGCGCCAAGCCGCTGGTGCGGTTGTGGGCGAAGTTCTGGCGTGCGATGCCAAGGCCCAGGAACAACACCGGCATCAGCCTGATGAACCTGCTGTCGATGGCGCCGGAAGAGCTCGGCGCGGTGCTGCACGGCATCCTGGTCGGCCCGGTGGTGCCGGAGATCGCCGCCCGCCGCGCGATGACCATGCCGACCCTGATCATCGGCCACACCGGCGATTTCCTGCACCCGTTCGACGATGCCGCCGCACTGGCCCGGCAGTTGCCGAACGCCAAGTTCATCGAAGCCCGATCGATCCTCGAACTGCGCACCAGGCCGGAGCGGATGCTGCCGGAAATCGTCCAGTTCTTTACCGAGAACGGGATGCAGCGACGCGTGGTGTCGAGGGCGAAGTCCGGCGCCTGATCAGGCCGCCGCGGAGCGCGTCCGCGCCACCGCGGCCAGCCAGCCGGCGTACAGCGCATCGGCACGCTTGGCGTCCATCTGCGGCTCGAAGCGGGCGTCGGCGCGCCACAGCGCGGCAATCTCGTCCAGCGATTCGTAGACGCCTGAAGTCAGGCCGGCGAGCAGCGCGGCACCGAGTGCCGTGGTTTCCACCGTCTGCGGACGGACCACGGTGACGCGGACGATATCGGCGAGGAACTGCATCAGCCAGTCGTTGACCGCCATGCCGCCGTCGACTCGCAATTCGGTCGGCGCGATCGCGTCCTTGGCCATCGCGTCGAGCAGATCGCGGGTCTGGTAGCAGACCGATTCGAGTGCGGCGCGAACGATATGGGCGATGCCGGAATCACGGGTCAGGCCGAGGATCGCGCCGCGGGCGCGCGGATCCCAGTACGGCGCGCCGAGGCCGGTGAACGCCGGCACCAGATAGACGCCCTGGGTGTCCGGGATGGTCTTGGCCAGCGCTTCGGTTTCGGCGGCGGAGCCGATCAGGTGCACGGCGTCACGCAGCCATTGCACGGCGGCGCCGGCGACGAAGATCGAACCTTCAAGCGCGTGCGTGGTTTCGCCCTTCAGCCGGTAGGCGACGGTGCTCAGCAAGCGGTGTTCGGACTGCACCGCCTTGTCGCCGGTGTTCAGCACCACGAAGCAGCCGGTGCCGTAAGTGCTCTTGATCATGCCGGGCTGGAAGCAGGCCTGGCCGACGGTCGCCGCCTGCTGATCGCCGACCAGCGCGCCGATGGTCACCGCACTGCCGAGCAGTTCGGCATCGGTCTGGCCGTAGTCGGCAGCGGAATCGCGTACTTCGGGCAGCAGCGAGCGCGGCAGCTTGAAGAAGGCCAGCAGCTGGTCGTCCCAGTCCGCGGTATGCAGGTTGTAGAGCAGGGTGCGCGAGGCGTTGGTGGCGTCGGTGGCGTGCACCTTGCCGCCGGTGAGGTTCCAGAGCAGCCAGCAATCGATAGTGCCGAAGGCCAGTTCGCCAGCTTCCGCACGGGCACGGGCGCCGTCGACGTGGTCGAGCATCCAGGCGATCTTGGTCGCCGAGAAGTAAGGATCGAGCAACAGGCCGGTGCTGAGGTTCAGCTTCTGCTCAAGGAAGGCTGCGCTGTTCTCGTCGCAGAAGTTGGCGGTGCGGCGGTCCTGCCAGACGATCGCCGGGTGGATCGGCTCGCCGGTCTTGCGATCCCAGACCACGGTGGTTTCGCGCTGGTTGGTGATGCCGATCGCGGCGAGATCGCTGGCCTGCAGCTTGGCCTCGGCGAGCGCGCCCTTGGCGCAGGCCAGGGTATCGGTCCAGATGCGCGCGGCATCGTGTTCGACCCAGCCGGAATCCGGGAACGACTGCGGCAGCTCGCACTGCGACACGCCGAGCTTGTTGCCGAGCCGATCGAAGACGATCGCCCGCGTGCTGGTGGTGCCCTGGTCGATGGCGAGCAGCGCGGTCTTCGATCTGGATTCGGTCATGGCGTTTCGGGACAGTTGGTCTTGGGGTTGTTCGCGGCGAACCGGGAAGGTACCGATCAGCGCCGATGGTTGCCAGCGACAGCGCAGGCCGCAAACGAAAGCGGCGCCCTGAAAACTCCGGGGCGCCGCTTTCGATACAGCCTGCCGAGCTTCAGACCGCCTTGATCGCCGGCCCCGAAGTCAGCACTGGGCCGGTCGGCTTGCCGGTCGGTGAACCACCGACGGGTTCGAGGCTGACCGCCAGGGTCAGCTGATCGCCCTTGACGCTGAGCGGCATCTTCATCGTGCCGCTGCCGGTGGTCGGCAGCAGGCCGAGCGATACCGGGCCGGCGTCGGTGATCAACCACAGCTCGAGGCTGTGCTCGCCCAGCTTCGGATACTCGCCACTGGCCACCGCCTTCACTTCATCGGCTTCCGGGCGGACGCTGAGCGTCCACTGCATCGTCGATTCCGGCAGCTTGAGGAGCGATACGTAAACCGTCGACGCGACCTGCGTCGGCTCCGGCGAGGTCGGTGCGGTTGCCACCGGCACCGGCACCGGAGCCGTTCCCGGCAGCGGTACGCGGGTGCCGATCAGCACCGCGACGACCACGGCTGCAGCCGTGGCCAGACCGGCGAAGATGCGCCACATCGGCGCCGGCGGCGAGCTGTCGTTGGCGGCGCGTGCCGGCGTCTTGCCCGGCGTCGGGGCCGGCTTGCGGATCGGCGTCACGGTGCTCGGCCGTTCGGGGCCGATCTGCTGTTCGAGCTTCTGCCAGATCGCCGGCGGCGGCGTCTGCGGCGCGAGATTGGCAGCGAGACCGGCGAGGCGCGTTTCCCAGAAACGGATTTCGGCGCGGGTGGCGGCGTCGGCGCTTGCGAGGCGTTCGAAACGGCGACGCGCGCGCCCGCGCAGCGTGCCGAGCACGTACTCGGCAGCGAGCATCTGGCGCAGCTTGGCGTTTTCGTACTTCATGGCTTGCCGTTGCTCACCGATCCAGACATTCACGAAGGCGCGACAGACCGCGGCGCACCCAGCTCTTCACCGTACCCAGTGGCGCGTTCATCTGCCGCGCCAGTTCCTGATGCGTATAGCCCTCGTAATAAGCCAGCAGCACGCTGCGCTTCTGTTCGTCCTGCAGGTCCTTCATGCATTCGTGCAACTTGCCCATTCCTTCCCGCTCCACGGCCCCATCCTCGGGACTTTGTCCGAGATCGGCGAAGGTCATGGGAGCTTCTTCGCCTTCCTCGGGCATCTCGACTTCCGGCCGCTTCATGCGCAGCAGGTCCAGTGCGCGATAACGCGCGACGGTCAGCAGCCAGGTCAACGGCGCGCCTTTTTCCGGCGCGTAGGTGTCCGCTTTCTGCCAAACCCGCAAGAAACAGTCCTGCAAGGCTTCATCGGCCCAATCCCGACGTTTCAGCATACGGAGCAGCAAGGCGTACAGATGCGAGCTGCAGGCCTGATAGAGCTGCGAAAAGGCGCGCTGATTGCCCGCGCCGGTCTCTGCGAGCAGGCGGATCAGGCGTTCGGGATCGGCGTTGGCAGAACTCATCAGACGTCGGACCTGAAGAAGCGGAGGGGAGTCATTGCCCGAGCATAACAAGCTCGTGCGCCGTTCTGGCGCAACGGGTGACGCGCTGGTGCAAGTATCCGGAAGCCGTCGCCAGCCGGGGCTCAGGTTGGTCGCGATGGCCGGCGACTATAATCCCGCCTCCCCAGCTTGCGAGACTGCCGTGGTCCACAGTGCCTATCCCGCTACCCGTCCGCGCCGCCTGCGCGCTGCCGCGTTTTCCCGCGAGCTGAGCCGCGAAACGCGTCTGGCCGCCGGCCAACTGATCCAGCCGCTGTTCGTCGCCGAAGGAGATCTGCGCGGGCCGATCACCTCGATGCCCGGCCAGGTGCGTCGCAATCTCGATGAACTGGTCGCCGAATGCCGCGAGCTGGCCGCGCTTGGCATCAGCGCCGTGGCGATGTTCCCGGTGATTCCGCCCGCGCTGAAGAATGAATTCGGCAGCGAATCGCTGAACCCGGACGGCCTGATCCCGCGCGCCATTGCCCGCGTCAAGGAAGCCTGCCCGGGCCTCGGCGTGATCGTCGACATCGCGCTGGATCCATACACCAGCCACGGCCACGACGGCATCCTCGATGAAGCCGGCTACGTCGCCAACGACATCACCCTCGAAGCGCTGCGCAAGCAGGCCGTGGTGCTGGCCCGCGCCGGAGCCGATGTACTGGCGCCGAGCGACATGATGGACGGCCGGGTCGGCGCCATCCGTTCGGTGCTGGAGCGCGACATGCGCCACAACACGATGATCCTCAGCTACGCGGCCAAGTACGCCAGCGCCTTCTACGGCCCGTTCCGCGATGCCGTCGGCACCGCCACGGCGCTGAAGGGCGACAAGCGCACCTACCAGATGGACCCGGCGAACAGCGACGAAGCGCTGCGCGAAGTCGGCCTGGATATCGCCGAAGGTGCGGACATCGTCATGGTCAAGCCGGGCATGCCGTATCTCGACATCATCCGCCGCATCAAGGACGAGTTCGGCGTGCCGGTCGCCGCGTATCAGGTCAGCGGCGAATACGCGATGCTCAAGGCCGCCGCCCAGAACGGCTGGCTCGATGAAAAGAAGGTGGTGATGGAATCGCTGCTCTGTTTCCGCCGCGCCGGTGCCGACATGGTGCTGAGCTATTTCTCCAAGCAGGCCGCGCAGTGGCTGAAGGACGCTTGATGTCCAACGTCGATCGTGAAGTCAGCCGTTACGGGGTGCTCGGCCAGCCGGTCGCTCACTCGAAGTCGCCGCGCATCCACGCCGCATTCGCCAAGAGCCTGGGCCAGAAGCTGTTGTACGAGGCTTACGAAATCGCCCCGGATGAGCTTGGCCCGTCGCTGACCCGCTTCCACGGCGAAGGCTGGCAGGGCTTCAACCTGACCTTGCCGCACAAGACCGCCGCCGCGAGCCTGTGCGAAAGCCGTACCGATGCCGCCGAGCAGGCCGGCGCGGTCAATACGCTGATCCGTACCGCAACCGGTTGGCAGGGCGACAACACCGACGGCGCCGGCCTGGTCCGCGATCTGGTCGCCAACCTCGGCGTCGTGGTCAAGGGCAAGCGCGTGCTGGTGCTCGGTGCCGGCGGTGCTGCGCGCGGCATCCTCGCGCCGCTGCTCGCCGAAGCGCCGTCGATCCTCGCCATCTCCAACCGCAATCCCTGGAAGCCGGAAGAGATCGCCGCGGCGATGAAGCCGCTCGGCAACATCGTGCCGCGCACCCATCTGTCGCTGAAGGGCGACCAGTTCGATGTCCTGCTGAACGCCACCAGCGCCGGCCATCAAGGCTCGGTACCGCGTCTGCCACCGGGTCTGTTCGCGCCGGGCGCCATCGCCTACGACCTGAACTACGGGCCGGCCTCCGAGCCATTCCTGGCCTGGGCGAAGGCCGAGGGCGCGTCGAAGCTGTCCGACGGTTTGGGCATGCTCGTCGAACAGGCCGCGGAAGCGTTTCAGCGCTGGCGCGGGACCAGGCCGGAAACGACGGCCGTGCTGGCGGGGCTGCGGGCGGGCTGAAGCCGCCGGACGGGTCAATCCATGGACAGAAGAACTTTCAATCTCCTGGCCGGCCTGGCATTGGCCTCCGCCAGTTACCCGCTCAGTGCCAAGAAACTGAATGGCCTCCAGGCGCGCTGCAAGGCGCTGGAAGCAAAGCTGGGCGGCCGGCTGGGCATGAACTGCCTCGAAGTCGGCAGCGGAAGGATGGTTGGCTACAAGGCCGACGAGCGCTTCCCGATGTGCAGCAGCTTCAAGTGGCTGGCGGCGGCCGTGGTGCTCAGCCGGGTCGATGCCGGTCAGGAGCAGCTGGGGCGGCGCATCCAGTTCAGCCGCGACGAGCTGATGGAGTGGTCGCCGGTCACCGAGCCGCGTCTCGGTGGCGACGGCATGACCCTCGGCGAGCTTTGCGAGGCTGCGATCACCGAAAGCGACAACACGGCGGCCAACCTGATCCTGCGCGAAACCGGCGGCATTCCCGAGTGGAACCGCTACATGCGTTCGATCGGCGATGCCTATTCCCGTCTCGATCGCGGCGAGCCGCTGCTCAACGAAGCGCTGCCGGGCGATGTCCGCGACACCAGCACGCCGGCCGCGATGACCGCCAACCTGCGCCGCTTGCTGCTCGAGGACCAGCTGTCGCCGGCCTCACGCGAACAGCTCACGCAATGGATGCTCGCGACCAAGACCAGCGACAAGCGTTTGCGCGCTGGCCTGCCCGCAGGCTGGCGGCTCGCGGACAAGACCGGAACCGGCTTTTCCGACACCGGCACGGCCGGAGACGTCGGCGTGCTGTGGTCGCCCTCGGGCAAGCCGATCATCATCGCCGTGTACCTGACGCGGGCTCGCGTATCGCGCGCGGAGCAGGAAGCGGCGATCGCCGAGATCGGCCGCTGGGTTCGGGAAGAGCTGCAGAGCGCGGCCTGATCCGCGCCCGCTATCTCAGAACACTTTTCGCCGCTTCAACCAGAACACCAGGCCCGATCCCAGCGTCGCCAGCAGGCCCAGCACCATGAAGTAGCCGTATTTCCAGTGCAGCTCGGGCATGTTGTCGAAGTTCATGCCGTAGAGGCCGGTGATCAGGGTCAGCGGGAAGAACACGATCGAGACTGCGGTCAGCGTTCGGACAATCTCGTTGGTGCGGTGGCTCATCGATGCGAAGTGGAGTTGAACAGCCACTTCCACATCTTTCTGCAGCGCATCGCCATGCACCTGCACGCGGGTCAGGTGCTCGACCAGATCATCGAGCCGCACCCGCTGGTTCTCTGTCAGCTCCACGCGCATGCGACGGCGCCAGGTGCCTATGGTCTGCAGGTTGTGCTCGCAGAGCAGTTCGAACTGGTGGGCCTGCTTGCGGTAGTTGAGCAGTTGCTGCCAATCGTCGAACGGGTCTTTCGGATCGAGCAGGGCGTCCTGCAGGTTTTCGAGCCGGTCTTCGAGCTCGTCGACGATCATCAGGTAGCGATCGACCATGATGTCGAGAATGCTGTGCACCAGCCCGATCGGCGTCGACGGGAAGCGCAGCTTGGTCTCGCAGAATTTCTCCTTCACGCGCTGGAAGGAAACGTTCTCGGCGGCGTGGACGGTGACCAGCAGGCGATCGAACATGAAGAACGCCGCCGACTTGGTGACGATCAGATTGGTCGCCGACTCGCAGGCTTCCGGCGTCAGGCCCCGGAAGATCAGCATGTCGTAGTCTTCGGTGCCGTCGAAGTACGACGGATGATCACCGTTGAAGCTGTCGGTGATGTGAGCGTCGTGGATCTTCTCGCCGCTCAGCTTCTCCGCCCACTTCGGCCAGTCGATGGCATCGCTGCGGGTGAAGTCGAGCCAGATGAAACCCTCCGCCGGCAGCTGCTCGACGTGATCGATGCGCTTCGGAATCTCGCCCTGACGATTCAGCTGGTAGATCTGCATGGGCTCGAGTTCTGAAAGCTATCGCTGCCGCGAAGGAGGGTGCAGCGGGTTTACTCGAAGCCCTGCTGAGGGCTGACCGCCTTCATCTGGGTGAAGAAATCACGCAAGGCCGCATCGAGCTGCGCGCGAATCTGTTCCGGGCCGTCGACGCCGAAGCGCTCCACGGTCTTCACCGGCAGCCAGGCGCTGACCGGATAAGGCTGGCCACCGCTGACCGCCTTGGTCAGCTGCACGCGGTGGAAATAGATCATCTGGCCGGTGATCTTCGAGTCCAGCGCCTTGCTGTAGACGTAGACCTTGATGTTCGAGTCTTCAGGAATGTTCTGACCGATCTCGCCGGCGATCGCGCCGACGGCCGAACGAATGGCTGCTTCGCTGAGCTGCGGATTTTCGCTCTTCACCTTCAGCTCGAAAGCCGAGGCTGGCAGTGCCAGTGCGGCCATCAGCAAGGTAACGGAACAGGCGGCGGCAAGTTTCATGGATTTCATGGGTCTGATCGTCCGGTTAGTGCGCATCCAACAGGCCGCGCGCCGCCACGTCGGATGACGTGTTGCGGCGCGCGGATTCACGGGCAGGCCGGCTTGCGAAGGGTCTTCGCAGGCCGGCCTGCAACGGCATTCCTTACTTCAGCAGCTCTTCGACGGCGGCGCGTTCTTCACGCAGCTCGTTTTCGGTGATGGTCATCTTGCCGCGCGAAAAGTCATCCACGCTCAGGCCCTGGACGATCTCATAACCGCCGTCCTTGCAGATGCACGGATAGCCGTAAACGATGCCCGGCTTGATGCCGTAGCTGCCGTCCGACGGCACGCCCATCGACACCCACTTGCCATTCGAGCCCAGCGCCCAGTCGTGCATGTGGTCGACGGCAGCCGATGCGGCTGAGGCAGCCGACGACAGGCCACGGGCCTTGATGATCGCCGCGCCGCGCTGCTGCACGACCGGGATGAAGTCCTTCTCGCACCAGGCCTGATCGACCAGGCTGGTCGCCTTCTTGCCGCCGATGGTGCAGTGGCTGATGTCCGGGTACTGGGTCGAGCTGTGGTTGCCCCAGATGATCACCTGATCGATGTCATTGCCATGAACGCCGGTCTTCGACGACAGCTGCGACACGGCGCGGTTGTGGTCGAGGCGGACCATGGCGTGGATCTGCTTGGGATCGAGGCCGCCCTTGGCGGCGGCGGTCGCGGCGATCAGCGCATTGGTGTTTGCCGGGTTGCCGACAACCAGCACCTTGACGTTCTTCGAGGCCTTGGCGGCCAGTGCGGTGCCCTGCGGGCCGAAGATGCCGCCGTTGGCGGTCAGCAGATCCTTGCGCTCCATGCCCGGGCCACGCGGACGGGCGCCAACCAGCAGCGCGTAGTCGGTGCCTTCGAAGGCGGTCATCGGGTCCGAGTGCAGCTCGATCGAATGGACCAGCGGGAACGCGCAATCCTCGACTTCCATGATCGTGCCCTTCAGCTTCTCGAGCACTTCCGGCACCGGCACTTCGAGCAACTGCAGGATGACCGGCTGGTCCGGACCGAGCATCGAACCGGAGGCGACACGGAAAATCAGCGAGTAGGCAATCTGGCCGGCGGCGCCGGTAATGGCGACCTTGACGGGCTTCTTCATGGAGGAGGTCCTGTTGTTCGGGTTGGAGTGCTGCTGGGAGGCGGCTTGCTTGGGGCTTGCTTTCGATTTGCTTTTTGGGCGGCGAATTATGCCGTTTATGACCGATGGGGGGCGAATGCCACGCCATCCCGCCGCCGCCGTGGCGGCAGGATGGCTGCTCGGCAACATGGACAAGCGGAGAGCGCCCAGCGTTCAAGCCTGGCCCAAGTCGGCGCCGGCCACCGGCTCACAGCTGACTCATGCCGCCATCGACGATGATCTCGGTGCCGACGATGAACGCCGATTCCGCCGCCGCCAGATGCAGCACCGTCGAGGCGATTTCCTCCGGCGTGCCGAAGCGGCCAAGCGGAATCTGGCTCTGGATCTGCGCGGCCGTCGCTTCCAGCGCGGCGGTATCGAGGCCGAGCTTGCCGTACAGCGGCGTATGCACCGGCCCCGGACTGACCACATTCACCCGGACGCCACGCGGCAGCAGTTCCGCCGACAAGTTCTTGGCCAGCGAGATCAGCGCCGCCTTGCTCGCCGCATAGATCGAGGCATTTGGCATGCCGATGTGGGCGTTGATCGAGCCGTTCAGCACGATCGAAGCACCGCGGTTCAAGCGTGGCAGCAAGGCCTGCACGGTGAAGTACGGGCCTTTGACATTGGTGTTGAAGGTGCGGTCCCAGAGGTCTTCGCCAGCGGTTTCGTACGACGCGAAGTTGGCCATGCCGGCGTTGATGAAGATCGCATCGATAAACACCCCCTGGGCGGTGATCGCTTTGGCCAGCGCCTGGGTCTGCGGCAGATCGCCGGCATCGTGGCGGATGGCCAGCGCGCCGTGGCCGATGTCGGCGACGGCCTGTTTCAGCGCCGCTTCGTCGCGTCCGGTGATCAGCACCTTCGCGCCTTCCGCGGCAAAGGCTTTCGCCGTTGCCAGGCCGATGCCGCTGTTGCCGCCGGTGACCAGCACCGTTTTGCCGTCGAATCTGCTCATCGCATTGCTCCCTGGGTTACGGCGAATGACCGTGCGACCTATGCTGAGGACACGGCCCCGCTTTGCCGTGCCATCAACGCGATGAACTCGTGCGGAGATTCCGAACATGTTGTCCGAGGACGAGCTGGCACTGCTCGAAGCGATTCGCGACAGCGGCAGCCTGTCGCGCGCCGCGGCCAAGCTCGGCAAGGCGCCGAGCACCGTGTCGCACGCGGCGCGGCAACTCGAAGAACGCTTCGACGCCCTGCTGTTCGACCGCCGCCGTTATCGCCTGGAACTGACGCCGGCCGGCGCGCTGCTGGCCAGCGAAGCCACACGGCTGATGCAGGACGTGTCCCGCCTCACTCAGCGGGTCAGGCAGGTGGCCGGCGGCTGGGAAGATCGGTTGCGGATCGTCACCGATGAAGTGCTGGAGTTCGCGACCCTGCTGCCGGTGATCGCGGACTTCGATGCGCTCAAATCCGGCGTCAGCCTGCGCATCACTCATGAAGTGCTTGGCGGCACCTGGGACGCGCTGCGCGACGGCCGCGCAGATCTGGTCATCGGCGCCACCAACGAGCCGCCGCTGATCCCGAAGCTGCGCTGGCAGGAACTCGGCCGCATGGACTGGGTGTTCGCGGTGTCGCCGAAGCATCCGCTGGCCAAGGCACGGCAGCCGGTGGAACGGGAAGCGATCGCCGCCTGCCGCGCAATCGTGGTCGCCGATTCCTCACGCCGGCCGGACGCCCGCAGCTACGGCCTGCTCGGCGGCCAGCCGGTACTCGCGGTGCCGAGCATGCGCGCCAAGATCGCCGCCCAGCGCGCCGGCCTCGGTATCGGCTGGCTGCCGCGCGAACGAGTCGCCGGTTTGCTGGCAGGTGACGAACTGATCGAACTGAACATCGCCGATCCGCGAGAACCGAACACGCTCTATGTCGCCTGGCGTGGCGATCACGATGGCCGGGCGCTGAACTGGTGGGTGGAACAGCTGAAGCAGCCAAGGCTGGCCGCGGCCCTGGTCAGCGGCCGGGATTTTCAGGGCTGAACCACGGCGCTAGCCGTGGTTCAGCCCGGCATCCTCGGCCACCAGCCGGGTAATCACCGACCAATCCAGGTCGCCCGCACCACGCGCCACACCGCCCAGGATGCGGTCATGCACCAGGCTTGCGGCCGGCATCGGCACACCGGCGGCATTGGCTGCGGCCAGCACCAGATTGGCGTCCTTCAGGCCCAGCCGCAGCTTGAAGCCTGGCGGGTCGAAGCGCTCGTTGATCGCGATGTTTCCGTAGTTCTCGTAGACCGGTGAACGCATCAGCGCGCCGTTGACGATGTCCAGCACCTGCCGCGCCGGCACGCCGGCCTTGGCGGTGAGCGCGAAGGCTTCACCGAGCGCTTCGAGCATCGCCATCAACAGGAAATTGCCGGCCAGCTTCACCGTGTTCGCCTGCTCGGGATTCGGCCCGACATGGAAATGCGCCTGCCCCATCGCATTGAACAGAGGTTCCGCCTGCGCCACGTCCGCCGCCTCACCGGCGGCGACGATCGACAGCTTCGCCGCGGCCGCCGCCTCCGGCCGACCGAACACCGGCGCCGCCAGATAGCGGCAGCCAGATGCGACATGCGCACGCGCCATCGCCTGCGCGATCTGCACGCTGACCGTGCTCATCGAGATGTGCAGCCCGCCTCGCGGCAAGCCGGCGAGCAAGCCCTGCTCGCCCAGGGTCACGGCGTCCAGCGCGGCATCGTCGGCAACCATCGTGATGACCATGCCGCCGCTCTGCGCCGCCGCTTCCGCCGGTGTCGCCGCAGTCACGAAGCCATGTTGGGCGAGGTCGGCATCGGTCAGCGGCGTGCGATTCCAGACGGTCACGGCATAACCCGCCGCGACCAGGTTGCGCGCCATCGGGATGCCCATGTTGCCGAGGCCGATGAAAGCGATGATCGGTTTTCTGCTCATGTGGTGCTCTGTTCAGGGCGCGGGACTTGCCGGCGTCCGCCATTGGGGTCGGCAGCACTTCGAGCCGCTGCGGGTAGTCCTTGCAGAATACGATCTCCTCGGCGCTGACATCGCCCGTGATCTCGAAGCCATGGCCGCGATCCCGCTTCCGGCGCGTGCGCAAGCTTGACGGAACAGCACCCGAAAACTTCCAAGCACTGCAGCGGCGCCCGGAACCAGGTGACCGGAAAACCGTTTCGCTGCGAGTAAGGATCCGACGCAGTGCTTAATTGATCGCCAGCGACCTCGCTCGTACCTTGATTCCCCAAGGCACGGCGCTCTTGCATCACCCCCCTTCTTCGAGCGCCTGCAGTCTGAAAGGAACGCTCATGAACCTCGACAACACGCCACGGCTGGCCCTCAGGACCAGCCGATCGAAGGGCCCGCCATCCCACCCTGCAAGCTGCAGAAGGGGGCTCCGATGAACGACTGGAACCGCGCGCAACGCGCACGAAACGTCCGCCTGCAAGCCGGCGCGCGCCATGCCCAGGGCAAGCTCGTCGCAGCCAGCGACGCCACGGCGCTGCTGGAAGCCGTGCTGCAGCCGGGCGACCGTGTCTGCCTGGAAGGCGACAACCAGAAGCAGGCCGAGCTGCTGGCGTCCGCGCTGGCGGCCGTCGACAGCAGCAAGGTCCACAACCTGCACATGGTGCAGTCCGGCGTGGTGCTGCCCGAACATCTCGATGTATTCGAGCGCGGCATCGCCAAGCGGCTGGACTACGCCTACTCCGGCCCGCAGTCGCAGCGCATCGCCAGGATGCTGTTCGGCGGCAAGATCGAGCTCGGTGCAGTGCATACCTACCTGGAGCTGTTCGCGCGCTACTTCATCGATCTGACGCCTCAGGTCGCCCTGATCGCCGCCGTCAGCGCCGACCGCGAAGGCAATCTCTACACCGGCCCGAACACTGAAGACACGCCGACCGTCGTCGAAGCAACCGCGTTCAAGGACGGTGTGGTGATCGCCCAGGTCAACGAAATCGTCGACAAGCTGCCGCGCATCGACATCCCGGCCGACTGGGTGCATTTCGTCGTCGACAGCGGCAAGCCGTTCTATGTGGAGCCGCTGTTCACCCGCGACCCCGCCGCGATCACCGAAACGCAGATCCTCACCGCGATGCTGGCGATCAAGGGCATCTATGCGCCCTACGGCGTCAAGCGGCTCAATCACGGTATCGGCTTCAACACCGCGGCCATCGAGCTGCTGCTGCCGACCTACGGCGAGCGCCTGGGTCTCAAAGGCAAGGTGGCGAGCCACTGGGCGCTCAACCCGCACCCGACGCTAATCCCGGCCATCGAATCGGGCTGGGTCGAGCAGATCCACAGCTTCGGCTCCGAAGTCGGCATGGACGACTACATCCGCGCCCGGCCCGATGTGTATTTCACCGGGCCGGACGGCTCGCTGCGCTCGAATAGAGCTTTCGCCCAGACGGCTGGGCTTTACGCATGCGACATGTTCATCGGCTCGACCTTGCAGATCGACCTGCAAGGCAATTCGTCGACGGTCACCACCGACCGCGTGGCCGGCTTCGGCGGCGCTCCGAATATGGGCAGCGATGCGCGCGGCCGGCGTCATCCGAGCGCGCCTTGGCTGCAGGCCGGCAAGGAGGCCGACCCGGACAGCCCGCCCGCGCTGCGCCGTGGCCGCAAGCTGGTGGTGCAGATCGGCGAGACCTTCGGCGACAAGAACGCGCCGCTGTTCGTCGAGCAGCTCGATGCGCTGCGCCTGGCCGAGAAGCTCAAGCTCGATCTCGCGCCGGTGATGGTCTACAGCGACGACGTGACCCACATCGTCACCGAGGAAGGCATTGCCAACCTGTTGCTGTGCCGCGACCGCGACGAGCGCGAGCAGGCCATCCGCGGGGTCGCCGGCTATACCGAAATCGGCCGCAGGCGCGACGCAAAGCTGGTGCAGCGCCTGCGCGAGCGCGGCGTGATCCGCCGCCCCGAAGACCTGGGGCTGGACCCGATGGACGCCGACCGCCGGATGCTTGCGGCGCGCTCGATCAAGGACCTCGTGAAGTGGTCCGGCGGCCTTTATGCGCCGCCCTCGAAATTCAGAAACTGGTGAGGACTAAATCAATGGAACAACTCAACTTCAGACACCCGGCACGCCAGCGCGCCGCGGGGTCCAGGCCACTCGCCCTCGTCGGCGTGGTGGCCTCCGGCAACCTGGAAGTGCTGGTCGAGCGGCGGCTGCCCGACGGCGAATGCGAAGTCGATATCCGCACCGCGGCCGAAGGCTTCGCCGAGGTCTGGCAGGCCGTGGTTGCCGATTTCGTCGAACGCCGTTCGCCCGGCGGCCTGAAGCTGTCGGTCAACGACGGCGGTGCCCGCCCCGATACGGTTGCGCTGAGGCTCGCGCAGGCGGTGCGCGCGATGGAAGGAGATGCGCCATGAACGCCCTCCTGCATGACGACTCTGGCCTGGCGGCCAGCTGGTACGAAGCCTCCGCTCGCCAGAGAGTGGCTGGCCTGCTCGATGCGGGCAGCTTCGAGGAATTCATCGGTCCGGAGTTGCGCGAAACCAGCCCGCACCTGCCGCTGTTCGATCTGCCGCAGCAGTTCGACGACGGCATGGTCGTCGGGCGCGGCCGGCTCAACGGGGCAGCGGTGCTGGTCGCGGCGCAAGAAGGCCGCTTCATGGGCGGCGCCTTCGGCGAAGTGCATGGCGCCAAGCTCACCGGCCTGCTGCGTGCCGCTCGCGACCTGGTCAAGCTGCCGGTGCTGATCCTGTTCGACACCGGTGGCGTGCGCCTGCAGGAGGCCAACGCCGGTGAACTGGCGATCGCCGAAATCATCCGCGCGCTGCTCGATGCGCGCCTGGCCGGCGTGCCGGTGATCGGCCTGATCGGCGGGCGCGCCGGCTGCTACGGCGGCGGCGGCTTGATCGCCGGCTGCTGCTCGGCGCTGGCGGTTTCCGAGCAGGGCCGCATCAGCGTGTCCGGGCCGGAAGTGATCGAGACCAACCGCGGCGTCGAAGAGTTCGACGCCAAGGACCGCGCGCTGGTGTGGCGGACCATGGGCGGCAAGCAGCGGCGCCTGATCGGTGGCGCGGAGCGCTTCGTCGACGACAGCATGACCAGCTTTCGCGAGGCGGCGGAGGCGCTGGTCAACAGCGCCGCGCTGCTGAGCCTCACCACGCTCGAAGCCGAACAGGCGCGCCTGGAACAGCGCATCGAACGCTTCGGCACCTGCAGCGACGCACTGGACGTCTGGCAGGCGCTGGGCGCCCCACAACCCGCCACCATCCCCGGCATGTCCTTCGAGGCATTCGTCGCCTTGGCCAATCAACTGCAGGAGCCGCGCCATGACGCTCGCTGAAATTCTTGTTTCCCTGTTTCCACGGGGCCACCAGGTGGCGGTCGAAGACGGCCTGCTATCGGGCCAGGGCCCGCGTGCCGACGGCACGCAGATCACGGTCATCGGCGTCGATGGCCGCAAGGCCATCGGCATCGACGAAGCCGCCTGGCTGGCGCGCAAGGTGCTCGATACCGTCAAGGCCGGCGGCACGACCCCGATCCTGGTGCTGATCGACAGCGACAGCCAGCGCATGAGCAAGCGCGACGAGATGCTCGGGCTCAGCGAGTACCTCGCGCATGTCGCCAAGTGCCTGAACCTGGCCGACGCACGCGGTCACGCCACCGTCGGCCTGCTCTACGGCCACACCGCTGCCGGTGCTTTCATCGCCACCGCACTGTCGACGCGAACGCTGCTGGCGCTGCCTGGCGCGGAGCCGATGGTGATGGACCTGCCGTCGATGTCACGGGTCACCAAGCTGCCAATCGAACTGCTGCAGGAAAAGGCCAAGTCCACCCCGGTGTTCGCGCCGGGGCTGGACAACCTGATGCAGACCGGCGCGGTCGCTGCGCTGCTCGATCCACAGCGCTCGCTTGCCGGCCAGCTCGACGCAGTGCTGCGCGACCTGGCAGCGGGCGGCGGTGCCCAGGACCTGCGCGACCAGCTCGGCCAGCAGCGCAACGGTCGACCGAAGGCCGCCGAAATCGCGAGGCGCGTCCATGAACTTGCTCACGCTTCCCGCTGAAGGGCGCTGGCCGCGGCACCGGCTGCTGCGGCTCGCGCCGGCCGCCTGGGCAGCGCTGATCGCCTCACGCAATGACCTGGCCGGCGAGCCGCTGCTCGAAAGCTGGGCGCAACGCGGCTGGCCGCTGATCGTGCGACGGCGCCTGCCGGGCGAGGTACCGACATCGCTGCCAGTCGGACTGCCCCTGCCGCCCAGCGCCGGCAAGCGGCGCATCGCCTTGCAGATACAGGCGGATGACATCGCCTCGGTTGCGGCGCTGCCCCGATTGGCCGAAGTCATCGCCGCAGCACCACAGGACTGGCGGCCGACCTTGCAGCAGCTGGTCGCCATCGGCGAGCGCTTCGGTGTCGAGACTCGCGTCTTCGGCAGTCTCGCCTGGCAATGGCTGACAGGCCTGACCTATATCGGCGCGAGTTCGGATATCGATCTGACCTGGACGCTGCCGCGCAAGACGCAGATCGACGACTTGCTCGCCGCCCTGGCTGCCATCGACGCGGCCGCGCCGATGCGCGTGGACGGAGAATGGCTGCGCGCGGACGGCAGTGGCGTGAACTGGCGCGAACTGCAGGCGCGCAGCGCCGAGGTGATGCTCAAGACCGCCCGCGAGCCGCTGCTGTGCACGCGCGAGGATTTTCTGGAGGCCTGCCCATGAATGCCATCGCATCGGCCTTGCCAAGACCGGCGCCGGCAAGCGCTGAGACCGCGCCCAGCTACGCGGACCAGATCGGCGCACTGGCCGAGCGCAGCCTTCTACTGGAGGTGCGCACCTGGCCGAAGCCGGGCCTGGTCAGTCAGGTCGACACCGGCAGCCACACGGACATGGATGCCGGAACGTTCCATCGCAGCGCGGCGGCGCTCCGGCCGTTCTTTGCCGAACTCGCCGAGGCCGGTCTGCAGAACCGCGACATGAGCGCGCTGCGCAAGATCGGCCTGCGCGCCGAGTCGGCGATGCTGGCTGCGACCGGCGGCGTCAATACCCATCGCGGCGCCATTTTCGGGCTTGGCCTGCTGTGTGCGGCGGCTGGTCTGCGCGCCCGCGGTGACGGCCAGGCTTCGCTGGGCGATACGGTATCGCGCCGCTGGGGGACGGACATTCTGGCCGGCCCGCGGGCCAGCGACAGCCACGGCGAAGTCGTGAAGCGGCGCTACGGTGCGGGCGGCGCAAGGCAGGAAGCAGCCGAGGGCTTTCCCAGTGTCTACGAGATCGGTCTGCCAGCCTTGCGCGAGGGCCTGCGCCTGGCACCGAACGATGCGCAGGCCGCCCGGGTGCACTGCTGCTTTGCCTTGATCGCCACGCTGGCGGACACCAACCTGCTGCACCGCGGCGGTGCTGACGGCCTGCGCTTCGCGCAACAGCGCGCGCAGACGTTTCTCGATGCCGGCGGCGTCGGGCAAGCAGACTGGCAACAGGCCGCCGAACAGGTGCACCGCGACTTCGTGGCACGCCGGCTCAGTCCGGGCGGCGCGGCGGATCTGCTGGCGATGAGTCATTTCGCGATGGCGCTCGAACCGGAGCCGGCACGATGATCGCGATCATCCTGCTGGCGCTGGTGCCGATCTACTTCGTGCTGCTGCTCGGCTACACCGCTGGCAAGCGCGGCGTGATCAACAACACGCACGTCGGCGAACTCAACACCGTGGTCATGACGTATGCATTGCCTGCCTCCCTGTTTGCCGCCACCGCCGCCACGCCGCGCAACAGCCTGCTGGCGCAATGGCCGCTGCTGGTCATCCTCGGCGGCGCGATGATGCTGGTCTATCCGCTGTGGTACCTGCTGCAGCATCGCCTGCTGCGGCGGAGCGCCAGCGAGGCGGCGTTGCAGTCGCTCACCGTGGCGCTGCCGAACTATGCGGCGGCCGGCCTGCCCGTCGTCGTCGCACTGCTGGGGCCGACGCATACGGTGCCGGTGGCGGTCGCTATCGCGGCCGGCTCGCTGCTGCCGTCGCCGGTGACCCTGGCGCTGCTGGAGCTGTCCGCACCGCAAGCCGGCGGCGCTGCAAAGACCGGCGGCAAGGCCGCGCGCTTTGCGCGGGCGATGGGACATGCGCTGATCAAGCCGATCGTGCTCGCACCGGTCGCGGGCATGGTGATCGCGATGCTCGAATGGAAACTGCCGATCATCGCTGCCGCGTCGCTCGGGCAGATCGGCCAAGCCGCGGGCGGCCTGGCGCTGTTCGTCACCGGGCTGATCCTGTCGGCGCAGCGGTTTCGCTTGACCTGGAACACCGCGCTGGCGACCGTGACGGTCACCGTCATCCAGCCCCTGCTGGCGCTGGGCATCGCCAGGGCCATCAATGCGCCGTCGGACATCACCTGCATCGCGGTGCTGATGGCGGCGCTGCCCTCAGGCTTCTTCGGCGTGCTGTTCGGCGCCAACGCCGGCCTGAACTCCGAGGAATCCGGCTCGACGGTGATCGCCAGCACGCTCGCCGCGATGGTCACCGTGGCCCTGACCATCGCCTGGCTTTACGGGCCCGGCAGCCCGCCGTGACGCTCGCCATCCTGTGTCCCGGACAGGGCGGCCAGCATGCCGGGATGTTCGCCTTGACCGGCGACGCCGCCGCATCGCAACCGCTGTTCAACCGTGCCGCCGAGCTGCTCGGCCATGATCCGCGGACCTGGGTGCGCGAGGCCGGCCACGAGGCGCTGCATGCGAACCACACGGCGCAGCTGCTGTGCACTTTGCAGGCCCTGGCCGCTGCGACCGCGCTGGCGGACGTGCTGCCGCCTCGCTGCTGCATCGCCGGCTACAGCGTCGGCGAGATGGCGGCCTGGCAGATCGCCGGCCTGATCACCGCGAGCGATACGCTGGCCCTGGTCGCGGCACGCGCCGACGCGATGGATGCCGCAAGGCAAAGCAGGTCGGGCGAGCAGGGCCTGCTGTTCGTGCGCGGACTGGATCGGACGGGCATCGATCGCCTGTGCGCGAACCGCGAAGCCGCCGTCGCCATCGTCAGCCCCGGCGACGCCTGGGTGCTGGGCGGCATGCGCCAGGCGCTCGCGGAGATCGCCGTGCAGGCGCTGGCGCAAGGGGCGGCGCGGGTCGTGCCGGTCGATGTGCAGGTGGCTTCGCACACGCGGCTGATGGCAGACGCCACGGCCTCGTTCCGACGCACCCTGGCCGGTGCCCGCATCGCCCGCGCACCGCGCCCCGGCGCGCGCCTGTTCAGCGGCATCGACGGCGAGGTGGTGCTGAACGCCGCCCCAGGCGCAGAGAAGCTGGCCCTGCAGATTTCCCAGCCCGTGCAGTGGGCCGCCTGCCTCGAAGCCTGCATCGAAGCCGGTGCCACCGCGTTCTTCGAACTCGGACCAGGACGCGCGCTCAGCCAGATGGTGGCCGGCGCCTATCCGGGTGTCGATGCCCGCAGCCTCGATGATTTCAGAACCCTGCAGGGCGCGCGCGACTGGCTGTTGCGTGCCCAGTCCCTCGCATGAACAGCCGAGCCCCAGCGTCAGACAACTCTGGGGCTCGGCTCGCTCCCGGTTGAGTCAATCAAAGCGCTTGCGGCAGCAGGCGCACGCCGTCGATGGGCCATTCGCCACTCTCGCCGCGCGCGAAATCCGCCCAGACGCGGCGCATGCGCTTGCCAATCGCGTCGATCTCGGCCCAGGCGGCGCCGGCCAGTGTCGGTGCCGAACGCCAGGCCTCGGCGCTGCCGAGCAGGAACGGCAGGTCGATGCAGTGACAGGCGCCGAGTCCGCTGCTGCCCGACTGCCAATCGAAACGGAACAGCGAGGCGCGCTTGCCTTGGGCAAGGATGTTCTGGACCAGGCTGCGCGAGCCGCCTTCGAACAGCACGTTCATTTCGCGCGTGGCGTCCGCAAACCGCGATTCCGTGCCCGGCACCGCAGCGACATGCTGCTGCAGCAACACGAACGGCAGGGCGTCGTCCTTGCACCAGCCGGCTAAGAGATCGACGGCCGAACCGATCGGCGTGTCCGGCGAGATCGGTGCCCAGACGGCCAGCTGGTTCAGCGTCGCCGCCAGTCGGCTCTGGGCCGCGAGGATCGCGTCGACGCTTGCGGTCCTCGGGTCCTGCCCGAGTTCGTCGAGGAACAGCTGCGAGATCCGCTCCCCTTCGCCGCGCGTCCGGGCCATGCCGTTGGCGCCGCTGTGCACGATGGCGCGCTGGAACAACGTCCCGCCATGGCCCCAGGCCAGCATCGCGACGATCGAGAAGCCGCCCGCGGACTGGCCGAAGACCGTCACCCGGTCGGCGTCGCCGCCGAACTCGGCGATATGCGCCTTGATCCATCGCAGCGCGGCGACCTGGTCGGCCATCGCCAGGCTCGGTCCGCTGCTTTTCGGGAACTGGTAATAGCCGAAGACGCCGAGCCGGTAGGTCACCGAGACGACCACGATGTCCTGCTCGGCGGCCAGCTGGTCGCCGTCATGCCAGGGCAGCTCGCCGCCGCCGGTGACGAAGCCGCCGCCATGAATGAAGACCATCACCGGCCGCTTGCCCGTGGTGGCCGGCGTGAACACCGACAGCACCTGGCAATGCTCGTCCTGCTCCAGCGGTGCGAGCGGGCCCTGCACCGATTCGAGACGAGACGGTGCCTGCGGGCAGACCGGGCCTCGCTCGCGATGGCGAACGCCATCCCAGGGCAGCAATTCAGGGGATTCGAACCGGTCTGCCTGGGCGTACCGGATGTTACGGAAGATTTCGACGTGGGTCATGGGGCTTGTCCTTGAAGCGCGATTGGGGGAAGTGGAACCCACGACCGATGGCCGATCCAAGATGAATACGGCATTGCTTTTCCGGTGATCCCGGCCATGCAGGACGCGTGGTTCCTGGCGGAAAACGCTACTGGTAAGGGTTCGCGCAATCGATGACGCTCGGCCGCGGAACGTTAGCCTCAGCGGAACGGTTCGGCGGGTTCCATCGACCCGGCATCAGCGCTTCGGGCGGACCGCAGCGAGGCTCAGGACAGCTCGGCCTTGGCCATGCGGCAGACCGCCAGCAGCGCGAGCAGATTGGGATCGCGCTCCCGCGTGCCGAGGAAACTGAGCCCCAGCGTGTGGCGCATCAGGTACTTCGGCTGTACCGGAATCAGCTGTACCTTCTGAGGCAACATGCCGCGCACGCGCCCTGGCAGCAGCGTGCAACCGATGCCGCCGCTGACCAGATTCATCAGCGAGAAGATGTCGCCGGTCTGCATCACCACATTCGGTGTGAAGCCGGCGAGACGAAATGCCTCCAGAAAGTCGTTCTGGGTGGCAAAGCCGTCTTTCAGGCTGACGAACTTCTCGTCGGTGCAGTCGCTCAGATCGATGCGCTCGTGGCGTGCATGGCGCGATCCCACTGGCACTGCGAAGTGCATGTCGTCATCGAACAGCGGCTGCGAGACGATATCGGCCGCGCCCTCGGGCAGCACCATCAGGGTCGCATCGATCGAACCCTCGCGCAGCTTCTGCAGCAGCTCGGCATTGGAGCCGAGCACCAGTTCGATCTCGAGTGCAGGCTTGCGCGCCTTCATGCGGATCAGCACGGTCGGCACGGCGCGAATGGTCAGCGAGTAGAGCGAGCCGATGCGGATGCGGTCTGCCGCATAGCCGGCCACCGCGCGGGCGGCGCGCACGCCTTCCGCCATCGTCTGCAGCACTTCGCGGGCGGCGTCGGCCAGGGCCTGCGCCGCTTCGGTGGGAAGCAGGTTGCGGCCCTCGTGCCGGAACAGCGCGCAGCGCATCCCGGTCTCCAGAGAATGCAGGGCCCGATGGACGCTGACGGTGCTGACGTCGAGACGTTCGGCGGCACGCGCGAGATTGCCGGTTTCCATGAACGCGATCAGCGTTTCGAGCTTGCGAAAGGTGATCTCTTCGTCGATGCGAGGTTGCATGACCGGCCCTGGGTTGCAGGCTTCCATGCTAGCCATTTCCATAGCCCGCATCGACGCAGGCACGTCGTCGGCTTCGGGCATGACTCGCGATCTGCCGTTCGTCGTCTGTCCCGGCCGGAGGCTTTGACCTTCGCAGGGCATCGTTATATATTTCATTTATGAATTATCTGCATCTGAATCTTATGGCCGCACGTCGCGGCCGCCCGCTGGTCCTCGCCAGTGTCCTGGCGCTGGCCGGTTGCGCGAGCTTCGGCGGCATCGCGCCGCAATCAACCTTGCAGGACGTCGCAGCGCTCGATGCCGGCAAGACGCTGGTCTCGTCTGCGCCCGCGGATTGGCCGGATGCACGTTGGTGGCAGGCCTACGGTGATCCGCAGCTCGATGCGCTGGTCGCCGCCGCGTTGGCCGGCAACCCGGATCTGCGCCTGGCCCGTGCCCGGGTGGCGCAGGCCGAGGGCTACGCGCAGAGCGCCGAGGCCGCGACCTTGCCGCGGCTCGACGCCGAAGCGGGCTTCCAGCGCACCTTCCAGACCCAGCAGGAATTCAGCCCGTCGCCGGAATTTGCGCACACCTACTGGAAGTCCGATCTGCTGTTGCGCGCGTCGTATGCGCTGGATCTCTGGGGCAAGGACGAGAAGGCGCTGGACAGTGCGATCGACACGGTGCGTGCCGGCGAAGCTCAGACCCAGGCCGTGCGCCTGTCGCTGGCCACGGCGGTCGTGCAGGCCTATGTGCAGCTGTCGATGCAGCACTCGCTTCGTGACGTGCTGGTCGCCAATCTCGACCGCCAGCAGCAGTTGCTCGACATCGCCCGCCGTCGCCGCGAGGCCGGGCTGGGCACCGAACTGGAGGTCAATCAAGCGGCAACGCCGTTGCCGGACAGCGAAGCCCAGATCGAGCAGATCGACGAAAACCTGGCGATCGGCCGTCACCAGCTGGCGGCACTGACGGGACAAGGGCCGGGTGCTGGCGACGCGATCAGCCGCCCGCGGCTGGCACTCGATCATCCGGCCGAACTGCCGGCGGCCTTGCCGGCGCATCTGCTCGGCCGCCGGCCGGACATCGTCGCCCAGCGCTGGCGAGTGGAGGCGAGCAGCCGGGACATCGAAGTCGCGAAAACCCGCTTCTATCCCGATGTGAACCTCGCCGCATTTGCCGGCGTCGCCAGCCTGAACCTGAGCACCCTGGTTACCGGCAGCCTCGCAGACATCGGCACCGCCGGCTTCGGCCCGGCGATCAGCCTGCCGCTGTTCGACGGTGGCCGCCTGCGCGGCAATCTGCGCCTGCAAAGCGCGCGCTATGACGAAGCCGTGGAGCGCTACAACGGCGCGGTGATCGGCGCGCTGCGCGAGGTGGCCGACGAGATCAGCCGTCAGCGTTCGATCCAGCAGCAGCTGGTGCTGAACAACACGGCGCTCGACAGCGCCCGGCTCGCCGAGCAGCAGGCCGAGCAGGGCTTCCATGCCGGCCTCACCGACTACCTCAACGTGCTCAACACCCAGAGTGTGTTGCTGCAGCAGCAGCGCAACCGCACGCAGCTGATCGCCCGCCAGCTGGAAAGCCATGCCGCATTGATGGCGGCACTCGGCGGCGGCTATCAGGCCACGCAGGAAGTGGCCGCCCATGGAGAACCGCAGTGACCGACAGCTTCCACGAAGTCGAGCAGCGCATCGCCGTCACCCGCAAGCGTCTGCGCGGCTTCCGCATCGGCAGGTGATGCTGGCGCGGCTGGTTGCCCATGTGCAGAAGCGGCAGAGCGATCTCTGCAATCTGGCGTTGAAGGCCTACGACCTGAACATGGTCACCTACACGGCGCTGATGATGCTGTACGGCTCCCCGAACCAGACGCTGACGCCGTCCGAGCTGAGTCAGGCCACCGGCGAGAAGCCGACCAATGTCACTCGCGTCTGCGATGAGCTGCTGGCCAAGGGCCTGATCGAGCGCAGCGCCGGCACCGAGGATCGGCGCAAGGTGGTGCTGCGGCTGAGCGCGGCCGGCGAGCAGCTGGTCAAGCGCTTTCAGCCGGACATCTGGCAGACGCTGGAACGTCTCTATGGCGGCTTCACCGACAGCCAGACCGAGGCGCTGACCGCGCTGTTGCGCCAGGTGCTGGTCAGGCTCGACCAGACGTCGCCGTGAACGCCATCGCTCCCCAAGCAGCTGCCGCCACCCCGTGGCATGCCGCGCTGCGGGAGTGGCCGGCCGGCGAAGGCCGGGCCTGGATATTCGTTGCCAAGACCATCGTCGCGGCGATGCTGGCGCTGTGGATCGCCTTCCGCATCGGCCTCGACTCGCCGCGCACGGCGATGCTGACCGTGTTCATCGTCGCCCAGCCGCAGACCGGCCTGGTGCTGGCGAAAGGCTTCTACCGTGCTGCCGGCACGCTGGTCGGCTGTGCAGCGACGCTGATCCTGCTCAGCCTGTTCGCCCAGCAGCGCGAGCTGTTCCTCGGCACGCTGGCGCTGTGGATCGGCCTGTGCACCGCCGGTGCGACGCGGGCCCGGAACTTCCGCGCCTATGGTTTCGTGCTGGCCGGCTACACCGCCTGCCTGATCGGCCTGCCGGCGACCCAGCATCCGGAGATGAGCTTCGCGATCGCCGTGACCCGCGTTTCCGAAGTGCTGCTCGGCATCTTCTGCGCCGGCGTGGTCAGCGATCTGCTGCTGCCGCAGACGCTCGGCAGCAGCCTGATCGTCACGGTGCGCGGCAGCTATCGCGACTTCGCGCGCTTTGTCGTCGATGCCCTCCAGGGCCGGCTCGATCACGCTGCGATCGAGCGCGCCCACGATGGCTTTCTGGCCCAGGTCATCGCCTTCGAGGCGCAGCGCGATGCCGCTTATTTCGAAAGCCCGGAGACCCGCCTGCGCAGCAGCCGCTTCCGCTTGCTCAATGCCGATTTCATGACCGCGACCACCGGCATCCATCTGCTCCACCAGTTCACGGAACGCCTGCGCCGCCGACACCAGCAGTCGACGATCGATCGGCTGACACCCTTGTATGCAGCGCTGGCCGAGGTTCTGCTGCCGGTGGATGGCCAGTTGCCGGCGATGGCCGCCGAAGCCCGGCCGCTGCTCGCCCGGCTGGCCGGATTCCTCGAACGGCTGCCGACCTTGATCGCCGAAGCCGGCGCCGGCCTGGACGAGGCCGCGCCCGGTGCCCGCCTCGACTTCGACTGTGCCGCCAACCTGCTGCAGCGCTTCGCCGAAGACATGCAGGCGTATACCGAGAGCTACATCTCGCTGATCTCGCCCGGCGACCGACTACCGCGGCCGGCGCCGCCTTACGTGGCGCATGGCGACAGGATCACCGCGGCACTCGCCGGCTTGCGCGCCACGGCTGTGCTCCTGGTGGTCAGCGCGTTCTGGATCGGCACTGCCTGGCCGAGCGGCATCGGCGCAGTGATCATCGCCTGCACCCTGTGCTGCCTGTTCGCGGCGCTGCCGGCGCCGGTGCTTGCAGCGCGCGGGCTGACGATCGGCTTCGTGGCTGGCCTGGCGGCTTCATTCATCTGCGGCCTGCTGGTGCTGCCGCAACTCGACGGCTTCGCGCTGCTGGTAGCCGGCATGGCGCCGTTCATCATGGTCGGTGCCTGGCTGATCGCCAATCCCCGCACTGCCGGCATCGGTGCCGGCTACTGCCTGATGTTCGGCAGCACCATCGGCCTCGACAACGTTTCCCGCTACGACCCCGCATTGCTGCTCAACGAAGGCTTCGCGGCGCTGCTCGGCGCGCTGATCGCCACGGCGGCGTTCGCGTTGATCGTGCCGGCCGGCACCCGCCGCCTGCGCCTGCACCTGACGCGCAGCCTGCGCCGCCAGGTGCTGCTCGCCTGCTTCGAACCGGAAACCGGCCTGCGCCATCGCTTCGAGAACAGCACGCGCGATCTGCTTGGCCAGCTGCTGGCCGGCGCCGATCGCGGCAGCGGCGAAGACCGCGCCCTGCTGGCGCGGGCGATGGCGGTGCTCGAAGCCGGCCGCGCGGTAATCGATCTTCGCGATGCCGCGACCATCGGCACTCTGCGGATCGATAGCCGCAGCCATCTGAACGCCGCCGTGCGCGCCGTTGCGCGCCTGTTCCAGAAGCCGGACCCGCGCCGCCGGCAGCAGGCACTGGCCGGCATCGACAGCGCCGGAGCGCGCATCGATCAGGCGCTGGATGCCAGCGACCACGACGCCGACGAGCGTCAGGCGCTGAACCGCGGTCGCACTGCGCTGCATCTGCTGCGCGGCCTGCTGCTCGATGACGACAGCTACGCCGCGCTGTCATCGCTGGAATCGTCCCTGGAAACACCCTCGTTGCAAGGAGCTGCCGATGCCACGTGAGATCGATCTGTTCGGCTTCTTCCTGCCGACTCTGTTGCCGATGTTCCTGTTCGCCTTCGGCCTGCAGTGGCTGCTCGATGGCCTGCTCGGCAGCCTCGGGGTCTATGGCCGCGTCTGGCACCCGGCGCTATTCCGTTTCAGCCTGTTCGTCTGCATCTTCGGCGCGCTCGGGCTCGCGCTGTATTCATAGGTCTGCCAAATGAATCCGAGAAACCTGCTGCGCCTGCTGTCGACCGGCCTGATCTTCGCCGCCGCCGTGGTCATCGGCCTGGCACTGTGGCGGCACTATCAGTATTCGCCGTGGACGCGTGATGGCCGGGTGAAGGCCGATGTCATCGCGATCGCACCCGATGTTTCCGGCGCGGTCGTCGAATTGCGGGTCACCGAGAACCAGCTGGTGAAGCGCGGCGATGTGCTGCTGCGCATCGATGCCGAGCGCTACCAGCACGCACTGGCGGAGGCGGATGCCGCCGTCAGCGCCCGCAAGGCCGACTACGACATGAAGCGCAGCGAAGCCGCGCGCCGCGCGAGTCTGTCCGGGATCGTGGTGTCGAGCGAAAGCCGCGAAGCTTCAGCATCGACCGCCTCATCCGCCGCCGCGCTCTACCACCAGGCCCAGGCCGCCCGCGACACCGCAGCGCTGAACCTGAAGCGCACCGAGGTGCTGGCGCCGGTCGATGGCTATGTCAGCAACCTTGAAGTCCACGCCGGCGACTACGCGAATGCCGGCCGGCCGATGCTGGCCCTGGTCGATGCCCACTCGTTCCGCATCAATGGCTACTTCGAGGAAACCAAGCTGCCGTATCTGCACGAGGGCGATGCGGTTCGGGTTCGACTGATGAGCGGTGGCCCGGAACTGCGCGGTCATGTCGACGGCATTTCGCGCGGCATCACCGACCGCGACAACCCGCTCGGCCCGCGCCTGCTCGCCGACGTCAATCCGACCTTCAACTGGGTGCGTCTCGCCCAGCGCGTGCCGGTGCGGATCTCGCTCGATGAAGTGCCGGACGGCACGGTGCTGGTTTCGGGCATGACCTGCACGGTGATCGTCGAACCGGGGGCCGCCGGCGGCTGAGTTCTCAGGGCGCAGGAGCAGGCGTGTTCTGCGCGGTGGCCAGCAGCGCTTCGAGCTTCTGCTGGTATTCCGCGTAGAAGGCAATGTCCTCGGCGGTGACGTCGCTGGCGAGCTTGAAGACGTCGCCGCGGTTCGGCGTCACGTTCTTCAGCAACAGGTTGATGCCGCGCGCACAGTTCAGGTTCGATGGATCGGCCTTCAGGCACTTCTGGTACTGGCGATAGGCCAGACGGCGATCGGTAGAGCTGTTGATCCAGTAGCTGTCGGTGTCCAGTTCGGCCAGATTGAAATAGGTCTTGCCCTTGTAGAGCGCCGGCGTTCCGCTGTTCAGATCGGCAAGCGGCTCGTAGGCCGCGGTGATGCCATTGCGGATGGCAGTTTCGAACGCGAATACCGTCTGATCGTGCGGCGTCTTGCCGAGAATCTTGTCGACGCCGGGGGCCGCGGAATCGCCAGCTGCAAAGATGCGGCCGAGTTCGAGGCAGGTGCCGCCACAGTTGGCCGTGCAGCCGGCACGGGCGATCGCCAGGCCCTTGGCCGGATCCTTCTGGGCCGCCGTCACGCCGTTGCCGTAGACGTAGGCCTGGGTGAGCGTCGTCGCCACTTCGCACATCTGCCAGTTGGCGACCGGATCGCTGCCGCTGACCCACTTCCTGTCGTAGCGGTTGTCGCCATAGGTTTCCAGCAGCTTGCCGCCGGCGATCGCCGCCTTGATCTGCTCGCGGACCGCCTGCTGCTGCTCGGGCGTGGTGTTCGCGTTCGGATACGGCGAGGGGCGGTCGACGCAGGCCTCGACTTCGCAAAGGATCGAGTACTGGCCAGTCGCGAAGCGTTCGCGATCGCTCTCGTGAATCGATGAACTTTCCTCAGCGCTGAACTGCCGGCGCGGCTCGGGCGCATTCCGCTGCAGCATGCCCTCCATCTGCTTGCCGATGGTGGTCACCGAGCTGTAGCTGTTGTCCGGTCCGGTGGACTTGCACTTGCCGTAATCGGACGAGCGCACGTCGTTGTCGGCGTACTTTTCCTTGTCGGTGTTCAGGCAGGTATCGGCGAACGCCGAGGTGGAGAACGCAGCAAAGCACAGCAGGGCGATCAGGATTCTGGACACGGTAGGCATTGGGTTCGATGAAAGAGGACTGCAAGCGAGCGGCACTTTGGCGGCGTTTGCATTGTCTTGATTGTCCCGTTGCCCGCGCACCCCCCATATCGGGGGTGCGTCCCCAGTATCGAAAGATGCCGGGCCGTGACCCACAGGAATCATTGTTCTCGCAGGGCTTCCCTGCTCACCGAAGGAGTTTTCCCATGGCTGCACCCGACAAGGTTGTCTACACCGCCCATGCCCACGCCACCGGTGGCCGCGATGGCCACGCCGTCACCGACGACGGTGTGCTCGATGTGAAGCTGGTGGTGCCGAAGGAAATGGGCGGCCCGGGCGTCGGCGGCACCAATCCCGAGCAGCTGTTTGCCGCCGGTTACTCGGCCTGCTTCCTCGGCGCGCTGAAGTTCGTCGCCGGCAAGAGCAAGAAGACGCTGCCAGCCGACACCAAGGTTGCCGCCGCGATCGGCATCGGCCCGACGGCCACCGGCTTCGCGATCACCGCCGAACTGACGGTGACCATTCCCGGCCTCGATGCGGCCGAAGCGAAGACCCTGGTCGACGCCGCCCACGTCGTCTGCCCGTATTCGAATGCGACGCGCGGCAACGTCGATGTGAAGCTGAAGATCGCCTGAGCAACGCCCTGATCAGGGCTGCAAGGCTCTGGTCAGGGAATCAGCCAGTCCGCCGCCAGGCGGGTGCCGTCATCGCCGTAGCGGAACAGCGCGCGGCGATGGCCGGCGTGATGCAGGTACAGCGCTTCCAGCCGGGTGATCCGCGTTTCCAGCGCCACGAAGTTGGCTGCGCCGTGCTCGCTGTACTCCGGTGTCCAGCGCTCGTCGTCGAGTTCCGGCGGCAGGCCGCCAGTCGCTATCGGGCTGATCGAACTTGGCGGCGCCACGGCGTGATAGATGCGCCGGCTGTTCAGCACCGTGGTTTCCCAGCGAGCGCGGGCAATGTCGTCATCGTGATGGACGATGGCCCGGCCCCACGCGCGGAACTGCAGGCGCGAGGCTTCGTCGTACAAGGTCCAGGCGATTCTGCAATCGGCCGCCAGCTCGGCGATCTTCGGCGAGCGGATATCGGTGTGGCACCAGATGCGCCGGCTGGCGCCATCGGCGCCTCTGAGAATCACCGTGCGCAGATTCGGGCCGTCTCCGCCGATGGTGCCCAGCGTGCCGGCGTGGAACGGCGCGCGGAACGAGCCGCCGCCCGCTTCCAGCAAGGCCCAGGCTTCGGCCTCGATCGCGTCGAGACTGTCCGGTGGCAGGCGCGCTTCGCTGCTCATACATTGCCACCGGCAAGCACGCTGCGCGGCGAGGTCTGCAGCACCTTGCGCAAGCTCAGATAACCGGCAGCGGCGACGATCAGCGCACCGGCAACGGTGCCCGCCAGCCACAGCAGCGGACGGGGTCCATACGGCAGTTCGAGCACCCGCGCCGCCAGCACCCAGGCCAGCGCCTGCGCGGCAAAAGCGGCGACCGCACCGGCCAGCCCACCCAGCACGAGGTATTCGGCGATCAGACCCTGGCGGATGGTCCGCGCCGAGGCGCCGAGCGCGCGCAGCACACCGGTTTCGCGGACCCGGTCGGCGCGCGAGCCTTCGATCACCGCGAGCATCACGATCAGCCCGGCGAGCAGCGTGAACAGGAAGATGAATTCCAGCGCACCGACGATGCGATCGACGATGGTCCGCACCTGATTCAGCGCGGCATCGAGATCGAGCGCGGTGACGTTCGGGAATTCGCGGATCAGCTCGCGCAGCAGCGCGCGCTGATCACGCGGCAGATAGAAGCTGGCGATCCACTGCAGTGGAGGGTTCAGGCCTTCGGCATCGAGCACACCAGGCGGCGTGACCAGGAAGAAGTTCGGCTTGAAGCTGTCCCACTTGATCTTGCGCACCGCACGCACTTCCAGCGTCAGTGGCGTGCCGGCGAAGTCGATGGTGATGCTGTCACCGATCCTGAGCTTCAAGCGTTCGACGGCGTAATCATCGACTGCGAGCCAGGGCTTGCCGCGCGCCTCCTCGCCCCAGGGCTGGCCATCGATGAATTCACTGTCCTCGCCGAAGCGGCTGGTCCAGCTCAGGTTGAATTCGCGGTTGATCCAGCGGCGGGTTTCCGGGTCGTCGAAGCTGTCGGCGGTGACGTCCTCGCCACGCACCGCTTTCAGCCGGCCGCGGACCATCGGCACCGGATCGAGCGTGGCCACGCCGCGTGCCTTGAAGAACGCCTGCAGCGGCTCGCGCTGCTCCGGCAGGATGCCGATCAGGAACTGGTTCGGTGTTTCCGGCGGCAGCTTGTTCTTCCAGGTGGCGAGCAGATCTTCGCGGACCACGGTGACCAGCAGCAGCGCCATCAGCGCCACGCCGAGCGCGACGATCTGTGCCACCGCGGCCCCCTTGCGCCGGGCGATGTTGCCCAAG